>NZ_JFYX01000012.1:0-481695 GCF_000632245.1 Pseudomonas sp. RIT357
GTGCCCACCGCACCCACCCCGGTCCAGATGGCGTAGGCGGTACCCAGTGGCAGTTCCTTCATGGCCAGCCCCAGCAGGCCGAGGCTGATAGCCATGGCGGTGATGGTCAGGGCGGTGGGCAGTGGCTTGCTGAAACCGTCGGTGTACTTCAGGCCGACGGCCCAGCCGACTTCAAACAACCCGGCAAAAAACAGAATGATCCAGGACATGATGACCTCGCTTCTTCAGGCGGGGTCGTCCCCGGATTCAACGCTCGTTGGCGTCGCGAGGTCGTCCCCGCGAAGCCCGTAGAGTGCCGAAAACGGATCGGGCGATCAAGTTTGCGGGGTGTTCTCCAGGATGCGACGGTCTTCCTTCTCGCTCATGCGTCGGAAGTACGTCGACAGCAACGCCCCGGAAATATTGTGCCAGACGCTGAACAGTGCACTCGGCACTGCCGCCAGTGGCGAGAAATGCGCACTGGCCAACGCGGCGCCCAGCCCAGAGTTCTGCATGCCGACTTCCAGTGCCAGCGACTTGCGTTGTGCCAACGGCAGCTTGAACAGTCGCCCAGTGAAGTAGCCCAGCAAGTAGCCGAAGCTGTTGTGCAGCATCACCACGGCCATGATCAGCAGGCCAGATTCGGCAATCTTCGCCTGGCTGGCGGCAACCACCGCCGCGACGATGATCACGATGCTCACCACCGACACCAGTGGCAATACGTCCACCGCGTGGCGAACTCGCTCGCCAAGTACGCGCTGCGCGATCACGCCAAGCACGATCGGCAGTAGCACCACTTGCAGGATCGACCAGAACAGCTCCATGAACGATACCGGCAGCCAGGCCGAGGCCAGCAGCCAGATCAAAGCTGGCGTGAGCAGTGGGGCGAGGAGGGTGGTGACAGCAGCGATGGCCACGGACAGCGCCAGGTCGCCCCGGGCCAACCACGTCATCACGTTGGACGATGTGCCGCTTGGGCAGCAACCGACCAGGATCACGCCGACGGCAATTTCCGGCGGCAGGTGGAATGCCTGGCACAGCAGCCAGGCCACACCCGGCATGATCACAAAGTGCGCAACCACGCCGAGTGCCACGCGCCACGGGTGACGTGCGACTTCGGCGAAGTCTTCGAGTTTTAGGGTCAGCCCCATGCCGAACATCACCAGACCCAGCAGCGGGACGATGGCGCTTTTCAGCCCGATGAACCAGCTCGGTTCGAGGAAGGCGAGCACGGCGAAAATCAGCACCCAGTAGGCGAAGGTATTGCCGACGAAGCGGCTCAAGGCGGCGAGTGCGCGCATGGGGGTGTCCTTGTTGTTAGATTCTTGAAGTGCAAATGCGATCAAATGTGGGAGGGGGCTTGCCCCCGATGGCGGTATGTCAGCCAGCATGTGCGTAGCTGAAACACCGTAATCGGGGGCAAGCCCCCTCCCACATTTTGATCTTCAAACGGCTTAGATGCCCTGTGGCGTTTCTTCGCCGCCGAGTGCTTCGATCAACGCCGGCAGGAATTCACCGAAGGTCAGCATCATCAGGGTAAAGCTCGCATCCAGTTGACCCAGTGCCTCGTCGCCGCCGTCCTGTTCCGCCTGATCTTGCAGCAGATCTTCGAACTTCAGGCGCTTGACGGTCATCTTGTCGTCGAGCATGAAGGACAGCTTGTCCTGCCAGGCCAGGGACAGTTGGGTCACCACTTTGCCGGTGGTCAGGTGCAACTGGATTTCTTCGCCAGTCAGGTCCTGACGCTTGCAGCGCACGATGCCGCCGTCTTCGTGGGTGTCCCGCAGCTCGCATTCGTCGAGGACGAAGAAGTCATCGGCCGGTTTCTGGGTGGTGACCCAGTCGGTCATGATCGCGGTTGGCGCGGTTTTTACGGTGAGTGGGCGTACTGGCAGGGTGCCGATCACTTCACGCAGGGTGGAAAGCAGGTCTTCGGCGCGTTTCGGGCTGGCCGAGTTGACCAGGATCAGGCCTTGTTTCGGCGCGATAGCGGCGAAGGTCGACGAGCGACGGATAAATGCGCGTGGCAGGAAGGCCTGGATGATTTCATCCTTGATCTGATCGCGTTCCTTCTTATAGACCTTACGCATCTGCTCGGCCTCGATCTCTTCGACTTTCTCTTTAAGTGCGTCACGCACTACGCTGCCCGGCAGGATGCGTTCTTCCTTGCGCGCGGCAATCAGCAGGAAGTCACCGCTGACGTGGACCAGGGGAGCGTCTTCACCTTTACCGAAAGGCGCGACGAAACCGTAAGTGGTCAACTCCTGGCTTGCACAAGGGCGCGCCAGTTTGGTGGCCATGGCCGCTTCCAACGCCTCGGCATCAACAGGCAGATCTTGGGTCAGGCGATAGATAAGCAGGTTCTTGAACCACATGGGGTGAGTCTCTCCTTTATACAAAGGGGGGCATTATTCTCTTGATAGCGCCCCAGGCCAACCCTGCCTAAGCCATTGGAAGGCCTCAAAAAAAAGATTTAAGAAAGTGCTTGCCAGACCTAGGGTCGCTCCGTAGAATGCGCGCCACACCGAGACGAAGGGTGATTAGCTCAGCTGGGAGAGCATCTGCCTTACAAGCAGAGGGTCGGCGGTTCGATCCCGTCATCACCCACCATTCGCTTCATGTGTTACGCGCAGCGGTAGTTCAGTCGGTTAGAATACCGGCCTGTCACGCCGGGGGTCGCGGGTTCGAGTCCCGTCCGCTGCGCCATATTTGCTTCCGCCAAGGCCCACTGAACGCCTGGAAGCCACGGAAATAGCGGCCTTGTGCCGCTTTTTTCGTTTCTGGAATCCACTGGATTCCACCTCCAGCCACTTGAAAATTGACCCGCGGCCGATTGCTGATTGTTGTCCCAATAATTGTGGATGACCTTAGCAGCAGTGTCTTCGCTGAAGACTCATCTGGCCCCACCGCATGCAGGCCTGCTGAACGGTGTCTACGGTGAAGTTCAAACGGCTCATCGTCCTCGATACTCTCTTCGTCCTTGCGCTTTCGTTCACACGATTTGATCTTTCTCTGGGCGGCCAAGGTGCTGTGTTGCAGGCGGTAGGACTCGTTGTCCATTTCGACGATAGGACAGCTGTGTGTCAGCCGATCCACTGGGTAAGTGGCGATATCGGGCAATGAGCCCAGCGCTTGCAACCTTGCGACCTGAACAAACCGACGTCCCGGTTAAATCTTGAATTGCCTCAACAAGCCTTCAAGGCGATGACCGATGGCGTACAGTTCATCGACTGTGTGTACGCCGCTTTGCGTCTGGTCTGCGACGTTTTCAATCGCGTGGGCTATCTGATGGACGCTCCGATTGATTTCTTCGGCGACCGACGTCTGCTCTTGCGCGGCGCTGGCGATGTGCGCGTTCATCGTATTGATAGTGACGATCAACTCGACCGCTTTGCCCAGCGATTGCCCGGCTTGTTCCGCGTGCAGGCTGGCACCATGACCTGCTGCGCCTGAATGGCTCATCGCAGTGACGACCTTGGTTGTGGCCAGGTTAAGGCGCTCGATCATCGCTTGAATTTCCTGGGTACTAAGTTGCGTCCGGCTTGCCAGCGCGCGTACTTCATCGGCAACCACTGCAAATCCGCGCCCCGCGTCCCCGGCTCGTGCCGCTTCGATCGCGGCATTAAGTGCCAGAAGGTTGGTTTGCTCTGCGATCGAGCGGATGACATCAAGCACCGTGACAATGCCTTCTACATCGCCTTGCAGGCTTTTCAACGAGACGCCTCCCGCGGACAAGTCCTCGGTCAGGGTGCCCAGTCGGGCGATGCTTTCATTGACGACCTGCCTGGCGTGCTGGGCCTGCAAATCGGTTTCGCCTGCTGCATCTGACGCGCTCTGAGCACTGATGGCTACCTCTTGCGCCGCGGATGACATTTGATTAATTGCTGCGGCGACCTGATCGGTTTCCTGGCGTTGCTGTTCCATGACCTGATCGATGCATTTGCTCTGTTCGGCCACTTGGGTGACCGATGCATTCAGCTCTCGGGCCATGCCGACGATCTGGCTGACCAGCCCATGAATCTTATCCGCGAAGGCATTGAACGACACGGACACCTGGCCGAACTCGTCGCGGCTGATGGGTAAGCGCCGCGTCAGATCGCCTTCGCCCGCTGCGATCTCATCAAGGTGCTCACGAATCCGTGACAGGGGGCGCAGGCTGCTTTTAACCAATAACAAGGCGAGCACGCCGGTGATTCCGAGCGCAACCAAGGCGATGACGGTTATCCCATAGACAAGGCTGCGCACGCGCTGATGGATTTCCCCTCGTACTTTGGCAACCTGGCTTTCGATACTGTCCAGGTTAATCGCGGTGACCACGACCATGTCCCAAGCAGGCAGGTAAAAGCTGTAAGCAAGCTTGGGAACGACTTTATCCGTATTGATCAGGGCGCCTGAATAATTGACGAAGTGGGTGTCGTTCTTCGCTGCGGCCACCATTTCCCGGTTCAGGTAAATTCCATTCTTGTCTTTGCGGTCGCTCATGTTAGTGCCGACGCCTTCGCGGCTGTCGCCTCGAAACAGGCGTACGACCTGACTGTCGTAACCGATGAAATAGCCGTCGTCCCCATACTTCATTTGGGACAGTCGGGCGATCGCCAGCGCACGCGTTGCTTTGTCCCCCGTCTCTGCCTGCGCATACAGTTCCGCTACTGAGGTTCGGGCAAGGTTGGCGTAGTCTTTCAAGCGCTCCCGGCTTTCATCAAGCAGGCGTTCCCGAGTCACCGTGACTTCTTGCTCGGCGCTCGACAGCAGAGTGGTGCTCGTTGTCAGCGCCAGCACCGTGGACAACAGCACCACCGGGGCCAGCACCAGCATCAGTACTTTGTTTTTAAACAGCATGCTTGGGGTTCCTCACCTGAATCTGTATGAACGCGGCCGCAAGGGCCGCGATCGTCGACTTACCAAAGGGCGATGTCATAGGTGAGGTAGAGGCGATTGCTGTCGCGGCCGCGGGAGAACTCAGAACGGTAGACATAGTTGCGCATGCGCACGCCCAGCCCCTTGAACGTGCCGGCTTGCACAACGTAAGCCAGCTCGGTATCACGCTCCCATTCCTTGACCGTGGTCGTGGACTTGCCGTCATTGCCGCTCAGGTAGCGCGTTGAAAAGGTCAAGCCGGGCACGCCGACGGCGGCGAAGTTGTAGCCGTAGTTGAGCATCCAGGTCTTCTCATCCTCCTCAATGAATTTGCCGATGCCGGCATTACTGAACGAGTAGACAGTTGCGCCGCTGATGTAGGGTAAACCGGCATCACCGCGAAGGGTTTGGTAGCCGCCTCCGACGGTATGGCCTGCGATCACGTAGGACAACTGGCCGCTGAGCATGTCATTGTCGATTTTGCCTGCGTAGGCAGAGCCGCTATCAACGCTGTTGAAGTAGCGCAGGTCGCTGGTCAGCACGCCACCGGCAAGCGGAAGGTCGTGTTGGATGCCGGCGAAGTTCTGTCGGTAAAAGTTCTCCAGCTCCCCGTAGAAATAGCTCAGGCGAACATTCTTACCCCATTTGTACTCGGCCCCGGCGTAGTTGAAATCTCCCGATTTTTCCCCGCTGTAGCCATCAGGCACGATCGGCACGCTGTTGGTGGAGTCCCGTAATTTGAAACGGTCCAGATGCCCTCCGGTGACGGTCAGGTTCTCGATGTCGGTGCTGCTGACCTGGGTGCCCTGGTAGGTCTGGGGCAACAAGCGTGCATCGTTGTAAATCAGCACCGGCGTCTTGGGCAGCAAGGTGCCGTACTTGACGGTGGTTTTAGCGAACCTGACTTTTGCGGTAGCGCCGGCGCTGGCAAACTCGTCGGCCGCTCGCCCGTCATCATGCACCGGCATAAGCCCGGTACCACTGCGACCGCGCCCTGAATCAAGCTTTACGCCATACAGCCCCAGGGCATCCACGCCGAAGCCGAGGGTGCCGGCGGTAAATCCAGACTGATAGTCCAGCAGAAATCCCTGGGCCCACTCGGTGCGTTCGCTTTTTGCGGTGCGCGCAGCCCGTGCGCTCAAGCCGTGCTCGTCGCGAAAGTTCTCGTTGAAATACACGTTGCGCAGTTGCAGCTTGAGTTTGCTGTCATCAATAAAACCTTCGGCGTTGGCCCCTGCGACGGGTACCAGGCCTAACGCGCAAAACAAAGCCCGACGGGTATACACATGGTTCATGGCAAATGACTCGTTGTTGTTATTTGGGGTACAGGGCGACACGCGCCTCGTGAGTGAGGCGCGATGGAAGGCAGCAGAGGTTGTGGGTGAATCAGGTGAAGAGGCTGATGGCCCCGGTCAACAAGGCCAGCGCGGTGACGACCAGAGAGGTCAGCACAGCCCATTTGACGGTGGCTTTCTGGAAGTCGCCAATATCGCGATCGACCATGCCCACCAGCAACAGGGTCGAGGCCACCAGCGGACTCATGAGGTGAACGGGCTGCCCCAGGATCGAGGCGCGCGCGATTTCCACCGGGTCGATGCCATAAGCGGCGGCGGCATTGGCCAGGATCGGCACCACACCAAAATAGTAAGCGTCATTGGACAGTACAAAGGTCAGCGGCATGCTGGTGATCGCAACCACCAATGGAAACAGGTGACCCCAGGACGGCGGGATCCAGTCGACGAGGGTCTGTGCCAGGGCATCCACCATCTTTGTGCCGGAGAAGATCCCGGCAAAGATCCCGGCGGCAAATACCAGCAACACCACAGTCATTGCATTGCCCGAGTGCGCCAGGATGCGTTCTTTCTGAATGTCCAATTGCGGGTAGTTGATCATCAGCGCGAGCACGAAGCCGATCAGGAACAGGATCGCGGAATGCATCAGCCCCATCACCAGGGCCGCCATCACCGCTATCACCAGCACCAGATTGACATAGGCCAGCTTCGGACGTTTGTGGGGCGTGTCCTCAAGAATCGCGTTGATGTAGCAATCGCCGCCGCCGCTTTGCAGTTGCACGTTGCCGATACGCTTGCGCTCTGCGCGACCCAGTATGAAGGCCGTGAAGATCACCCACAGGGCGCCGCCGATCATAGTCGGCAGCAACGGCACGAAGTATTCACCGGCATCCAGGCCCAGCGCGGCAATAGCCCGTGTCGCGGGGCCGCCCCAGGGCGTCATGCCACTCATGATGCTCAGCGACAGCATGGAGATGGTCGCGAGGATCATCGGGTTCATGCCGATACGTTTATACAGCGGCAGCATCGCTGCGCAGGTGATCATGTAGGTCGTTGTGCCGTCGCCATCGAGAGCCACCAACAACGACAGTAAGGCAGTGCCTACCGCGATCTTCATCGGGTCGCCATTGACCCGCTTCAGGATTTTGCGGATCAGCGGGTCGAACAAGCCTGCGTCGATCATCAGGCCGAAGAACAGGATGGCAAACAACAGCAGTGCGGCAGACGGTGCGACCATTTTCAGGCCGTCTAGCATCATCTTGCCGGTGGTGCCGCCAAAGCCACCTATGACCGCGAAGACAATAGGCACCACAGTGAGTGCGACGATCGGCGACAAGCGTTTCGTCATGATGAGGAAGGTGAATACGACCACCATGGCCAAGCCAAGGAAAGCGAGCATAGAACGATTCTCTTGTTGTTATCGTAAAAATGGCTGACGCCGAGGCGCACGAGCCCTGACCCGCCGGGCGGCACAACGGCGCCTGGCGGGGAGGGGGGTCAGTCAAGTCAGGGGGGAGGTGTTATCCGGTTTTCTCTAGGCGCGTTTGGCGACCTTCAAATCTTTCCAGGCGTTTCCTGGTGCCTCGGAAGATTTTGCGTCGAGCATCCGGTTCAGCGTTTCGCGGTGGCAGGCGTTTTCAGACATCGAAATCACTACCGTTGCTACAGCGTTACTGGCCAGGCTGGTCAGGGCGCGCGCTTCAGACATGAAGCGGTCAACGCCGATCAGCAATGCCAGGCCGGCCAAGGGGATGTCGTGAATGACCGTCAGGGTCGAGGCAAGCGCCACGAACCCGCTGCCAGTAACGCCGGCGGCACCTTTGGAGGACAACAGCATGATCGCCAGCATGGTGATGATTTGCGTCAGGCTCAGGTCGATGTTGCAGGCCTGGGCAATGAAAATCGCCGCCAACGAGAGGTAGATGGCCGTGCCGTCCAGGTTGAACGAGTAGCCGGTGGGCAGTACCAGGCCCACGACGCCTTTTTTGCAACCCAGTGCTTCGAGTTTCTCCAGCATGCGCGGCATCACAGGTTCCGTGGAAGAGGTGCCGAGTACCACCAGGAACTCTTCCCGAAAGTAGCGCAGCAGTTTCCATAGACTGAAGCCGTTGGCGCGGCAAATGCTACCCAGTACCACGAAGACGAAAAAGCCGCAGGCGATGTACAAGGTCATGATCAACTTCGCCAGCGAACCCAGCGAGGTGATGCCGTACTGGCCGACAGTGAACGCCAAGGCTCCAAAAGCGCCGACCGGTGCAAAACGCATCAGGTAAGAAAAGATCTTGAAGACCATTTGCGAGGCGGATTCGAGCACGTCGAGTACCGGTTTGCCACGCTCGCCCAGCGACGACAAGGCAAAGCCGGACAACACCGCAATAAACAGCACCGGCAACACCTCACCTTTACTGAAGGCGCCGATAAAAGTCTCGGGAATGATGTGCATGAAAAACTCCACAACCCCAAGCTTTGCGGCCGACTCCGTGTATTGGGCCAATCCTTTAGTGCTCAACTGGGTGGGATCAATGTTCATGCCGGCGCCCGGCTGGAACACGTACACCGCGACCAGGCCAATCAATAGGCTGATCACCGTCAGGACGAAGAACAGCAGCATGGTTTTGCCGAGCAGGCGTCCGAGCGAGCGTTTGTCGCTCATCCCGGCGATACCGGTGACGATGGTGCAGAACACCACGGGGGCAATCATCATCTTGATAAGTTTGATGAACGCGTCACCCAGCGGTTTGAGTGCAATGGCCTGCTGGGCCCAGAAGTGCCCAACCACGATGCCGAGCACCACGGCGCAGAGAATCTGGAAGTAGAGCGATTTAACAACTTTCATGGCATCACCCATTTTTAGAATTGTGCGGATGCAAAAATGCCAACGACCGCCGGAATTATCCGGCGAGGCGCTGAGAGTCAGTGGCGTAGACGTAACCGGAAAAAAGCCTGCGCGCGGTGCGTACGACGGACGCTTGAATTGTCTCACCGTTGACGCCGGTGTAGGACAATACGACATCAATTCCGCCGCTAGGGTGTTCGATACGCACCGCTTCAAGGCGCGGCGTACTGATCCCGCCGAGCATCTGCGCGACGATGCTGCCCTCTATCACGCACGCGGTCGCTAAACCAATCGAGCCCGTAATGGCCAGCGCGCGGTGGCAGCTGTGTGGCATGAAATAGCGAACCTGAATCGTACCGCCGGCTTTCGCAGGCGACACCAGGACCGGCTTGGGAATTACCTTGTTGCTGACATCGCCTAAGCCCATGGCCAAGCCGGCCTGAAGCCGCAGTGTCTCAAGGCGTCGCAGGAAGTCTTTATCAGCGTCCAGTTCCGCAGGGGTCTCATCGCCACGCTTGCCCAGTTGGCTGGCCTCGACGAGCACCATGGGCATCGCCATGTCGATACAGGTCACCGCAATGCCGTCGATGACGTCTTGCGTGTTGCCGGTGGGAAAGAGTTTGCCAGTCTTGCTGCCGGCTGCATCCAGGAAGGTCAATTGCACCGGCGCTGCGGTACCGGGCACGCCATCAATGGCGGTATCACCCTCATAACTGACTTTGCCATTCGGTGTGTACACCTCGGAATGGATGAACGTGCCGGTGTTTACGTTGCGAATACGCACACGAGTGCGCTCTTGGGTAGCTTTGACCAGACCCTGTTCGATGGCGAACGGGCCAACCGCGCACAGCATGTTGCCGCAGTTGGGTGCGCTGTCGACCCGGCGTTGCGAAACCATTACTTGAACGAACAAATAATCAACGTCCGCATCCGGGTGCAGCGAAGGGCTGACAATCGCAACCTTGCTGGTTTGCGGATTGCCACCGCCAATTCCGTCGATCTCCAGTTCATGACCGGAGCCCATCAGGTTGAGTAGCAGTTCGTCACGGGCCTCAACGGCTGCGGGCAAGTCCCAGTCGAGAAAAACCGGACCTTTTGAGGTACCACCACGCATCAGCACACAGGGAATTCTTTGCATGACACTGACTCTTGTTGATCAATCGGTGTAATTGATGTTCTTGGAGCAAGAGTCTCAAGCTTTAAAAAATGTTTCAAATGCAAAAATTGAAGCGATTATTGCGTTTTGCGAATGATAAATTTACGCTGAATTTCTTTTTGACGCCTTCTGCTGACGAGATAAGACATGGAATATGAGCTAAACGATATCCGATCATTCGTGAAAATCGCCGAACTTGGGAGCTTTCACGAAGCAGCTGATGCCTTGCACCTGTCTCAACCCGCACTCAGTCGGCGGATAAAAAAGCTGGAAGAGGGGTTGGGCACCGCATTGCTTGATCGCACCACGCGCAAGGTCAGCCTCACGAGCGTCGGCCGTGACTTTCTTCCAAAGGCACGTCGGTTGCTGGACGACTTCGATGAGTCGATTCTCAATATCCGTGAATTGGCCGAACGCCAGATTGGCCGTGTCACCCTGGCGTGCATCCCTACTGCAGCATTCTATTTTTTGCCCTCAGTGATCCGCCTTTATAACGAGCGCTATCCAAAAATCCGCATCCGTCTGCTGGATTTGAGTGCCAATGAGGGGCTTGAAGCGGTACTGCGCGGGGAAGCCGACTTCGGTATCAATATGATGAGTGGGCAGCACCCGGACATTGAGTTCGTCCCATTGGTCAGCGAACCTTTTGTATTGGCGTGCCGGCGTGATCATGAATTGGCCGGACGCAGTTCGGTCACCTGGTCTGAATTGAGCGATTACCGTCTTATCGGGGTAGGGCGCCTGAGCGGTAACCGGATGCTGCTCGATCACGCGCTGTCTGGCTTGAGTTGGCGGCCGCAATGGTTCTACGAAGTCCAGCACCTCTCTACTTCGCTGGGGCTGGTGGAGGCTGGGCTGGGGGTTTCGGCGATGCCGAGCCTGGCCATGCCGGCGGAAGATCATCCCACTTTGGTCAGCGTCCCGTTGATCGAGCCAGTGGTAAACCGCTCATTGGGCCTGGTCTACCGCCGCGGGGCATCGCTCTCGCCGGCAGCGGAAAAATTCGTCTCGATACTGCTTGAGCAGTGGCCGCAATGAGCCATACGGCAAGTATTTTTTCTTAAACACGACGCGGCTCGCCCTCGGCAATCTTGCGCATCAGGCTCAGGTAGCGACTCGCTGCGAGCCCCAGGGGGCGGTTCTTTACCCAGATGATATCGACCCATAACCGCATCTGACTTGGCATGTAGTCAAACACCACCTCCGTCAATGCACCCGAAGTGATCAAGGGTTGTACCAGCGGCTGTGGAAGATAAGCCCAGCCCAATCCTTGCTGCACCAGGTCCAGCGTTGCCAGGTAATTGTCGCTGTGCCAAATGCGCCGTGACAGCACAACACGTGGATCAGAGTCGGTGGGTCCTCCAGTGGCCACGATGATCTGCCGAACGTTGACCAGTTGCTCTTCACTCAAGGGGCTTTTCTTGCCGGCGGCGGCAGGATGATCAGGAGAGGCAACGGCCACCAGCAACTGGCTTCCCGCCTCAAGAAACGTCTCCCGCTCGTCGAGCCCTGGTCGTTCAAATCCAAGCGCCAATTGCACACGTCCCTCATGGAGCATGCGCATCGCCTCCGGATGGGACGCGGAGCGAATCTCGATTTCAAGCGTGGGGAACTCGCTGGCGATAATGGACAGCGGACGATTCCATACGCCTGTTTGCAACTCCGGCGCCATCGCAAGGACCAGGCGCTCCTCCAACCCTTGATGAAGCTGGAGAGCATGGGCGTCCAGCAGGTTTAACTGGCTGGCGACCTGTCGTGCCTGGGGCTCAAGTGCTTTGGCGGCGGCCGTAGGAATGGCTTTGCGGGTTGATCGGTCAAAAAGCAATAAATCCAGCTCTGCTTCAAGCTGCGACACCGCCATGTTGATGGCCGAGGGTACCCGGCCCAATTTGCGTGCGGCGGCAGAAAAGGAGCCGCTGTCGACAACCGCAAGGAAAACTTTCAGTGACTCACTGGTAAACGCCATGGTGGTTGTCAGATTTTCTGATGATGATCGTCTTTATTTATCAGATTTATTAGCCTAATTTCCACTTCCATTACAAATTAAGTACGTGGGGAACACCATGTTAAATACTGATTTGAGGGGGCAAGTGGCACTTATCAGTGGTGCCGGAAGTGAAGCGGGTATTGGTATGGCGATCGCACGCAGGCTGGGTGCAGCGGGCGCGAGATTGATCATCACCGCTAGCAGCAACCGCATCGAGGATCGAGTTAAAGAGTTACTCGCAGAAGGGTTTGAAGTTGAAGGCCGGGCAACTGATCTCACCGATGAACGTCAGGTGCGTGAATTCGGCCTATGGGCCGCGTCAGTCTGGGGGCGGGTCGATATTCTGGTGAACAACGCCGGTATGGCCATGCAAGGAAGCCCTGAAGTTTTCTCGGAATTGGCAACGATGGAACTGCATGAGTGGAATCTTTCACTGGCCAGAAACGTAACGACCGCTTTTCTTCTGACACGGGCCGTTTTGCCCGGTATGAGGGCGAGAAGTTACGGGCGCATTGTCAATATCAGTTCCACCACGGGCACCCGAGGTAGCAATCCGGGGGAAGCCGCTTATAGCGCCGCCAAGGCCGCGATGGTGGGCATGAACATGGGGCTTGCGCTTGAAGTCGCCAAGCAGGGGATTACCGTCAACAGCGTGGCCCCTGGCTGGATCACCACGGGCTCAACCACGCCCGCTGAAGCCGAGGCGGGGCGCTTCACCCCGATTGGGCGCGCAGGCAGCCCCCGCGAAGTGGCGGCGGCGGTTGCATTTCTGGCATCGCCTGACGCCAGTTACATCACTGGGGAAGTCCTCGTGGTGGATGGCGGTAACTGTCTGGTCGAGAACAAAGCCCCTCACGGCGATTATTAAGTTTGAATACGCTCCAGCGCGCTCTATCCACGATATTGGGCGTCGGCTATAACCGAGATTTATAAAAGCGCGATGTATCAAAGAACCGTTGAGTTCTTTGAGCCGTATCCGGCTGTCATTCAGCAACGGACTTTTTATTAATTTGATAATTAACATAGGGTATTGATCATGTCGAAAAGTGGAATTAGTGAATCAGCGATTGCTGCTTTTACCGCCTCCGAGCGTGCCCGGTTTATAGAAAACAACCCAACTTCACTGGCGCTGGCCGAGCGCGCCAAGGCGAATCTGTTCAACGGTGTGCCCATGCACTGGATGAGCGACTGGTCGATGCCTTCGCCGCTCTTCGTACAGCGTGCAAAAGGGGCGCGCTTCACTGACGTTGACGGGCATGAATACGTAGACTTTTGCCTTGGCGACACCGGCACGATGTTTGGCCATTCACCTGATCCTATTGTCCGCGCCATAACCGAGCAGGCGAATAATGGCTTGACCACGATGCTGCCGGGCGAAGACGCGGTGGTCTGCGGCGAGTTGCTGGCTCGGCGATTCAAGCTGCCTTACTGGCAAGTGACCGCCAATGCGACTGACGCCAACCGGTATGTGCTGCGCTGGGCGCGCGCGATCACCCAGCGCAACGTCTTGCTGGTGTTCGATGGCTGCTACCACGGCACCGTGGATGACGTGATGGTGCGCTACCGCGACGGCAAAACAGTGCACCGTTCAGGTCTTGTCGGCCAAGCCTACGACTTGAGCCAATACAGTCGATCCATCCCCTTCAACGATGTCGCCGCACTGGAGGCGGCGTTAGCCCAGGGCGATGTGTGCGCGCTGATGTGCGAGCCGGCGATGACGAACATTGGCATGGTCCTGCCGGATCCGGGGTTCATGCAAAAGTGCCGAGAGCTGACCCTTAAATATGGCAGCCTGTTGGTCATTGATGAGACCCACACTATTTCCACCGGCCTCGGTGGATGCACTCGCCAGTGGGATTTGAAACCCGACTTTTTCGTGGTGGGTAAACCCATTGCAGGTGGCGTGCCTTGCGCGGTGTTTGGCGTTAGCGAGCCAGTCGCCTCGGCTATGCGCGACGTCCAGAAGACCATCAGCGAGGAGAGCGGCGGGCATGGCCACAGTGGCATGGGAACGACGCTGTCCGCCAATGCCCTGGCGATGCGTTGCATGCGCGTCAGTCTTGAAGAGGTCATGACAGAGTCTGCATACGAGCACATGTTGCCCCTGGCCTCAGGGCTGGCCCAGGGATTTCGAGAGTTGTTCAAGCGGCACCAACTGAACTGGTCTGTCACAGAGTTGGGCACGCGTTGTGAGTTTCAATTCTGTGCTACCTCGCCAAGAACAGGCGCGCAAGCCGAGGCGGCTTTTCATGACAGCCTTCAAATGGCGCTGCATCTTTATCTCATCAACCGCGGAATCCTGATCACGCCTTTTCACAACATGACCCTGTGCTGTCCGCAAACAAGTGATGCGGATATCGACAGGCTGATCGCTGAGTTGGATAACGCGCTGACCACCCTGCTTGCCCTACCTGGCGCGCGGGTTATCGCTTCATAACTGCACGTCTGAAAACGCCATTGTTATTAAATACTGCCAGTCGCTTGAATAAGCGCTAAGAGGTTTGACATGCAATTTGCGGATAAAAAAGAGGCCGTAGATTATCTGGCCGCCCACCCTGAAGTGCTGAGCATCGAGTTGTTCCTTATCGACGCGAATGGCGTTCCACGGGGCAAATTGTTGCATCGCGACGAACTGCTGGCGATCTACGAAAATGGTCGGCCATTGCCAAGTTCCATTCTCGCCTTGACCGTGCAGGGTGAAGACGTAGAAGACACAGGCTTGGTCTGGGATGTTGCTGACGCCGATTGTTGGACGTACCCCTTGGCGGGAAGCCTGACCTTGCAACCCTGGCGCACCAACCCCACCGGTCAAGTGCAGGTGAGCATGCACCCGACCCAAGGTATTCCCGCCGCACCGGCGGACCCGCGCCACGTGCTGGTGAACACCATTGAGCGGCTGAAAGCCGACGGATTCCATCCGGTCATGGCCGTCGAGTTGGAGTTCTACCTGCTGGACCGACAACGCGACGTCAACGGTCGGCCGCAGCCGGCGTTGCAGACCAATGGCGTACGCCCTGTTGCTCCACAGGTCTATGGCGTGTACGAGCTGGAGCAGCTTCAACCGTTTCTTGATGACCTCTACGCGGCGTGCGCGCTGCAGGGGTTGCCGGTACGTACTGCGATATCCGAGTATGCGCCAGGCCAGGTCGAGTTGACGCTGGAGCATCGTTTCGACGCACTCCAGGCCATTGATGAAGGCGTACGTTACAAACGCCTGGTCAAGGGGGTGGCCAACAAACATGGTCTGCAAGCGTGCTTCATGGCCAAGCCATTCAGCGATCAGGCCGGCAGCGGTATGCACCTGCACGTCAGCCTGGCCGACGAGCACGGGAATAACCTGTATGCGAGCGAAGACCCACAGGGTACGCCACTGTTGCGGCACTCCATCGGCGGGATGATGGAGACCTTGTTTGACTCGCTGGCGATATTTTGCCCCCATGCCAATTCCTATCGACGCTTCCAGACCGGTAGTTACGCGCCGCTGGCTAAAAGTTGGGGCGTCAACAACCGTACGGTGTCGTTCCGCGTGCCCGGCGGCCCTGCCATCAGTCGGCACATCGAACACCGCATTTGCGGTGCCGATGCCAACCCCTATCTCGCCGCTGCCGCGTTACTGGCGGGTATTCACCACGGCATCACTCATCAAAGCGATCCCGGCGCGGCGATTGTGGGGAATGGCTATGAACAGGCGACCGATTTTCTACCCACCGACTGGCTGACAGCGTTGCAGGCACTGCAACGCTCAACCTGGGCACGTGAGGCGCTGGGCGCTGAATTCCTGAAGGTGTTCCTGGCGATCAAGTGGCGCGAGTTCCGTCAATTCAATGCTGAAGTCGGAGAGCAGGACTGGCGCTGGTACCTCACTCACGCATGAATATCGACCCGTCAGGACGCCTTGAAACGGACCGCTGAGGCTACCTGACCTTTTTCTTGCGTGGCTGGCGCGTGGCCAAATGCTCGAAGCAAAAAGAGGCCGTGCCGAACACGGCGATTATGGTCAGCACGATCATGCCTAGGGTTGAGTTTTCCACGATGGGCGTCCTACGTGATGGAGTAGGCGTCCACGGTAGAGTTACGGCGAAAGCGCCTCAATAGACCCGACGCAATCCTTACGACGCCGGGCCCATTATTACGCACTCTTTACGGTGCGTTGCGGCTGTGGCGGTAATCGCTGACGGCCTCGTACACCGCCTTGCGCAAGCGGTTGATACCACCGATAGGGCGGTGTTCTTCCACGCCGAACCACGGGTTGAATGACTGGTTGTCACACGCCAGGTTCTGTTCGGGTGTATCGAAGTCCTGAGCCGGGATTCGCACCTTGGCCACGCTCTCGTAGGGCGCATCGCTTTCTTTCCACTCGATGCTGGTGTCTTCGATCGGCATGAATTTCTGCGGGTTCTGCCGCTGGATCTGCAACACGAAACACGCCGGGACGCGGTCCGTGGACAACTGCTGGCTCAGGGCGCTGCGTAGGAAGTTCGGCAGGTCCTGGTTCTGTTTGGGCAGGACGTATTCCGGGCAGCTCTGCGGGTCTGGCGCCACGCGGAACTTGGCATTCGCCGCGCCGAACTTGTAGGGCGATACCGAGAAATACGTAGTTTGCGTCGGGCTTGCCGGGGCCGGTGCCAGGGTTGCCAGGGCGATAAATAGATGACGCACCTGCCAAGTGCGTGGGTCAGCCTTGGGGAAGAACGCCAAGACTTTTTTGCCATCGGCCTGGGCGCCGATGTTCTGCGCGTATTCCGCCACATCGCTGACAAAGAAGTTCGGATGGCTAAACATCACGAAGTCCTGTTCCGTGCGGGTCTGCTGGTCGGCCAGCAGTTGTTTGCCCGGCACGTCCAACAGCTTGAGCGCCATGCCTCGGGCATCGCGAATGCTGTCGAACTGCGGGTAGGCGTTGCCGTTGGACAACCGCATCATGGCCTGCCAGGTCTTGCCCGGTTCGGCGAATACACCCTGGCGTAATGCCGGGTCGAGATCCGCCAGTACGCTGACTTCGGCCTTCACGCAGCCGTGGGCCTTGGCATGGGCATCGCGCAGGTAGCGCGTGCCTTCGCGGTGCTGGTCAACGATGCGCACTGCCGTCTGGATGATGCCCTGAGTCATCGCGGCTTCACCTGCCGGGACGTGTTCATCCGGCGACACCGGCCCGCTGTGCTGCCAGGCATACCAGGCGGTAGCGGCCAGCCAGCCGAGCAAGCCCAGTCCGACCAGCCACAACAGGGTCTTGCCGAGAAACCTACCAATGCGCAGCCACAGGCGGGCGAGCAGGGACGGTTGGTCGTATCGAGATCGAATCATCATGGCAATTGTTGCTCCAGCGGGCCGCCCAGCACTTTGAGGTATTCCAGCAGCGCCCAGCGTTCCTGCGGCTGCAGGCCACGGCCGATGACGCCTTTGCCACGAGCGCCTGCACGGAATTCGTGGCCGCTGTTGTGGTTGCCGGTAATTTTGGTATCGAACAGAAAAGCATTCTTGAACGCCGCAGTCTCGAAGCCGAGATGGCGAGGGTCGTAGTCGAAGGTGCCTTTATAGAACGTGGTGCTGCGCTCGTCCTGGGGCGAGAGCAGTTGGTAGATCGTCGGCACCGAACCGTTATGCAGGAATGGCGGGGTGGCCCACACGCCCGCCAGTGGACGGGCCTTGTAGGCACGCAGCTCGCGCACGCCAATCGGAAGGCCAAAACCATCCAGGCGCGGGCGTTCGGCCGGTGTGACACCGGCGGCGCGGTAAGCGTGGTCTTCGACGAAGGCGGTGACGTACGCCAGGCCCTTGGCCACGGACATTTTTTTCAGGTCCAGGGGTTCGGTTGGCGTCGGGTGCAGTTGGACATTCAGCTTGGATAGCTCCGCAGGGTCCCATTGCAGGGCGCTGAGGTCATAGCGCTGGTCTGCGATGTTGGTGGCGGTACCGGGGTCGGTACCGATGTAGTCCACCGGCAGCATTTTCAGTGTCTGCACAGGGCGGCCACCTTCCTGGCTGACGGTGGGCACGTGGCAGCCGGCGCAGTTCTCGGCGAACAGCGCGCGGCCCTGAGCAGCGAGGGGCTTGTCGATAGGCCCGAACAATTCTTCGGGCCAGGTGGGCGGTTTGAGGCGTTGCAGGGTTTCTTCGATCAGGTGGAGGTCGCGCACTCGTACGCTGGACGGGTAACGCGCATCGCCTTGAAGCGGTTGGCCAGCGCCATCGAAAAACGTTAGGGTCGCCCCCACACCGAGGGCTTCGCCGATATTCCGTGCCATCGGTTGCTGGGCCGAGCCGTTCCATTGCACCCAGTCGAAGGTCCAGATATCCCACAGCTGTGGGTAGTCCACAGGTGCGTTGGCGACGCGATAATTTTCCGGGGAGATGGCATCGCCGAAGCTGGCATTGGCAATGCGGCCAAACGCGTCGGTACGGCCCGGCCCTTCTTCGGTGGGGTAGAGGCCGCGGTGTGTATCGTTCCAGGCGACTTTTAGGAACTTGTTCAGCGACTGCTTGAAGTCCTGGCGCAGTTGGCTGTGTTCGGCGTCGTAACGATCACCCAGCACCTGACGGGCGAAGCGTTCGAATTTCCATGGGTTGTAATAAGTCGCTGCGAGGCTGGCGACCAAGGCCTGGCCAAAGCTGCCGCCGCGTAGTGTCGGCACGCTGGAGGGCAGCACATGCTGGGCCGAGCCGCCGTCAATCCGCAGGGCCTGACCCTTGAAGTGCAGCTCGCCGGTGTGGCAGGCGGCGCAGGTGATGTCCAAGTACTCAACGTTGCTGCCCGCGTTTTTATGTCGGGCAAAACCTACCGGCAGGTTGCCGGGGTTTTGCGCGGTGGGCACTTGCTTGGGATCCACAAGGAAACCGAAGCGCGCCAGGTACTCTGGCGTGGCAAAACGTCCCTCGGAGAACGGCAGCTCCAGGGCGGTGAACCAGTCGTAATGCAGGCCTTTTACCTGGGTGCCTTGGGGCGTGAAGTAATAGGTCTGGCGGTCGGCGGCGCTCCATTGATCCTGATAGTGCACCTGCTCCACGGGCACGTAGTTCGGTAGCTTGGGGTTAACGGTGTAATAGAGCACCACGGCCAGTGATAGGACCAGAATGGCGAATATCAGGAGTAAAACACGGGAAAAAATGCGCAAGATAACTATCCTTGTCGAGTTGTAGCGTTGTTATGCCACTACGCCATAGGTGCGGCAAGTGGCCATGAGCCTTATGAGAGGCGGTCCCGCGATCCGTCGCGGACGCCCATCATGAATGAAAATGCTTTTAAACACGTGAACTTATCGGAAGTTTCCTGCTCACATGCCGGTAGCCATTGGTCGTGGCCGCCTGATAAGCTCGCGACTTTATTCGAATGCCCTATTGGCGCATGAACAAGGAAATAGCATGAAACAGCATCGGTTGGCGGCGGCGGTGGCCCTGGTTAGCCTGGTACTTGCGGGTTGTGATTCGCAGACCAGCGTAGAGCTGAAAACCCCGGCGCAAAAAGCTTCCTACGGCATCGGCCTGAACATGGGCAAAAGCCTTGCTCAAGAAGGCATGGATGACCTGGATTCCAAAGCAGTAGCCCAGGGCATCGAAGATGCCGTTGGCAAGAAAGAGCAGAAGCTCAAAGACGACGAACTGGTTGAAGCGTTCGCCGCACTGCAAAAACGTGCTGAAGAACGCATGACCAAAATGAGCGAAGAGTCGGCAACCGCCGGCAAGAAATTCCTCGAAGACAACGCCAAGAAAGACGGCGTCGTCACCACCGCTTCCGGTCTGCAGTACAAGATCATCAAGAAAGCTGACGGCGCACAGCCTAAGCCGACTGACGTGGTGACTGTTCACTACACCGGTAAACTCACCAACGGCACCACCTTTGACAGCTCCGTGGATCGCGGCAGCCCGATTGACCTGCCGGTCAGCGGCGTGATCCCAGGTTGGGTCGAAGGCCTGCAACTGATGCACGTCGGCGAGAAGGTCGAGTTGTACATCCCGTCCGACCTGGCCTACGGCGCCCAGAGCCCAAGCCCGGCGATTCCAGCCAACTCCGTGCTGGTATTCGACCTGGAACTGCTGGCCATCAAGGACCCAGCCAAGGCTGAAGCTCCTGACGCACCAGCCGCCAAGAAGTAATAGGCGCCTGAACACACAACGCCCCGTCTCGACGGGGCGTTGTTGTTTCTGAAGCACTTACATTGCGGTTTGGGCAAATCCAAACGAACATCCCTGGCCAGTGGCAGTCTGATATAAGGCTAAGGCAGCACTAGCCGCACACAACCGCCAAGTCAATGAAATCTTGGGTTTTTTTGATGTGCGCAAAAAACGCCCGATCTGACTGAAAGCCTTTTAAACCGTGGCTTTCAGCCAGTAAAAAAGGCTCTGTTCACAAGGTTATCCACAATTTGTGTGGATAACCTTTCTGTTTGATGGAACTGGAGTGACAGATGAAACCACCCTTCAATTTCACCCGTTTCCTACCCATGGCTGCACGCTTGCTGGGCCGTGGGCGCCTGCCGACCCTGCTGTTTGCGGTGGCCGCCAAGGGGTCAAGCCAGGGCAATCGCCTGGGCAAGCTCAAGGATGATTTCAAACTGCTCCAGGCCCTGTGCCTCGCGTACTGGCGGGGAGAGTATCGGGCGATCAGCCCCAAGGCGCTGATCTCGGTGGTAGCGGGGCTGATGTACTTCCTCAGCCCGATTGATGCGATTCCGGACTTTATCCCGATGTTCGGCATGCTCGATGACATCGCCGTACTTGCGTGGGTCATGAAGACCCTAGAGGGCGAACTGAGCGCTTTTCGCGCCTGGCGTGACGCGCAGCGCCCGGAAAAGCTCGCGGTGGTTGAGCGTTTGCCTGCGACTCCGGCCTTGCTGGCCAAGGAAAACCCGCAAAAAAACGGATGAGGCAGCTATCCCCTGCGACCTTTGTGGCTGTTAGGATTACACTCCTAAGGAAAGAGCTTACTCAGTAAGTGCAGTTATCCTACGGGGCAGTCATGGATATTCAGATAATTTCACGTAATGGCGAACCCGAGTACGCGGTGTTGCCATGGGATCAGTACCAGGCGCTGCTAAAAGCTGCCGGTCAGCAACAGCCTTCACCGCCTCCTTCTCGTACTGTCCAACCCGCACCTGACCAGGACTTGCGCCCGCTCGCAGACCTGCGCGGTTTGCGTGAAACCAAGGGCCTGGCGATTGAAGTGCTGGCTCGCACCGTGGGCATCAGCCCGTCGTATCTCGGATTGATCGAAAGTGGTGAACGTCAGCCGGATGCCGCGATACGACGCAGCCTGGCCTGGGAATTAGGCGTTGCAGGTTGGAGGGATGAATCTTGAGCCTACGTATCAGCCGTCAGCATTGGGATGGGTTACTTAACGAACTGGACCAGGCGCGCCGCCAGCGCCATCTGTTGACTTACCGCGCGCTGCTGGAGCGCCTGCAGTTTCCGACGCCGGCGATGCAAACCCTGGCCGCTGCTCTGGAGCACCTGGCGGCATTGGACGCCAAGGCTGAGCAACCGTTGCGCAGCTCCCTGGTGATCAGCCAGGGCGCCAGCCGCCTGCCGCGTACCGGCTTCTTTGAATGCGTGGAGCGCCTCGGGCGCTTCAGCGGACCCTCCGATGGCGTGGCCGCGGCGTCCTGGCATGCCTCCGAAGTGGTGCGGGTGTTCGAATACGAGTATCCGGAGTCGGCCGAGGCCTAAAGCGTCTGGGGCAACATGTCCATGCTGTCGATCACATGGATGCTGTAACCAGCCACATCCTTGGCATGGTGCTTGGCCTGCGACGCCAATTCCGCCAACTGGCTGGCATCGAGTTGTCCACAGGCCTGTGGATACAAATGCACCACTCCAATCGACAACGACAGCAGCGCAAATTCCTGGCGCACGCCCTGACGGTTCAGTGCCACAAAGCAACCAGCGTCGAGATGCTCGGCGCGGTAGAAACGCCGGCATTGGGTATGGAAGTCATCCAGCAACTGGTTGAGCCGCTTGCGCCATTCCTGTGGCCCCAGCACCAGCAAAAAATCATCGCCGCCGATATGCCCGACGAAGTCGCGGCTGGGGTCGACCCGGTCGTTCAAGCACTGCGCCAGGCACAGCAACACCTCATCCCCACGCCCGTAGCCGTAGATGTCATTGAACGGTTTGAAGCTGTCGATATCCACGTAGCAGATCACTGACTCGCGCTGTTGCTGCAACAGCCGTGTCAGGCACTGCTGGATCGGTACATTGCCGGGCAGCAGCGTCAGCGGGTTGGCGTAGCGGGCCTGTTGGATTTTCAACTCGGTGATCAGCTTAAGCACATCGATCACTCGGCCCAGGCCCAGGTAATCGCCATTGAGCGTGATGATGAAGTCTTCCTCGATACGTTGCCTTGCGCGGCTGGTCAGCAAGCGGCTGACCTGCTGCAGTGACTGGCTCAGCTCCACCGCCAGAAAGTCAGTGCTCATCAAGCGACTTATGGGTTTGCGAGCGAACAGGTCAGTGGCAAACGGCTTGAGCAGCGCGTCGGACAGCGAATGCCGATGGACGATGCCAACGGGGTGCCCACGCTCATCCAGCACCGCCAGGGAGTTGAGGTTGGCCTGGCGGCGGAATGCTTCCAGCACCTTGGCCGTGGCGGTGCCTTGATCCACTGCCGGTTGCTCATTGAGCAGGGCGCTGAGGTCGCTGCCTTCGTCGTTGAGCGTCACCGTGGTCTGGTCCGGTTTGGGCAACATCAGCCGTGCTTCTTGTGGCGGTTGTTCCTGTGGACGGCAGAGCAGGTAACCCTGCACCAGATCGACGCCCATCTCAGTCAATACCGCCAGCTCTTCCGGCAATTCAATACCTTCGGCGATGACCTGGGCACGGGAGGCCCTGGCGATTTGCAGGATCGAACCGACAAACTCGCGCTTGAGTGCATCCTGATGAATGCCGTCGATGAAGTGCCGGTCGATTTTCACGTAGTCCGGACGTAACTCCGACCATAAGCGCAGGCTGGAATAGCCGGCACCCAGATCATCCAAGGCAATTGAAAAGCCCATGTTGCGGTAATGGTGCAGGGCGGTTTGCAACAGGTCGAAATCGTCGGTGGGGGTTTGCTCGGTGAGTTCGATCACCACTTGGCTCGGCGGAATGCCGAAGTCGCGCAGCAGTTGCAGGGTGCGTCCCGGTTGGTGCGCCGTTTCCATCAAGGATTCCGGCGAGATATTCAGGAACAGCTTGCCTGGAAGCTTTTGATCGCTGAAGCGTCGGCACGCGCTTTCGCGGCATGCCATTTCCAATTCGCTGAGGCGCCCGGTTTGCCTGGCCACCGAGAAAAGCGCAACGGGGGAGTGCAGAGGGCTGTTGGACGGGCCACGACTAAGGGCTTCGTAGCCGAGGATGCGCCGTTCGGACAGGCAGATGATCGGTTGGAACAGGCTGTGCAAACTGCGTTGAGCCAGGATAGAGCCCAATGCATTCAGCTGTTCGGTCATGGTCATGGTGATCTCGATCGAAAAAAAAGGACCGCAGGCGATAAGCCTGCGGTCCTTCATTTCACGACAGAATGATGTCTATATGATGACACTCTGGGGAGCGATCACGTTAAATCGCCATCATTTACTGCTTGGCTACCTGCTTGGTGATTTTCAGGTAGTCCAGCAGGATCCGGCCTGTCTCGGCCAGGTACGCATCGTCTTCCGGCTTGGTTTTATCCGCTTCGGTCGGCAGCGCGTCTTCGTCTTCTTTCTTCAGCTCCTTGAGTGGTTCTTCGCCCTTGGCCTTGCGGCGGACGTTCTCCAGCACAAGCTGCTTGTTTTCGATATCGCTGTGCTGCGCGCGACGGTCCACTTCATTGAGGCTGACGGTTTTTTCTTCCATCAACTTCTTGGCCAGGGCCAGCTTGTCGCGAATAAACACGAACTCTGCATCCATGGCGGAGCGGGTATCGTGGTCAGCTTTCAACTGTGCCAGGAACGGCTTGAATGGATCCGTAGCAGGCTTGATCGCCGGCCGGATGGTGTCCCACGGCATGGCTTCCGGCAGAGCGCTTTCGCCGATTTCCTTGGTGTCGATGATCGACGGGAAATCGATGTCCGGCAGCACGCCCTGATGCTGGGTGCTCTGCCCGGAAACCCGGTAGAACTTGGCCAACGTCAGCTTGAGCTCGCCATGGTTCAGCGGCTGGATCGTCTGCACGGTGCCTTTGCCGAAGGTCTGGCCGCCGATGATCAACGCACGGTGATAGTCCTGCATGGCGCCGGCGAAAATTTCCGAGGCCGAGGCGGAGAGGCGGTTGACCAGCAGCGCCATCGGGCCTTTGTAGAAGGCGCCCGGGTTCTCGTCTTCAAGCACGTCCACACGTCCGTCAGCGTTGCGCACCAACACGGTCGGACCTTTGTCGATAAACAGGCTGGTCAGCTCGGTGGCTTCCTGCAGGGAGCCGCCGCCGTTGTTGCGCAGGTCGATGACCACGCCGTCGACTTTTTCCTTCTGCAGTTCAGTCAGGATTTTCTTCACGTCGCGAGTGGTGGACTTGTAGTCCGGGTCGCCAGCGCGGAAGGCCTTGAAGTCCAGGTAGAAGGCCGGGATTTCAATCACGCCCAGTTTGTAGTCCTTGCCATCCTGCTTGAGGTTGAGGACTTTCTTCTGCACCGCCTGGTCTTCGAGCTTCACCGCTTCACGGGTGATGGACACGATCTTGCTTGTCTGGTCGTTTGGCGCATTGGTGTGCGGAATCACTTCCAGGCGCACCACGCTGCCTTTCGGCCCACGGATCAGCTTGACCACTTCGTCCAGGCGCCAACCGACCACATCGACCATCTCTTTGTCGGCCTGGGCCACACCGATGATCTTGTCCGCCGGAGCGACCTGCTTGGTCTTGTCTGCCGGACCGGCCGGCACCAGACGCACGATCTTCACTTGGTCATTGTCGCTTTGCAGGACGGCACCAATGCCTTCCAACGACAGACTCATATTGATATCGAAATTTTCCGCGTTATCTGGCGACAGATAATTGGTGTGCGGGTCGTAGGACATCGCGAAGGTGTTGATGTAGGCCTGGAAGATATCTTCTGCACGGGTCTGGTCCAGACGCGCCAACTGATTCTTGTAGCGCTTGGTCAACAGCTCCTGAATGGCCTTGGGCTCTTTGCCGGCGATCTTCAGGCGCAGCACTTCGTCCTTGACGCGTTTGCGCCACAGGTCATCGAGGGCGGCGGTGCTGGTCAGCCAAGGGGCGTCCTTGCGATCCACCAGAAGGGTTTCCTTCTGGGTGAAGTCGAGCTTGTCGACGCCTTTGTTCAGCTCAGCCAAGGCGAAATCCAGACGCGCTTTGACGCGGTCCAGGTAGCGCTTGTAGATGGTGAAGCCGGGCTGTAGGTCGCCGCTCTTGAGGAAATCGTCGAACTGGCTCTTCCACTTGTCGAACTCAGCGATATCGCTGGCCAGGAAGTAGCTGCGCGACGGATCCAGCAGCTTGAGGTAGCTGTCGTAGATGATCACCGAGCGAGCGTCGTCCAGCGGCGGCTTGCTGTAGTGATGGCGCTTAAGCAACTCGACCACGTTAAGGCTGGCAATCACCTCATCGCGATCCGGTTGAAGGTTGTCCCAGCTGTTGGCTGCGAACGTATTGGTCGACATCGACGCGAAGCCGAGACCAATGAAAAGAGCGAGGGCGGTGCTGGGGAACAGATGCTTCATGCTGATTCGACGCGGGGGCAATTGATAACGCATATTAGGCCGTCTTTGAAGTTGCCGGTTCCATAGGGGCCGGTCGCATAATGCAAAAAGCCCGCGCTACTGCTACGGGCTCAGTCCAGACTCACTATGGAGGCACTGTGAAAGCATTGCAAGGCGTTGAAGGTCATGTGGAGTGGTTGGACGAACCAAGTCCTACATGTGACGTAGGCCAAGTTCGCATTCGCGTGGCGGCTGCGGGTCTTAATCGCGCCGATTTATTACAGCGTGCCGGGCTCTATCCGCCACCTCCTGGCGCCAGCTCTGTGCTGGGCCTGGAATGTTCCGGGGTGATCAGCGAAGTGGGGCCTGGTTCCTCGTGGCAAGTGGGGGATCGAGTCTGTGCGTTGCTCGCCGGTGGTGGCATGGCCGAAGAGGTGGTGGTAGATGCTCGCCATGTGCTGCCGGTGCCGGAAGGTCTGTCGTTGATTGAAGCGGCGGCCTTGCCTGAGGTGTACAGCACCGCATGGCTCAATCTGTTCCAACTGGCGG
The DNA here is from genome assembly GCF_000632245.1 of Pseudomonas sp. RIT357. Classification (NCBI taxonomy): domain Bacteria; kingdom Pseudomonadati; phylum Pseudomonadota; class Gammaproteobacteria; order Pseudomonadales; family Pseudomonadaceae; genus Pseudomonas; species Pseudomonas sp. RIT357. The sequence goes on from NZ_JFYX01000012.1 coordinate 26,262, forward strand.
GCCTCAAGCCCGGTGAGAAAGTGCTGCTGCATGCCGGTGCCAGTGGCGTGGGCTCGGCGGCGATCCAACTGTGCAAGGCGTTTGGCAGCCCGTGCTGGGTCAGCGTCGGCTCGGCGCAACGCTTGGCCTACTGTGAAGACCTGGGCGCCCAGGGCGGCGTGGTACGTACCGATGGGATCGAAGGGCTGCGGGATTTCGGGCCGTTTGATGTGATCCTTGACCCGGTCGGCGGCAGCTATGCGGCGCTGGATCTGAAGCTGCTGGCGCTGGACGGCCGTTGGGTGTTGATCGGTTTGATGGGCGGTCGCGAGGCGCAGTTGGACCTGGCCCTAGTGCTGGGCAAGCGTATCCAGTTGTTGGGCTCGACCCTGCGCAGCCGTGACGATCAGTTCAAGGCAGACCTGTTCAGTGACTTGAGCCAGCATGTCTGGCCGTTGTTTGCCGAAGGGCGCTTGAGCCCGCAGTTGGCCAAGACCTTCCCAATCAAGGATGCCGAGGCGGCGTTTGCTGAGCTTGCGATTAACCAGATTTCAGGGAAGTTGGTGTTGGTGATCGACGAAAGCGTGACCTGACCTTGAATTGAAATGCGACCAAATGGGGAGGGGGCTTGCTCCCGATAACCGTGTGTCAGTGAAGAATATTTCATCTGACCCACCGGCATCGGGAGCAAGCCCCCTCCACATTCGCCTGATTGGATTTCAATTCAAGATAGCGGGTGTCAGATCCAATGGTGGATTGGCCAACCAGCCTTCTCTGCATGCTCGCGCAGCACCGGATCCGGGTTCACCACCTGCGGGTGATCCACCTTCAGTAGCAACGGCAGATCATTGCGCGAATCCGAATAGAAGTACGCGCCATCCAATGTCTCACGTTCCTGCTCCAGCCAATCCAGCAATCGCGTGATCTTGCCTTCGCGGTAGGTGAGTACACCCACGGTACGGCCGCTGTACACGCCATGGCTCACGTCCAGATCAATACCCAACACCTCATCAATACCGATTCGCGCCGCAATCGGTTTCACCAAATGCGTTCCCGATGCCGAAATCACCAAAATCCGGTCGCCATTCGCACGATGCCTGGCGATGGTCTTGGTGGCCTCGCTGTAGATCAGCGGTTCAATCACGTCCTCCACCCACGGCTCGACCAGATGATCGATCTCTTCCGGGGTGCGGCCGATCATTGGCTCCAGGCTGAAGTCCATGAAGTCCTCCATGGCCAGTTCGCCGCGGCTGTAGGCGTCCATCAGTTCGTTGTTCCTGCGCATGAACGACTCGGGGTCGACCCATCCCAGGCGGCCCATCTGCTCGCTCCACAGGGTGGCGCAGTCGCCGTGGATCAGGGTGTCGTCCAGATCAAAAATTACCAATGCCATCCGTCACGCTCTCTTTGTAAATCGTTGCATCAGGCTACTTCACACAGCGCACTGGGGTCGATGGAAAGTGCCAGGCGTTGACCATCCGGGTGAAGATCGTCCGCCGAGCGGTTGAGCACATCGACGACCAGTTCCACGCCGCGCGCTTCGATGCGGTAGCGGATCACGTTGCCCAGCAGGCTGTGGCTGCGCACCAGTGCATCCAGTTCGCCGCTGCGGCTCAGTTCGATGGCTTCGGGGCGAATCGCGATGCGCCCACTGATCGGGCGTTGCAGCAATTGGCTGGCCTTGTCGGCGTCGAGCAGGTTGTAGTTGCCGATAAAACCGGCGGCGAACACGTCAACTGGCGCCGTGTAGAGGGTCTCGGCATCGCCGCTTTGAACGATCTTGCCCTGGTTCATCAGGAAGATGCGGTCGGACATGGTCAGGGCTTCTTCCTGATCATGGGTCACGAAAATTGTGGTCAGCCCCAGTTCGCGCTGGATCTGGCGAATCTGCTCACGCAGGTGCTTGCGAATGCGTGCATCCAGCGCCGACAGCGGCTCATCCAGCAGCAGCAGGCGTGGGCGTGTCACCAGGGAGCGGGCGAGGGCCACGCGCTGGCACTGGCCGCCAGACATCTGGTGCGGGTAGCGCCCGGCCAGGTCTTTGAGCTCTACCAGTTGCAGTACTTCCTGCACGCGCTTGTGGCTGTCGTCGGCGTTGACCTTTTGCATGCGCAGACCGAAGGCGACGTTCTGTTCCACGGTCATGTTGGGGAACAGCGCGTAGCTCTGGAAGACCATGCCGATGTTTCTTTTCTGAGGGCTCAGCGGAACGATGTCCTGGCCATCAAGCAGAATTTTCCCACTGTCCACCGAGGTCAGACCTGCAATGCAGCGCAGCAGCGTGGACTTGCCGCACCCGGACGGGCCGAGCAGGGTGACGAACTCGCCTTTGGCAATTTCGCAGTTGATATCGCTAAACACGGGCGTACCGGAGTAGCCCTTTTGCAAGTGTTGGACGCTGACGAAGCTCATTGGCTTTTGTCCTTGTTCAAGATATTGGCGGCCCAGGTCAGCACCAGCACAAAGAAGAAATAGGAAATGACCACGGCACTGGTGAAGTGTCCGCTGCTGTTGCGCATGTTGTTGAGGTACACCTGCAGGGTCTCGTAGCGGGTGCCCACCAGGATGTTGGCGAACACGAACTCGCCGAACAGGAACGAGAACGACAGCAGCAGCGCCACCATCAAGCCTTTGCGCAGGTTGGGCAGCACGACGAAGATCGCCGCTTGCCAAGTGCTGGCGCCCAGCAGTTGAGAGGCGTCCATCAGGTCGCGCAAGTTGATGGCTTGCAGGTTGTTGGTGATCGCCCGGTACATGAACGGCAGCGCCACGGTGAAGTAGCAGCCGATCAAGATCCATGGCGTGCCCACCATTGCCAACGGCCCGGAACCATAGAGTTGCAGCAGGCCCACCGATGACACCACTGGCGGCACCGCGAAGGGCAGCAGGATCAGGATGTTCATCAGCGCGTCGAGCTTGGGAAAGTGGTAATGCACCACGAACAGCAGCGGCAGAATGAGCACCACCGACAGGATCAACGCGCCCACGCACACTAGCAGCGACTGCCCGAAGGCCATCAGAAAGCGCGGGTCGCTCCAGAGCTGCACGTACCACTTCACGGTGAAGCCCGCCGGCAGGATGGTTGCCGACCAACTACTGGCAATCGAGTAAACGAACGTGCCCACCAACGGCAATACCAGGATTGCAAAGAGCAGGTACACCACCACGCGGTGGTAGAGGGAGGCCGGGCCGGCTTCAGCGCGAGACATGGTAGCTCCTCTTGAGCAGCAGTTGATGGACCACGGTGATCACGGTCATCAGCGCCACCAGCACAACGGCCAAGGCGCTGGCCATGTTCGGATCGAGGGACACATCGCCGGAGACCAGCCCCGCGATACGGATCGGCAGCACGTTGAAGTTGCCGGTGGTCAAGGCGTAGACCGTGGCGTAGGCGCCCAAGGCATTGGCGAGCAGGATCACGAAGGTGCCCAGCAGCGCAGGCGTCAGCACCGGCAAACCGATGTGCCGCCAGAACTGCCAGCCATTCGCGCCGAGCAACGACGCGGACTCGCGCCAGTCTTCACGCAGCGCATCGAAGGCCGGGTACAACAGCAACACGCCGAGGGGGATCTGGAAGTAGGTGTAGAGGATGATCAGCCCGGTCTTGGAATACAGGTTGAAGTCCTGAATGATCCCGGCCTGCTTGAGCATGAGAGTGATGCTGCCGTTGAACCCCAGCAAAATGATGAACGCGAACGCCAGGGGGACGCCGGCGAAGTTGCTCGTCATGTTGGCGAAGGCGGTAACGAAGTTGCGCAGCGGCCCATCGACGCGGCGTAGCGAATAACTGCCGAGAGTGGCGATGATGATGCCGAAAATGCTGGAGTAAAAACTGATCTCCAGGCTGAACTGGATCGCTTGCCGGTAGAACTTCGAGCTGAAGATCCGGGTGAAGTTTTCCAGGCCCCAGCCGGCCTCTTCGGTTTGCAGGCTGTTGATCAGCACCCACACCAGCGGGGCGATCTCGAACACGATAAAGAACAGCGTGAAAGGCACCAGGCACAGCAATGCCAGCCATTTGCCGCGAGTCATGGCATTCACTTCAATAGCTCCCGGCATACAGGTTTGTCGTGGGGCACGCCCAGCAGTTCGCAGACGGTGCCGCACAGGTCGGTCTGTTTCGGCGTGGCGTTGGCATCCAGGCTGAAGGCATCGCCGAGGACGAACAGCGGCACTTCACGTTCTTCCGGCAGCAGGCCGTTGTGCGAGCGGTCGTTGTTCATGCCGTGGTCGGCGGTCACCAGCACTTGGCAGCCGGCGTCGAGCCAGCCTTGCAGGTAGTCAGCCAGGATGATGTCGGCCGAGCGTGCGCTGTTGCGGTATTGCGCGCTGTCGAGGCCGTGCTTGTGGCCGGCGTCGTCGATGTTCATCGGGTGCACCAGCAGAAAGTCCGGCGCGTGCTTGAGTCGCAGGCTATCGGCGTCGGCGAACAGGTGGGAATCGGGGTAATGGTCATTCCAGTAGAAATGTCCGTGCTGGATCGCCAGCGTCGTGTCGTCGGTATGGCGATCACGAGCGGCGAGAAAGGGCGAGCGGTTATACAACTCGCTGACCCAATGGTAAGCCGCAGCCGCAGTGCTAAGACCTGCGTCGGTGGCGTAATGGAAAATGCTGCGCTGGTTGGACAGGCGCGCGACCTGGTTGTGCACGATACCGCTCTGGATCGGTGGCACGCCGGTGAGGATGCATTCATAGAGCGGGCGGGACAGCGAGGGCAGTTCACATTCCAGCTTGTAGAGGGCTGCGCGTCCTGCGCCGACATAGGCCTGCAAGTGCCCCATGGCGTGTCGGGCAACCTCGAAGTTCAGGCCGTCGAGCACGACAAGGATGACAGTGTGCTTCATGGGGGAGAGCGCTCCGCAACGATTGACTTGGCTCAATTCCTCTGGAGGAACGGGGTCAGAAATGTGGGAGGGGGCTTGCCCCCGATAGCGGTGTGTCATGCAACGGATTTGTTAGCTGATCCACCGTCATCGGGGGCAAGCCCCCTCCCACATTGGATCTCCACTGGAGCTCCAATGTGGGATAAAACCCTTACTTCATCTCTACGATGACCTGCTCATTCCACAGCTGCGGCAGCTTCTTGGAAGTCGCTTCCCAGGCATCGGCATCCTTGATCGGTTGCGGGTTGGCCTTGGTGTACTGCTCGCCCGGGATCAGGTTCTTGGCGATTTCAGCCGGCAGTTTCAGGTCGGTTTCCGCACGGATCGGACGCGCATTGCCCTTGGCCAGGTTGAGTTGGCCGGCATCGCTGAAGATGTACTCGCGGGTCAGCTTGGCGGCGTTCGGGTGCTTGGCGTATTTATTGATGATGGTGGTGTAGCCGGATTTCACCGAGCCGTCCGAGGGGATCAGCACCACGTAGTCATCCGGGTTGGCCATCTTGGCTTTGTAGCTCAGGCCGTTGAAGTCCCAGACGATGCCTACTTCGACTTCACCTTTTTCCATGGTGGCGATGGTCGGGTTGGACAGGCCGAGCCGGCCTTGCTGGGCGATCTTGGTGAAGAACTGCAGGCCTGGCGCGATGTTCTTTTCATCGCCTTTGTTGGCGATGGCCGCCGCCAGCACGGCGTTGGAGGCCTGGGCTGCGGTGCTCACGTCACCCACCGAGACTTTGTATTTGCCGGTTTGCAGGTCGGCCCAACTGGTGGGGACTTCGGAACCGTGCAGCAGCTTCTTGTTGACGATAAACGCGATGGTGCCGGTGTAGGCGAGGGCCCAGTGACCGTCTTTGTCTTTCGCCCAGTCCGGCACCGAAGCCCAGGTGGACGGTTTGTACGGCTGGGTGACTTCCTGCTTCACCGCAATCGGACCGAACGCTGCGCCGACGTCGCCGATGTCGGCGCTGGCGTTGTCTTTCTCGGCCTTGAACTTGGCAATCTCCTGGGCCGAGCTCATGTCGGTGTCGATGTGCTTGAGGCCGTAGGTCTTGGCCAGGTCTTCCCAGGTACCTTTCCAGTTGGCCCAGTCATCGGGCATGCCGACGCTGTTGACGGCGCCTTCCGCTTTCGCGGCGGCTTCCAAGGTTTTTAGATCGGTATCAGCGGCCATGGCGGCGGTGCACATGGCAATGGTCGAGCCTAACAGTGATGCCAGGAAAAGCTGTTTCATCCGAAGCTCCTTTGGGCGTTTTCAACGCTGCGTTTTTATGAACGTTTGCGGTGGTGTTGGTCTAGGTCAGAGCAATACCTGAGCCAATTTAGGCTCGATGGATGACAGTTTCATGTCGTTGTCGTTTTTAACGCGCCGATGTCGCTCGGCACAGGCTGAGCGTAGACCATGCCCAAGTGCCCGTAGGCTCTGGACTTGGCCGGTGTATTGCAAGAGGTGCGGCATGCACTTGAGGCGGGCTGTCATCTGTCGGTCATCTGCAATGCCTACGCTTGTACGCAGTCGCAAGGGCCCGATTGCGGAGCTTTTATGCACCTGAACGGTGCTGGTCTAGTCCAGATAGGTAACGTTGATGCGTGATGAGGCAATCAAGGCGGTGACATCAATCGGCCTGGCGCTGCAAGAGCAGATCGACCATGGACTTTTGCCGCCTGCAAGCAAACTGCCCGCCGAGCGCAAGCTCAGCGAGTTGTTCGGTACCACCCGAATTACCGTGCGGGAAGCCTTGTTACAACTTGAGGCCCAAGGGCAGATTTATCGCGAGGAACGCCGGGGTTGGTTCGTGTCGCCGCCACGATTGGCCTACAACCTGATGCAGCGCAGCCACTTTCACGCGATGGTCAACGACCAGGGCCGCGTGGCGTCCACCGAAGTGATTTCGGCGCGCCTGCAACCTGCATCGGCGGCGGTGTGTGCATGGCTGCAACTGCCGGCATTGTCCAGCGTGATCCAGATCTGCCGAAGCCGGCGGATCGATGGGCGACTGGTGTTGTATGTGGAGCACTACCTGAACCCGCAATATTTCCCGGGGATTCTTGAGTGCGACCTGAATCAGTCGATGACCGAGTTGTACGTGCGCAAATACGACTTGCACTACGGACGGGTGCGCTTCGAGATTGTGCCGACGTCACTGCCGGTGGAAGCCGCCGCCGCATTGCGCGTGTCGGTGGGCAGCCCGGGTTTGCGGATTGCTCGGGTTAATTATGACCAGCACCAGCGCTTGATCGACTGCGACCTGGAGTTCTGGCGGCATGATGCGATTCATGTGGGCGTGGATGTGGTTTAACCACCGCTCTCCCGGCGCTGAGCTTGCTTCTGTAGTGAGCAGGCTTGCCCTGCGCTGGGCTGCAAAGCAGCCCTAAAACAGGGTGCTGGTCACCTCCATATCAGTGACTGAGCGTCTTGATTACCTGATCCACATTGGTTTCCAGCTCCGTCACCGGGTCTGCACCGTCGACATTCAGCACCAGCAATGTCGAGCCGCCTGCCGTGATGGCGGCTTTCACCGCTTCACTCGGCTGGCGATGGTGCAGCACCACGGCCACATCGTTGTCCTTCAATTCAGTACTGAGTGTGTGCAACGCCTCAGGTGTCCACTCGGCATCCGGTCGCGCATCGGTGCTGATCAGTTCCAGGTTCAGGCTGCTGACCAAATACCCAAAGTGATCGCTCAAACTGACCACACTCAGGTTGTCCGCCTTGGCCAGCCGGGCTTCGCTGTCGGCGGTGAGCTTGAGCAGGCGTTGCTTGAGTGCAGCCAGATTGGCGTCGATTTTCACCTTGGCGCCCGGTGCCAGGCGGCTCAGGTCGGTGGACAAGACATCGGCCATGCGCCCCAGGTTACTGCTCGATTGCCATGGTTGGCTGTTCAAACCGTCAGCGACGCCCGGTTGCACGGCGATCCCCGGCAACCCGCCGTCCACGGGGCGTGCGGCATCGACTTCGACAATGCGGATGTTGCTGCGCCGTGCCACGGGGTACAGCGGATCATCTGCCCACAGCGAGCGCAGGCCGATGGCGGCGTCGGCGTCCTGGGCCAGCGCGCTCAGTGCGGAGGCGCCACGGCCGGTGAAGTACGACACCTGGCGCGAGCCCGGCAGGTTGGCCGGGGCTGCGCGCTCAAGCTGCACGTCGGTGCCTTTGAGCAGCACCTCGGCCAGGCCATAAGTGATTGGCAGCGACGCCAGCACCTTGACCGGTTTGGCGGAGTGGGCAGTCGGTTTGACTGCCTCGGCGGCGATCAGCGGCGGAGTGATTAAACAGGCGATGGCCAAGGCGAGAGGCTGAAGAACAGAGCGCATTATCCAAAGTTCCCTTTGAGGCTGGGCACGGTGCCGCGCGCGATGGCGGCAAAAGCGAAAGCGATACCGGCCATCAGGATGATCGCGGCACCGGAAGGAATCGGCAGGTCGAAGATGATCGGCAGCAGGATCCCGCACAGGGTACTGACGGTGGCGATCACCACCGAGACCCAGAAGAAACCTTTGAGCGACTGGCTCAACAGGCGCGCCGCCGCAGCTGGAATCACCAGCAGGGCGCCGACCAGAATCGCGCCGATGACCTTGACTGCCGCGACGGTGATCAGCGTCACCAGAATTACGAACAGATAATCGAGGGTCTTCACCGCCACTCCGCGCACTGCCGCCAGTTGCGGGTTGAAACTGGCGAGCATGATGCGGTTGTACAGCGGCAGCGCCAGAGCCATCACCAGCGAGCCGACAATCGCCAGCACCAGCAGATCGTTACCGTTGACCGTCAACACCGAACCAAACAGCACGTTCTCCAGGATGTGCACGTTGATCTTGCCCGCCAGGATTAGCAGCAGGCTTGCGCCCAGCGCCAGGGACACCGACAGGAACACGCCGATCAAAGTGTCTGGCGCCAGGCCGGTGCGGTTACGCAGGTAATTGAGCAGGATGCCAAACAGCAGGCAGTAACCGAACAGACTGCCGTAGGGGCCGGTGTAGGGTTCGCCGAGCAAAATGCCCACGGCGACGCCGGTCAGCGCAGCATGGCCGACGGCTTCGGAGAAAAACGCGAAGCGCTTGACCACTACCAGCGTGCCCAAGCCGCCGAGCACTGGGCCGATCAGCAAACCGGCGAGCAGGGCATTGACTACAAAACCATAGGCCAGTGCCTCCGGCAGGTAACCGGCAGAGGCCCAGCCCTGGACCATCAGGCGAAACGCTTCATAACTCATTGCGCCGGGCTCCGAGGGTGGGTGGAGAACAGGGTCAGCAGGCGATCCGGGGTGAGCGCCTCCTGTGGTGTGGCGTCGAACAGCACGCGGCGGTTAAGGCCGGTAACGCGGTCGGCCAGACGGCCTACGGCTTCAAGGTCGTGCTCGATCCACAGCACGGTCATGCCGGCGAGGCGCCAGTCACTGAGCAGGCGTTCGAACACCTGGATGCCCGCTTCATCGAGGGCCGACATCGGTTCATCCAGCACCAGCAATTGCGGCGCAGGGATCAAGCCCTGGGCCAGCAGCACGCGTTGGCGTTCACCTCCGGACAGTGCCCCCATGCGCCGCTTGCGTTTGTCCTGCATGCCGACCCGTTCCAGAGCCTCGCCAATCGCCGCGGCGTAATGCTTGGACAAGCCCAGAAACGCCGGGCGCCGCTGGCACATGGCGGCCATGAAATCGTCCACGGTCATCGGCAAACCCCGGTCGAATTCCAGCGCCTGGGGCACATAGCCGATTGTGCCCGGCGTGGTCGGCCACTGCAGGCTCAAGCGACCCTGATGCGGCGTTTGTCCCAGCAGGGTCTTGATCAGCGAGCTCTTGCCGCCGCCGTTGGGGCCGACCAGCGCGTGGATGCTGCCCGGCTGCACCTGGAAACTCACGCCGTCGAGGATCACGGTGCGGCCCAGGGTCAGGGACACCGTGTCGAAGTCGAGTGTCGGGCCGACGCTGGCGACCTTCAGGGATTGTGCCGCCGTCATGCGCCCGACTCCTGAATCGCCCGGACCACCGTGTTGAGGTTGCCGGTCATTTCCACTTCGTACTTTTCAGCGCTGTATTCGCCATAGGAAATATGCGACAGCGGGTACAGCTTGACCCCGGATTCACGCTGGATGGTGTCGACGTAGGTGGAGGGGAAATCCATCTCCGAGAAGATCACCTTCACGTCCAGGGCGCGCATTTCGTCGATGGTCTTTTTCAACTGGCTGGGGCTGGGCTCAATGCCGTGGGCCGGCTCTACCACGGCGGTGACTTCCAGGCCGAATTCACGCAGCAGGTAGTCGTAGGCCGCATGCACAGTGGCGACGCGCAGGTCCGGGTTAGGCGCGCTGGTCAACTTGGCGAGGGCGTCGGCGCGCATCTGGCGCAGGCGTTTGCCATAGGCACGCGCGTTCTGGGTGTAGGTCTTGGCGTTGTCCGGGTCGAGCTTGCCCAGCTCACGGGCGATGTTGTTGACCTGGGCAATCGATGCACTGATCGACAGGAAGGTGTGCGGGTTGACCACCTTGCCCGCACCGCGCGCGGCATTGCCGGTGGCGGCCAGCAACGGCACGTTGGCGTTGGCTTCGATCACCGGGATGTCCGGGCGCTCGCTGGTGGCGATCATACGGTCGGCGAAGTCGTCGTGACCGACGCCATTGAGCACGATCACGTCCAGGGTGCCGATGCGCTTGATGTCTTCGGCGCGCGGCTCGTAGGCGTGTGGGTTGAAACCGGCTGGAATCAGCGGCACCACGTCGGCCTTGTCGCCGACGATATTGGCCACGTAGCTGTAATAAGGGTGCAGGGTGATGCCGATACGCAGGCGTTTAGCCGCTTCGGCGTTGGCCAGCGGGGCGAGTATCAGGCTGAGCAGGCTGACCAGCAACAGGCGCAACAGGGGAGATGAAATAGACATGGGCAATCGGTCTTCTCGTTCAGTGACGGTGCTGGCGGGTAACGCCGGCATCGAATTGCGCGACCACTTGCTGCCAGCCGGCCGCGATCAGCGCCTGGTCAGTGAGGTCGGAGGGGGCGGCCAGGTCTTTGCGGCGGTTGAGCCAGATATCCGGCTCGGTGCCTTGTACGCGCATCAGCAGTGAACCGCTGGTGGTCGGCGCCTGGCTCAACCCGAAGTAGGCCGCAGGCGCCAGTAACTGCCAGCGGTGATCGCCACGGCTGACTGAACTCGCATCCTGGGCGAACGGCGCGAAGCCTTCTTCGGCCAATTGCCCAGGCGTCGGCAGGGCGCTTTGCTCTTGCTGCAGCAAGTGGATTTCATCCAGGGTCACCCGCAAGTCGGCGTAGATGCCTTGCTCGGCGGCGCTCAGGTCGCGGCGGGCGTCCAACTGGTGGCTGGGCACGGCGGCCACTTCCTGGGATTCGCCGTGCAGCGCCACCACCGTGCCGGCGACCGCGAGGATGATCAGGCACAGCAGCAAGACGTAGAGGGTTTCGTGGCCAGCGCCCGCGGGACGTACAACGTGTGTCGTACTCATTGGGACTGGATATCCGCTTGGTCGATTTCAACGACGTGGCCAGGGCCGGCGTCAAACAGCACGTAGAACTCGGCGGATGGCTTCTTGAAGGTCAGGGTCGAATCCTGGCCGAGCTTGCCGGGCACCAGGATGGTTTCGTCGTAGCCGATCACATCCAGGGTCACGCCGGGCGCCCCGCTGCCGTCGGAGAAGCCGCCCTTGCACTGGATCTGCTCGCCGGGGATTTCCTTGCATTCGCACATAGGGTTGTGGGCGAGGGCCACGGTACTTAAACCCGCGCACAGCAACAGCGCGGCGCGGGACAGGTGCTTGATCATCATGGTTTGACTCCTTGCTTGTTCAGCCAGGCAATGGTGGCAGGCGAGGCCTGGCTCAGCGGGATGGAACCCTGGTGCATCGTGCCGTCCCAGCCTTCCATGGTGACCCACAGTTCGGCGTCGGCAGGTGTGCGTTCAGGGACGGGCAGGGCGGCGCCCATGCGGTACGGTGTGCCAAAGAAGATCACCCCGGCCGCGCGCAGGCTGCGTGGCTTGCCGATGCGCAGGTAAGTAGCCTTGACCTGGTCGGCACAGGTGTCGCACAGGGCGGCGTTGAAGAACTTCATCGGGCCGGCCGGGTCCGGGCTTGGGCCCTCATTGCGGAACTCGGCGAGGGTCAGGCTCCAGGGGCCAACCTGTATTTCTCCGGCCACCCGCTCACCGATACCCGCGTCACCGCGAAACAGTGCGGCATCGGCAAAATACTTGGGCATGAAGCCCAGGGGCACCAGCAGTAGCAGAACATTGATATGGAATCGCCATTTCAGCCAGAAAGCCCGCAGGGGAGTCGGCGGTGTCGCTGCGACCTTGCTCATCAGTGGCTCTCCGAAGTTTCAGCCTGCAAGGCCGGGGTGGAAACAGGCTTGCGCTGGGTCTTGGCCTCGCGCTTGAGGGCATTGAGGGTGGCCAAGGCGGTGCGCTTGGTCCATATCAGCAAGCCGCTCAAGACCATCATGCTCAGCACCAGGCCGAAGAACGCCCAGATCAGCTTGATCCACAGTCCGCCAAAATCGCCGGTGTGCAGCGGGCGCATGGATTCGGTGACGAACTCAAGTGCGGTGCGGTCGGACAGGAGGTGCGAGACAGCGATTTCGCCGCTATAGGGGTTGAGTTGGGCGGTTTGGTACATCAGTGGGTACCAGCCGCGGCCGCCGATTTGTAGGTGGCTGTAGGCGTTGAAGGGCATGCGCACGAAGCTCGCTTCCAGGCCAGGGATGCGCTGGGTCGCAATCGTAATGGCTTCATCCAGGGGAATCATCGGTGCCGGCACACCTGCTGCCGAGGACGGTACTTTTTCACGGGCGATCACCGGGACGATGGGCTCGCTGGAAATTGAAATCTGGTTGTCCCCCAGGATCGCCTGGATCAGGAACCAGGTGCCGGTGATGGAAATGACTGCGATAAACCAGATAGACCAAATACCGCTCAGGCGGTGGAAGTCACCCCAGAAGATTCGCGCACCGTGGCGAAACCGCAGGGTTGGTTTGAAAAAACCTTTCCAGAAGCGCTTGTAGACCACCAGCCCGGTAACCAGCGAGGCCAGCAGCGGCAGACCAAGCAACGACACCAGGTACCAGGCCCAGCTGTAGCCATTGGTGAACGGCACCAGCCACCAGCCGTGCAGCGCACGGGTGAACTGACGGAAATTGAACGACGGGCTGATGCCCTGGATCGCGCCGGTGTAAGGGTTGACGTAGACCTCAAGCGAGCGCCCGTCGGGGTAGCTGAGGTCGACACTCAGGGCGAAGTGCGACTCATCTGGGCGGCTGAGCGATTGGACAATCACCTCGGGCTCGGCACGCTTGATGGCGCTGATCACTTGGTCGTAGCTCAACAGTTCGGCGTCATCCGACGGTTTGCTCGCGCGGATATCCGGGTTGGCCAGCCAGACGATTTCCTGGCTGACCACCGCCAGGGTGCCGGTGACGCAGACGATCAGTACAAAGAACCAGATGGGCAACGCCAGCCAGCTATGTACGAGAAACCAGAGTTTGGAGCGTGACTTCTTCGACATGTAAATGAGGGTCTTGATCGGAGGGGGGCGAGGGAGGCCCGGAAAAGGCCAGTCGTAGCTTTTGCTGACGCGACAGGCTGTATCTAAATAAGACGGATGAGAATGAGAAATCCCTAACCCGGATATGAAAGAAAATGTTTCAGATTCACATTCGGTGGTTTTTTACCCGTTTATCGAACACGAAACATGTTCCGAGCTATCACCGAGCAGGCGTTGATAGGGCCGGCGCGCTGCGTAGGATGGGCTTGGCCGTTGAACGGCCCGCCCAAAATGACTGCCAGAACCCTTTACGACAAACACGCGTGGGTGGCGCCGAAGGCTTTCTTGTAGCGCTCGATGCCCTCGGTGGCATTGTCGATGCGCAGGTCCGGCCTTTCACGATAGGCCACGCCAATCAAGGGCTCCGGCGGTTACGACGAGAAAGCTCAACTGGGCTCGAGCAATTGCGCACCAGGCCCGCGCTCACCCAGCAGGTCATCCTGATTGCGCAGCGGGCATGCTTCCAACGACAAGCATCCGCAGCCGATGCAGCCGTTGAGCTTGTCGCGCAGCAGCATCATTTTGTTGATGCGCTCGTCCAGGTCTTCGCGCCACAGTGCCGACAGACGTTCCCAGTCTTTGGCTGTGGGGGTGCGGCCATTTGGCAGCGTCTGTAATGCCTCGCCAATCGTCGCCAGGGGAATCCCCAAGCGCTGGGCGATCTTAATCACCACCACGCGGCGTAATACATCCCGCGGATAGCGCCGCTGATTGCCCGCGTTGCGATTGCTCTGAATCAGCCCCTTGGTTTCGTAGAAGTGCAGGGCCGTGACGGCTACGCCGCTACGGGCGGCCAGTTGGCCGACGGTGAGTTCCTTGGTAATCATGAAAACTCCGATTAAGCGCTTGACCTTGACTTAACTGGAGGTTTTACCCTGCGTGGCATCGAATCGCAAGATTCTGCCTACAGCGGAAGGGGAGTATTCATGCAGGTATCAGAGAAGAATCTCGGCTTCACTCAGCTGATCGAGTTCCATATCGAGCCTCAGCAGCAAGTTGCCCTGGTGGCGGCCTTGTCCACCCAAAGCGAGCGTTTGGCCCAGGGCCATGACGGATTTCTCAGTGCGAGCGTGCAGGTCAGCGATGACGGCCGGCGGGTGCTTAATTACCTGCAATGGACGTCCCGAGCGCACGGTGAGGCAGCGTTCAAGCGTTTTGAGCAGGGTGAGGAAGACTTCTGGACACTGATTCGCGCCCATCAGGCCACGGCGGTGACCTTTGGTTCGTTCCAGGTGCTGCGCAGTTTTGAGCGCAGCCATGACAATGCATTGCACTGCCGTCTATATGGATAAATGCAGCATCCGTTCACCTTGCACGTTCTCCCCCGGCCGACGCTTATTCACCGCCAATTCGCCAATCTTGATCAGGCGTGTGCGCGTGACGTTACGGCTCAGGCCCAGCAGGTTGGCGGTGTGCACCTGGTTGTAATGGCTGAAACGGTAAGCGGCCCGAAGCAGGGCGTCTTCGACCTTTTCATGCAGGGCGCCAGCCTGTTCTTCAAAGAGCTTTTGGAAGGCGCGCTCCAACAAGGCTTCGGCGCTGTTGTCGGTGCCGTGCTGGCTGTCGTCCTGGCGCTCGATGCGCATGTTCGACAGGCGCAAATCATCCCGTTCGATCACGCCGTTACGGCAGATCAGCAGGGTGTGGTGGATGACGTTTTCCAGTTCGCGGATATTGCCCGGCCAGCTGTAGCTCTTGAGTTTTTGTTCGGCTTCGCGACTGATCGTGATCGGGCCGTAGCCCAGGCGTCGGCTGTAAGCCTCGATAAAGTGCCGGGTCAACGGCAGGATATCGCCGGGGCGCTCGCGCAGCGGGCTCAGTTCCAGGCTCACCACGTCGAGTCGGTAGTAGAGGTCTTCGCGGAAATGCCCGGCGTTGATGGCTTTTTCCAACTGCACGTTGGTTGCAGCCAGTACGCGCACATCAATCGGAATGCTCTTGCGCGAACCTAAGCGTACGACTTCGCGTTCCTGTAGGACACGCAGCAATTTGACTTGGATGGCCATCGGTAAATCGCCGATCTCATCAAGGAACAACGTGCCGCCATCGGCTTCTTCGAACCAGCCAGCCTTGGCGCTGAGGGCGCCGGTAAAGGCGCCTTTTTCATGGCCGAACAGTTCGGCCTCCACCAGGGATTCAGAGAAGGCGCCGCAGTTCACCGCCACGAACGGGCGGTTGCGCCGCGCGCTGAGGTTATGAATGTGGCGCGCCACCAGCTCTTTACCGGTCCCGGTTTCGCCGATGATCAGCACGCTGGCTTCGCTGGGCGCCACTTGCTGGATATGGTCGAGCAGCGCCTGGGATTTCGGGTCTTCGAAGACCTGGGCCGTGGCGCGAATCGAGGTCGCAAGGGCGGGCGAGGGCGGTAGGGTTAGAAGCTGCATGGGCACCTCTTTTTTATGAGTAGAACGTAGGAATCGGCAGGGATTGGTTCAACGCCCAGTCCCCCAGTTCATGGAGCTTGTAGTCCACCGGGTCATGCAGGGTTTGCGTGCGCAGGTTGCGCCAGTGGCGATCCAGGCGCAGGGAGGCATGGGTTGAACGCGCGCCGGTGACTTCAAACAGACGGCTGCACAGATCCAGGCCTTGGCGGGTGGCGGCGACCTTGGCGGTGGCGATGGCAATTGCCAGTTGGCCGCGCTCGTGTTCGCTGAGGTTTGGCCCTTTGGCCCAGGCTTGGTCCAGTAGCTCGGCGGCTCGCTCCACCAGCAGGCGCACGCCTTGGAGGGCCACCCAGAACTCGCCGTAGTGGTGGAGCACGTAAGGATCCTGGCGCACGTCCTCGGCCGAGGATTTGTGCCAGGCACGGGTTTCGGTGAGGGTGTAGGTGCGTGCTTCTTCGAATGCGCCTTCGGCAATGCCGAGAAACATATGGGTAAAGGTCAACTGTGCGATCAGCGGGCGCAGGCAGGCGAACGGTGTGCTCAGCGGGCCTGGGTCGAGCAGCAATTCCGACTCTTCGACGCGCACCCGTTCGAAGCTGGCGCTGCCGCTGTCGGTCTGGCGTTGGCCGATATTGTTCCAGTCATTGTGCAGAGTGATGCCGCTGCGCCCACTGGGGATGGCGGCAATCAGCAGTTTGCCGCCGGCATTTTCATCCACCGCCGAGGCGATCAGCATTTCCGAGTCGCTGGCGCCGGAGCAGAAGCTCTTTTTGCCGGAGAATTCGCGCCAGCCGCCGAAGTCCTTGACCACGGTGCGCGTGTCCAATGGATTGAGGGCGTTGCCCCAGAACCAGTTCTTGCGCGCGGTTTGTTCGAACCAGGGTTGCCATTGGTCCGGGCGTGAAAACAGGCGCACGGTGGCCAGCATCAGGTGATGAAAGCCGAAGACGTGGGCGATGGAGCTGTCGACCTTGGCGAATTCGCGCACGATGCCCAAGGTGTCGCTCCAGCGGGCGCCGAGGCCGCCGTATTGGGTGGGAATGCTCAGGGCCAGCAGGCCGCTGTGGCGCAGGGCGTCACGCTCGGTTTTGGGTGTGCCGCCGCGCTCGTCGCGTTCGACGGCGCTGAGGGCGAATTCGGCGGCCAGCAGTTTGGCGGTCTGCAGGGGAGATGGCAGGACGCTGTGGGGTTTGGCTGTCACGGGTTTTCCTCTTTATTGGCAGCAGCGGCCCGGGCCGGTGCCGCCGCTGCGCCGATCAGGCCTTGGCCGGCAGTACATCGTTGGCAATCATTTCGCCGAACGGGCCGGTGAGGTTGGTGATACCGCGTCCAGCGAGGCTGGCGTAGGGTTCCGGCAGCAGCGGGAACACCAGTTCGGCGAAGCGATAGGCCTCTTCCAAATGCGGATAGCCGGAGAAGATGAAGCTCTCGATGCCCAGGTCGGCGTATTCCTTAATGCGTTCGGCCACTTGTTGCGGGTTGCCCACCAACGCGGTACCGGCACCGCCGCGCACCAGGCCGACACCGGCCCACAGGTTGGGCGCGATTTCCAGGTTGTCGCGGCGCCCGTCGTGGAGGGCGGCCATGCGGCGCTGACCTTCGGAGTCAAAGCGTGAGAAGGATTTTTGCGCGGCGGCGATGGTGTCGTCGCTGATGTGCTCGATCAGTTTGTCGGCGGCTTTCCAGGCGTCTTCTTCGGTTTCGCGCACGATCACATGCAGACGAATGCCAAACTTCACCGTACGCCCGTGGCGCGCGGCGCGCTCACGCACATCGGCGAGTTTTTCCGCGACGGCGGCGGGCGGCTCGCCCCACGTCAGATACACATCCACCTGTTCGGCGGCGAGGTCGTGGGCGGCGTCGGAGGATCCACCGAAGTACAACGGTGGGTAAGGCTTCTGCACCGGTGGGTACAGCGCCTTGGCGTTTTGCACGCGCAGGTGTTTGCCTTCGAAATCTACCGATTCACCCTGCAATACGCGGCGCCATATCCGTAGGAATTCGTCGGAGACTTCGTAACGTTCAGCGTGGTCGAGGAAGCTGCCGTCGCCACGGTTTTCGTCGGGGTCGCCACCGGTCACTACGTTGATCAGCAGACGGCCGTTGGACAGGCGATCCAGGGTGGCGGCCATGCGTGCAGATACAGTCGGCGAAATGATGCCGGGACGAATGGCCACCAGGTAACGCAGGCGTTCTGTCAGCGGTACCAGCGCCGAGGCGATGACCCAGGAGTCTTCACACGAGCGGCCGGTAGGAATCAACACACCGTAGTAACCCAGGTTGTCAGCCGCCTGGGCGACTTGCTTCAGATAATTGAGCGTGACGGGCCGGGCACCTTGGGTGGTGCCCAGGTAATGACCGTCGCCATGTGTCGGCAGAAACCAGAAAACATCCATGACCAATCCTTAAGCGATTTTCAGCAGAGAAGGGGAGTGCGCTGCAAACAAGGGTGCAGCACGTTCTGCCGCAAGGCGTATCCGGCCCTTCAGGGGCTCACTGGTTATTTGGTAGTCGGTGAAGTCGGCTTCGGTGGCGTACACACCGATCGGCAGGGTCAGGGCCTGGAAGAAGGCGAACAGCGGGCGCAGTTGATGATCGAGGACCAGCGCGTGGCGTTCGCTACCACCGGTGGCGGCGAGCAGCACCGGGGTGTTGACCAGGGCGTTGAGACCGACCAGATCGAACAGGTGCTTGAGCAGGCCAGGGTAGGAACCGCGATAGACCGGCGCGGCGACGATCAGCAGGTCGGCCTGTTCGATGGCCAACAGTTGGGCTTCGACTTCGGCGGGCAATTCATCGCGCGACAGTGTACCGCCCAGTGGCCGGGCAATGTCGCCCAGTTCGATCAGTGTGGTCTGGATTGGCAGGAGGGTGGCCAATTCGGCCAGAACGGCTTGGGTCAACACCAGGGTGCGCGACGGGCGCCAGGTTCCGCCGGAGAGGGCAACGACATTCAGTGGACGGGTCATGAACAGTTCCTTTTTCAACAGTGGTTCATAGCAAGTGAGGTGCAAAGTGTTGAGCAAGAGCTGTACCAACGGCTGCAGGCCTTGATTGGCTTGGGCTGTGGCTCACTGCTGAAAAATGTTGCTGTTGCCTGCCTGGTGATTTGTTGAATGGCTGTTGCCTGGGCAACAGTTGCTTGGCGAACAGTGCCTGGCAGAATTGGAGCTAGTTATAGAGGGTTACTGTTATTCCGTAAATGAACGTATTTCCATATTTATAGATCATGAAGAAATATATGAGGGGCTATCGGAGGGTGCTTCGGCGGTTGATAGCGACTATCACGGACGGTGATTTTTCACCGAATGACGTCGGGAGTAGCCTGTGTTCATTGACTCGAAACCTCCTTTGCAGAGCCGCCGCCATGAACCGATTCCTCTCCGTTTGCTTATTGATTGTCAGCGCCGTACTCGCCGGCTGTGCGAGCCATCCATCGCCAGAATTACGTCCCTACTCTGCCGAAGAGACCAAGCAATTGGCTCTTGAAGCGCTGAGTCGTCGAGGCTTGTCGTTCGATGAATATCAACAGCAGCGTGCGGCACTGACCGGTCAGCCACAGAAGTCCTTCGGCTTTGATCGCCAAGGTGAAATGAATGCCGAGCGCGACGTCGTACTTCATGGTCGTCCCAGTTGATCGCGTTCTGCGCAGCAAAAAGCCCGAGGCGCCCTTTAAGGACCTCGGGCTTTTTGTTTTCCATGGCGCGACTTCAGCCTGTTAAGCTGAATTTCAGGAGCGTTCCTACGCACATTTACTTAAAGTTGTCCTTCTTTAATGGCATTCGATCCGGTAGACATGACGACCTCTGTTCCGGCCGATGCTCCTGAGACGCCGATCTCGGGAACCTGCTTTGCGAGTCTTAACTGTCATGAATAAACGTCCTTTGTATTTCGACTACGCCGCCACCACCCCGGTGGACGAGCGGGTCATCCAGGTGATGGTCGAGTGCCTGGGCTTCAACGCCAATTTCGGTAACCCCGCGTCCAGTTCCCACGCTTACGGCCAGGCGGCCCGGCAAACGGTTGAACAGGCGCGTCGCCAGGTGGCCGAGTTGGTGGGCGCACAGCCTGAGCAGATCGTCTGGACCTCCGGCGCCACTGAATCCAACAACCTCGCCATCAAAGGCGTGTTCCAGGCGCGGGGTGTGGCCGGTGGTCATATCATCACCAGCCAGATCGAGCATAAGGCCACGCTGGACACCGCGCGACAGTTGCAGGAAGCCGGCGTAGCCGTGACCTATCTGGTACCCGACTCCGACGGTTTGATCAGCGTCGACGCGGTCAGTGAGGCGTTGCGCGAAGACACCTTCCTGGTTTCGCTGATGCTGGTGAATAACGAACTTGGCACCCTGAATGACATCCCCGGCATCGGCGCGCGGGTGCGTGAACACGGCGCGCTGCTGCATGTGGACGCGGCTCAGGGAGCAGGCAAGGTGGCGATCGATCTGGCGCAATGGCCGGTGGATTTGATGTCGTTTTCTGCGCACAAGTTGTACGGCCCCAAGGGTATCGGCGCGCTGTACGTCGGGCCTCGGGCGCAACAGAAGGTGTTGGCCCAGATTCATGGCGGCGGACACGAGGGCGGCTTGCGCTCCGGCACGTTGGCGACCCACCAGATTGCAGGGATGGGCACGGCATTTGCGCTGGCAGCGCAGTCGTTCACCGAAGAGAAAGCGGTGATCGTTGCGTTGCGGCAACGCCTGCTGGATCAGTTGGCTTCGATCGCCGGTGTACGCCTCAATGGCAGTGCCACGCAACGTATTCCCCACACACTGAGCCTTACGTTCGGCGAAGGTGAATTCAATGCCGCGGCATTGAGCGCCGGTATCGCTTTTTCCGCGACGTCGGCCTGCAATTCTGCGAGCAATGCACCGTCCCACGTGTTGCTTGCCCTTGGCCATGACGCCCGCTCGGCCGGCCGCACCATTCGCTTGAGTCTGGGTAGGTTCACCACCGAGCATGACATTGACCAAGCGGTGCTATTGATCAAGGCCGCATTGGCCAGCGCACCGGCCTTCTGGTCCGTCTGATTTTCACATAACAATTATTAGTGGTTAGCAGGAGACACAATGAGCACGCAGCCTTTGACCCATGGAACGGTTCCCCAGCGCCTGGCGCGCACCCGCGAACTGATGAGCCGCGAGGGCATCCACGCCCTGTTGGTGCCGTCGGCTGACCCGCATTTGTCCGAATACTTGCCGGGTTACTGGCAGGGCCGCCAATGGTTATCGGGTTTCCATGGCTCGATGGGGACGCTGATTGTCACCGCAGATTTCGCCGGCGTGTGGGCCGACAGCCGTTACTGGGAACAAGCGACCAAGGAGCTCAAGGGCAGCGGCATCGAGCTAGTAAAACTGCAGCCGGGCCAACCTGGACCACTGGAGTGGTTGGCCGAGCAAACTCCGGAAGGCGGTGTGGTGGCGGTGGACGGTGCAGTGATGGCGGTCGCTTCGGCGCGCACCTTGAGCGCCAAGCTGGCAGAACGTGGCGCGCGCTTGCGTACCGATATCGACGTGCTCGATACGGTTTGGACAGACCGTCCAAGCCTGCCGAACCAGCCGATTTATGCGCATCTGCCACCGCAAGCGACCGTTAGTCGTGGCGAGAAGCTCGCTGCACTGCGCGCCAGTTTGAAAGAGAAGGGCGCCGACTGGCACTTTATCGCGACCCTGGACGACATCGCCTGGTTGTTCAACCTGCGTGGCGGCGACGTTTCATTTAACCCGGTGTTTGTATCGTTTGCGCTGATCAGTCAACAGCAGGCCACGTTGTTCGTGGCGCTGAGTAAAGTCGACGCGGATCTGCGTGCTGTGCTTGAACAGGATGGCGTGGCGTTGCGCGATTACAGCGAGGTCGCGGATGCCTTGCGTGCAGTGCCGTCGGGTGCAGGTTTGCACGTCGACCCTGCCCGCGTAACCGCCGGCTTGCTGGAAAGCCTGGATGCTGGCGTCAAGTTGATCGAAGGGCTGAATCCGACCACATTGGCCAAATCACGCAAGAGTCAGGCAGACGCCGAGCACATCCGCAGGGCCATGGAGCAGGATGGTGCCGCTCTGTGCGAATTCTTCGCCTGGCTGGACAGTGCGCTGGGCCGTGAGCGCATCACGGAGTTGACCATTGATGAACACCTGACCGCAGCCCGTACCCGTCGCCCCGACTATGTGTCGCTGAGTTTCAACACTATTGCCGCCTTTAACGCCAATGGCGCAATGCCCCATTACCACGCCACCGAGGAAGAGCATGCGGTGATCGAAGGTGATGGCTTGCTGCTGATCGACTCGGGTGGCCAGTACTTGGGCGGCACAACGGATATCACACGCATGGTGCCTATCGGTACGCCGAGTGAGGAGCAGAAACGAGACTGCACCCGGGTGCTGAAGGGCGTTATTGCGCTGTCCCGTGCGCATTTCCCGAGGGGGATTCTATCGCCGTTGCTGGATTCCATTGCCCGCGCGCCGATATGGGCTGAAGGTGTGGACTACGGCCACGGTACTGGGCACGGCGTAGGTTATTTCCTCAATGTGCATGAAGGTCCACAAGTGATTGCTTATCAGGCCGCCGCCGCTCCGCAAACGGCGATGCAGCCGGGTATGATCACTTCCATTGAGCCGGGTACGTACCGGCCGGGGCGTTGGGGTGTGCGTATCGAGAACCTGGTGCTGAACCGCGAAGCGGGCAAGACCGAGTTTGGTGAGTTTCTGTCGTTTGAAACCCTGACGCTTTGCCCGATCGACACGCGTTGTCTTGAGCCGTCGCTGCTCACCACGGATGAGCGCGCGTGGCTCAACGCGTATCACGCGCAGGTGCGTGAGCGCTTGAGCTCGTTGCTGAGCGGCGCGGGGCTAGAGTGGTTGCAACTGCGTACGGCAGCTATCTGATCTGAAGCAAACGCCGCCTGCGATCTGCTTGCAAGCGGCGTTCAAGGATGAGTGTTAATCGAGAGCTGATTGGGCACGATGAGCAGTCGAGGATGACTGCTCGGGGGCGATTACTTACAGATAACGATCATGCTGCGGCTGGTGTACCCGGCAGGATTGATGCCAAAGGGATAGTCCCCGGGTTCCTCGGAATTGTCACCGGACTTGGCGATGACCCGATACCCCTTGGTGCCGCAAGAGTTGGTTGCACTGGTGTAGCACTGGTCCCAAGAGGAGGACAGGCCGGAACAGTTGATATGCAGTCCTCTTTTTCCCCGTTTTACTTCTGTCTTGGTAGTCGCGGCACAGCCAGCAATGGCTACGACCATTAACACTATCAAAATTCGCTTCATTCCCATCCTTAATAGCCACTTCCCAATACTTGAAGCCGGCTCTACTCGCTCTCGAGTGTAGTGTTCGCGCTGTCCTTGTCGAAAAACTCCATGAATGACATTCGTTTAGCGCTTAAACATGGCCTAAATGAGCGGCAAATGCCAGAGGTACATTCAAAGATGATTCAATCCGCTGGAACCAGTGGTTTCGAGTCATTGCGCATCGTCAGCGTCGCGCCTACCGAGGCCAGGATAATGCAGGTAATGGCCAGCCATTGTGCCAGTGATAAGTACTCTTGCAGGAAGAGCAGGCCTGAGAGCGCGCCGAATACGGGTTCGATGCTCATGAGGGTGCCAAAGGTTCGTGCAGGGAGGCGCGTCAGCGCTACCATCTCCAGGGTGTAGGGTAGGGCAGTGGACAGAATGGCGACGCCGATGGCTATTGGAATCAGCGCAGGCGTCAACAAGGCACTGCCAGCGTGGACGATGCCAATGGGCGCGACAAACAGTGCTGCGATCATCACCCCAAGAGCGGCGGTCTGGACGCCGTTGTCGTTACCTGCTTTCTGTCCGAACAGAATGTAGAGTGCCCAGCAGACTCCCGCTCCTAATGCATAGGCTGCGCCAACTAAGTCGATACCATTGCTCGCTTCTCCCATGGGGATCAATAGAAGCAGGCCGACGATTGCGAGGGCAATCCACAGGAAGTCCACCGCCCGGCGCGACGCGTAGATGGCCACTGCAAGAGGTCCCGTGAATTCTAGGGCTACGGCGATGCCCAGGGGCACGCTGCGCAGTGACATATAGAAGAGGAAATTCATGCCGCCCAGGGCCATTCCGTAGATGACCACGGTGCGCAGGGACTTGGCGGTCAGCTTGGCGCGCCATGGTCGCAATATGAGCAGCATAATCACACTGGCGAAAATTAGGCGCAGGGTTGTAGTGCCTTGTGCGCCTACAATCGGGAACATGCTCTTGGCCAACGAGGCTCCTGACTGGATGGAAGCCATGGCGATCAGCAGCAGGCCGACAGGAAACAATGCCGAGGCCAGGCTGCGGGGAGAGGTGGTCATTGGGATGTACGTCCGATGTCATATTTGAGTAGCAGAGGCTGCTATGATGCTTAACTACTTGGAATTGAGCAATATATTGCTCAGTGTTATGCGGGTGGCTGTCTATATATAGAAGGACATGAAGGTTGGTGGGCGACTTGATAGAAAAAACAAATTAAAGGTTGACGTAAAATTCTGGGAGCCTATAATTCGCCCCACTTCCGGCGCAGTCGAAACGGAAAACTCCTTGGTAAACAATGAGTTACGCGGTTTTCGGCAGTAAGTTGCTTCAGTTCATCGAAGCTAAAAGGAAGTTGAAAAAGAGGTGTTGACAGCAGCGTGTAACGCTGTAGAATTCGCCTCCCGCTGATGAGAGATCAGAAGCGCAAGTGGTTGAAGTTGTTGAAGAAATCTTCGAAAGCTTCTGAAAATAATCACTTGACAGCAAATGAGGCTGCTGTAGAATGCGCGCCTCGGTTGAGACGAAAGATCTTAACCAACCGCTCTTTAACAACTGAATCAAGCAATTCGTGTGGGTGCTTGTGGAGTCAGACTGATAGTCAACAAGATTATCAGCATCACAAGTTACTCCGCGAGAAATCAAAGATGTAACCAACGATTGCTGAGCCAAGTTTAGGGTTTCTTAAAAACCCAAAGATGTTTGAACTGAAGAGTTTGATCATGGCTCAGATTGAACGCTGGCGGCAGGCCTAACACATGCAAGTCGAGCGGTAGAGAGAAGCTTGCTTCTCTTGAGAGCGGCGGACGGGTGAGTAATGCCTAGGAATCTGCCTGGTAGTGGGGGATAACGTTCGGAAACGGACGCTAATACCGCATACGTCCTACGGGAGAAAGCAGGGGACCTTCGGGCCTTGCGCTATCAGATGAGCCTAGGTCGGATTAGCTAGTTGGTGAGGTAATGGCTCACCAAGGCAACGATCCGTAACTGGTCTGAGAGGATGATCAGTCACACTGGAACTGAGACACGGTCCAGACTCCTACGGGAGGCAGCAGTGGGGAATATTGGACAATGGGCGAAAGCCTGATCCAGCCATGCCGCGTGTGTGAAGAAGGTCTTCGGATTGTAAAGCACTTTAAGTTGGGAGGAAGGGCAGTTACCTAATACGTGATTGTTTTGACGTTACCGACAGAATAAGCACCGGCTAACTCTGTGCCAGCAGCCGCGGTAATACAGAGGGTGCAAGCGTTAATCGGAATTACTGGGCGTAAAGCGCGCGTAGGTGGTTTGTTAAGTTGGATGTGAAATCCCCGGGCTCAACCTGGGAACTGCATTCAAAACTGACTGACTAGAGTATGGTAGAGGGTGGTGGAATTTCCTGTGTAGCGGTGAAATGCGTAGATATAGGAAGGAACACCAGTGGCGAAGGCGACCACCTGGACTGATACTGACACTGAGGTGCGAAAGCGTGGGGAGCAAACAGGATTAGATACCCTGGTAGTCCACGCCGTAAACGATGTCAACTAGCCGTTGGGAGCCTTGAGCTCTTAGTGGCGCAGCTAACGCATTAAGTTGACCGCCTGGGGAGTACGGCCGCAAGGTTAAAACTCAAATGAATTGACGGGGGCCCGCACAAGCGGTGGAGCATGTGGTTTAATTCGAAGCAACGCGAAGAACCTTACCAGGCCTTGACATCCAATGAACTTTCTAGAGATAGATTGGTGCCTTCGGGAACATTGAGACAGGTGCTGCATGGCTGTCGTCAGCTCGTGTCGTGAGATGTTGGGTTAAGTCCCGTAACGAGCGCAACCCTTGTCCTTAGTTACCAGCACGTAATGGTGGGCACTCTAAGGAGACTGCCGGTGACAAACCGGAGGAAGGTGGGGATGACGTCAAGTCATCATGGCCCTTACGGCCTGGGCTACACACGTGCTACAATGGTCGGTACAGAGGGTTGCCAAGCCGCGAGGTGGAGCTAATCCCATAAAACCGATCGTAGTCCGGATCGCAGTCTGCAACTCGACTGCGTGAAGTCGGAATCGCTAGTAATCGCGAATCAGAATGTCGCGGTGAATACGTTCCCGGGCCTTGTACACACCGCCCGTCACACCATGGGAGTGGGTTGCACCAGAAGTAGCTAGTCTAACCTTCGGGAGGACGGTTACCACGGTGTGATTCATGACTGGGGTGAAGTCGTAACAAGGTAGCCGTAGGGGAACCTGCGGCTGGATCACCTCCTTAATCGACGACATCAGCTGCTCCATAAGTTCCCACACGAATTGCTTGATTCATTGAAGAAGACGATAAAGAAGCAGCCCGAAATTGGGTCTGTAGCTCAGTTGGTTAGAGCGCACCCCTGATAAGGGTGAGGTCGGCAGTTCGAATCTGCCCAGACCCACCAATTTTGTGTGGGAAACGCCTGTAGAAATACGGGGCCATAGCTCAGCTGGGAGAGCGCCTGCCTTGCACGCAGGAGGTCAACGGTTCGATCCCGTTTGGCTCCACCACTACTGCTTCTGTTTGTTGAAAGCTTAGAAATGAGCATTCCATTGTGATGATGGTGAATGTTGATTTCTAGTCTTTGATTAGATCGTTCTTTAAAAATTTGGGTATGTGATAGAAAGATAGACTGAACGTTACTTTCACTGGTAACGGATCAGGCTAAGGTAAAATTTGTGAGTGGCTCGAAAGAGCCGAATCGAATTTTCGGCGAATGTTGTCTTCACAGTATAACCAGATTGCTTGGGGTTATATGGTCAAGTGAAGAAGCGCATACGGTGGATGCCTTGGCAGTCAGAGGCGATGAAAGACGTGGTAGCCTGCGAAAAGCTTCGGGGAGTCGGCAAACAGACTTTGATCCGGAGATGTCTGAATGGGGGAACCCAGCCATCATAAGATGGTTATCTTACGCTGAATACATAGGCGTAAGAGGCGAACCAGGGGAACTGAAACATCTAAGTACCCTGAGGAAAAGAAATCAACCGAGATTCCCTTAGTAGTGGCGAGCGAACGGGGACTAGCCCTTAAGTGGCTTTGAGATTAGCGGAACGCTCTGGAAAGTGCGGCCATAGTGGGTGATAGCCCTGTACGCGAAAATCTCTTAGTCATGAAATCGAGTAGGACGGAGCACGAGAAACTTTGTCTGAATATGGGGGGACCATCCTCCAAGGCTAAATACTACTGACTGACCGATAGTGAACTAGTACCGTGAGGGAAAGGCGAAAAGAACCCCGGAGAGGGGAGTGAAATAGATCCTGAAACCGTATGCGTACAAGCAGTGGGAGCCCACTTTGTTGGGTGACTGCGTACCTTTTGTATAATGGGTCAGCGACTTATTTTCAGTGGCGAGCTTAACCGAATAGGGGAGGCGTAGCGAAAGCGAGTCTTAATAGGGCGTCTAGTCGCTGGGAATAGACCCGAAACCGGGCGATCTATCCATGGGCAGGTTGAAGGTTGGGTAACACTAACTGGAGGACCGAACCGACTACCGTTGAAAAGTTAGCGGATGACCTGTGGATCGGAGTGAAAGGCTAATCAAGCTCGGAGATAGCTGGTTCTCCTCGAAAGCTATTTAGGTAGCGCCTCATGTATCACTGTAGGGGGTAGAGCACTGTTTCGGCTAGGGGGTCATCCCGACTTACCAAACCGATGCAAACTCCGAATACCTACAAGTGCCGAGCATGGGAGACACACGGCGGGTGCTAACGTCCGTCGTGAAAAGGGAAACAACCCAGACCGTCAGCTAAGGTCCCAAAGTTATGGTTAAGTGGGAAACGATGTGGGAAGGCTTAGACAGCTAGGAGGTTGGCTTAGAAGCAGCCACCCTTTAAAGAAAGCGTAATAGCTCACTAGTCGAGTCGGCCTGCGCGGAAGATGTAACGGGGCTCAAACCATACACCGAAGCTACGGGTATCACGTAAGTGATGCGGTAGAGGAGCGTTCTGTAAGCCTGTGAAGGTGAGTTGAGAAGCTTGCTGGAGGTATCAGAAGTGCGAATGCTGACATGAGTAACGACAATGGGTGTGAAAAACACCCACGCCGAAAGACCAAGGTTTCCTGCGCAACGTTAATCGACGCAGGGTTAGTCGGTCCCTAAGGCGAGGCTGAAAAGCGTAGTCGATGGAAAACAGGTTAATATTCCTGTACTTCTGGTTATTGCGATGGAGGGACGGAGAAGGCTAGGCCAGCTTGGCGTTGGTTGTCCAAGTTTAAGGTGGTAGGCTGAGATCTTAGGTAAATCCGGGATCTTAAGGCCGAGAGCTGATGACGAGTTAACTTTTAGTTAACGAAGTGGTTGATGCCATGCTTCCAAGAAAAGCTTCTAAGCTTCAGGTAACCAGGAACCGTACCCCAAACCGACACAGGTGGTTGGGTAGAGAATACCAAGGCGCTTGAGAGAACTCGGGTGAAGGAACTAGGCAAAATGGCACCGTAACTTCGGGAGAAGGTGCGCCGGTGAGGGTGAAGGACTTGCTCCGTAAGCTCATGCCGGTCGAAGATACCAGGCCGCTGCGACTGTTTATTAAAAACACAGCACTCTGCAAACACGAAAGTGGACGTATAGGGTGTGACGCCTGCCCGGTGCCGGAAGGTTAATTGATGGGGTTAGCTAACGCGAAGCTCTTGATCGAAGCCCCGGTAAACGGCGGCCGTAACTATAACGGTCCTAAGGTAGCGAAATTCCTTGTCGGGTAAGTTCCGACCTGCACGAATGGCGTAACGATGGCGGCGCTGTCTCCACCCGAGACTCAGTGAAATTGAAATCGCTGTGAAGATGCAGTGTATCCGCGGCTAGACGGAAAGACCCCGTGAACCTTTACTATAGCTTTGCACTGGACTTTGAATTTGCTTGTGTAGGATAGGTGGGAGGCTTTGAAGCGTGGACGCCAGTCTGCGTGGAGCCAACCTTGAAATACCACCCTGGCAACTTTGAGGTTCTAACTCAGGTCCGTTATCCGGATCGAGGACAGTGTATGGTGGGTAGTTTGACTGGGGCGGTCTCCTCCTAAAGAGTAACGGAGGAGTACGAAGGTGCGCTCAGACCGGTCGGAAATCGGTCGTAGAGTATAAAGGCAAAAGCGCGCTTGACTGCGAGACAGACACGTCGAGCAGGTACGAAAGTAGGTCTTAGTGATCCGGTGGTTCTGTATGGAAGGGCCATCGCTCAACGGATAAAAGGTACTCCGGGGATAACAGGCTGATACCGCCCAAGAGTTCATATCGACGGCGGTGTTTGGCACCTCGATGTCGGCTCATCACATCCTGGGGCTGAAGCCGGTCCCAAGGGTATGGCTGTTCGCCATTTAAAGTGGTACGCGAGCTGGGTTTAGAACGTCGTGAGACAGTTCGGTCCCTATCTGCCGTGGACGTTTGAGATTTGAGAGGGGCTGCTCCTAGTACGAGAGGACCGGAGTGGACGAACCTCTGGTGTTCCGGTTGTCACGCCAGTGGCATTGCCGGGTAGCTATGTTCGGAATAGATAACCGCTGAAAGCATCTAAGCGGGAAACTAGCCTCAAGATGAGATCTCACTGGAACCTTGAGTTCCCTGAAGGGCCGTCGAAGACTACGACGTTGATAGGTTGGGTGTGTAAGCGCTGTGAGGCGTTGAGCTAACCAATACTAATTGCCCGTGAGGCTTGACCATATAACACCCAAGCAATTTGCTTGCTTCGAGCTGAAAAGCGAAAGAGCACCAGATTGCGGTGTGTGAAGACGAAATGAACCGAAAGTTCGACTCTTGCAAACACCGAAAGCTATCACATACCCAATTTGCTGAAGCGAGGCCAGCTGGCCACGACTCAGTACCCGAATTTCTTGACGACCATAGAGCATTGGAACCACCTGATCCCATCCCGAACTCAGTAGTGAAACGATGCATCGCCGATGGTAGTGTGGGGTTTCCCCATGTGAGAGTAGGTCATCGTCAAGATTAAATTCCGAAACCCCATTTGCGAAAGCAGATGGGGTTTTGTTTTGGGCGGGCGGAAAGTGCGAAGAGGTCCACGACAAATTTGCACAGTTATTTCTGAACCAGACCACTAGAATAGGCACCTAACCTTTTTTAGAGCCAGAGCCCTACTATGCCCGATCCGGTTGATGCCCTTGAGGTGTCGGATTTACCACTGGACGATCTAGTGGCATGCCATGAGTGTGACTTGCTGATGCGCAAACCCGTGCTCGCCCTCGGCGAAAAAGCGCAATGTCCGCGCTGCGGCTACGAGCTGTACGCTCATCGCCACAATGTCGTCGAACGTAGCCTCGCGCTGGTTCTCGCGGCGCTGTTGCTGTACATCCCCGCGAACTTTCTTCCCATCATGAAGCTCAATCTACTCGGGCAGTCCTCAGAGGACACCGTCTGGAGTGGCGTAGTTGGCTTGTTCGACACCGGCATGCAGGGCGTCGCAGCTGTAGTGTTTCTATGCAGCATGGGCATTCCCTTGCTCAAGTTGCTTTGCCAATTGGCGGTGCTGCTCAGTATTCGTTGGAAAATCGGGCGTAGTTACGGCCTGCTGCTGTACCGCATCTACCACCACATGAAAGATTGGGGAATGTTGGAGGTCTACCTGATGGGCGTACTGGTAGCTATCGTAAAACTTGCCGACATGGCCTCCATCACGATTGGCCTGGGTTTGGTCTGCTTCGTCAGTCTATTAATGGTTCAGGTTCTGCTTGAGGTGGTGATGTCGCCGCATCAGATCTGGCAAGCACTGTCAGGGGAAGATGATCATGCGGGCGATTGATGCGGGCATTCTGATCTGTACCGAATGCCACGAGTTAAACAAGCAGCAAGCAGATACCGATGAGCAAATTTGCACGCGTTGCGGTGCGCTGATCCATGCCCGCCGTCCCAACAGCCTTACCCGCACCTGGGCATTGCTGATCACTGCCGCAATTCTATATATCCCCGCCAACCTGCTGCCAATCATGACCATCAACTCATTGGGCCAGGGAGACCCCAGCACCATTATGGCTGGCGTGATCCAACTGGTGCAGCACGGTATGTTTCCCATCGCCGCCGTGGTATTTATCGCCAGTATTCTGGTGCCGACATTCAAGCTGGTTGGCATTGGCCTGCTACTGTTCTCGGTGCAGCGTCACCAGCCGCTCTCTGCACAACAACGCATTGTGATGTACCGCTTTATCGAATTCATTGGGCGCTGGTCCATGTTGGATATCTTCGTGATCGCCATCCTGGTGGCGGTCGTAAACTTTGGACGGCTTGCCAGCGTCGAGGCCAACCTCGGCGCAGCGGCGTTCGCCAGTGTGGTGATCTTGACGATGCTTGCCGCTGTAACTTTTGATCCCCGACTGATTTGGGATAACACGGAGTCGGACGACGACCATGAGTGAATTGCCTAAAGCTAAAACCCGCCCAGCCTCCAACTGGTCGGCCATTTGGGTGTTCCCCCTGATTGCTCTGATCATCGGCGGCTGGCTGGGATGGCGTGCCTATTCCCAACAGGGCATCGAGATCCAAGTGCGCTTCGAAAGTGGCGAAGGCATTCAGGTCAACAAGACTGAAGTGGTCTATAAGGGCATGCCCGTGGGCAAGGTCAAAGCCTTGGCTTTGGATGACGAGGGCAACAATCGCGGGGTGATCGCCACCATCGAGATGAATAAGGACGTCGATCAATACCTCAAGACCAACACGCGCTTCTGGCTGGTCAAACCCAGCGTCAGCCTCGCCGGCATCACCGGCTTGGAAACCCTGGTCTCGGGTAACTACATCGCCGCCAGCCCTGGCGATGGTGAGCCCACACGTAAATTCAAAGCGCTCTCTGAAGAGCCCCCGTTATCCGACGCCAAGCCCGGTCTGCACTTGACCATCAAGGCTGATCGTCTCGGCTCGCTGAACCGTGGCAGCCCAGTCTTCTACAAGCAAATCCAAGTCGGCCAGGTCAAAAGCTACCTGTTGTCCGAAGATCAAAGTACCGTTGAAATCAAGGTCTACATCGAGCCGACTTACGCCAACCTGGTGCGCAAACACACGCGTTTCTGGAACGCCAGCGGCATCAGCATCGACGCTAACCTTTCCGGTGTAAAAGTGCGCAGCGAGTCTCTTTCCAGCATCGTCGCGGGTGGTATCGCCTTCGCCACGCCGGAGAACCGCAAAGACAGCCCCCCGACCGACCCAAGCCTGCCTTTCCGTCTGTATGAAGACTTCGACGCCGCCGCTGCTGGTATCAGGGTGAAGGTCAAGCTCACCGACTTCGAAGGCCTGCAGGCTGGGCGTACGCCGGTGATGTACAAAGGCATCCAGGTGGGTAGTCTGAAAACCCTGAAGATCGACCCGGACCTCTCCAGCGCCAATGCCGAGTTGACTCTCGATCCGTTGGCCGAAGATTACCTGGTGCAGGACACCCAATTCTGGGTTGTGAAACCGTCCATCTCCCTGGCAGGCATCACCGGTCTGGAAGCGTTGGTAAAAGGTAACTACATCGCCATCCGCCCTGGCGATAAGGGCAGCGCCCCGCAGCGCGAATACGTTGCCCGCGCCAAAGCGCCGCCACTGGACCTGCGTTCACCGGGCCTGCACATGGTGCTGTTCACCGATAACCTCGGCTCCCTGGATGTTGGCAGCCCGATCCTCTACAAGCAGGTCAAGGTCGGTTCGGTGCAGAGCTACCAGTTCTCGCGCAAGAACAAGCAACTGGTGATTGGCGTTCACATCGAGAAGGAATACGAAAACCTGGTCAATGGCTCCACGCGCTTTTGGAATGCCAGCGGCGTTACCCTGACCGGCGGCCTCACCGGCGGCATCCAGGTCAAGAGTGAATCTCTGGCCAGCCTGATGGCCGGTGGTATCGCCTTCGAAACCCCCCAGCCAAACGTGCCGCTGAAAAAACGTATTCCGCGTTTCCGTTTGTTCGCTGACCGTGAAGCCGCCAATCAGCATGGCACGCTGGTGACCATCAAGGTCGACCGCGCCGACGGCCTGCGCCCGGGCACTGCCGTACGTTTCAAAGGCCTTGATGTCGGCAAGATCGAGAGTGTCGACCTGAGTGCCGATATGCAGTCGGTGCTCCTCAGCGCCCGCATCACTCAGGTGGCAGACCGCATCGCGCGTGCAGGTAGCCAGTTCTGGGTGGTCAAGCCGGAACTGGGCCTGATGAAAACCTCCAACCTGGAAACCCTGGTCACTGGCCAATACATCGAAGTGCAACCAGCGGTAAAAAGCTCCGGTCCGCAAAAAAGCTTTGTCGCCTTGGACCAGCCGCCTGAAGCTGTCCGACGAGAAGACGGTTTGAGCCTCACGCTCAGCGCCGCACGTCGTGGCTCGTTGAAGGAAGGTGTCCCCGTTACCTACCGCGAAGTTACCGTGGGCAAAGTCACTGGCTACGAATTGGGCCAAACCGCTGACCGTGTGCTGATCCACATCCTGATCGAGCCCAAGTACGCATCGCTGGTGCGCGGTGGCAGTCGTTTCTGGAATACCAGTGGCTTCGGTCTAGACTTCGGCCTGTTCAAAGGCGCCACCGTGCGCACCGAATCCCTTGAGACGCTGGTTTCCGGCGGTATCGCCTTCGCCACGCCAGACGGCGAGCGCATGGGCAACGCTGCACGGCCGCAGCAAACCTTTCCGCTGTTCGACAAGGTTGAGGACGAATGGCTGACCTGGGCGCCTAAAATTCCGCTCGGCAAGTAGGTCCGATAGCGCCCTCAAAAGCACTGCAAAAACCTGCACTAAAAAAGGCCGCGATCCATAAGATCGCGGCCTTTTTGCATTTCAGCGCAACACGTCAGACCTCATCCAACTCCGGCTCATCCGCCTGCGCATTCACCGTCGCCTTCACTGCGTCATGGCGACGGATGTACTTCCAGTCCGCCTCATCGATGTAGATCCCGTTCGGCCCGCTGCCGCCTTCCAGGTCGATTGCCACCTGGGCAGACACCTGCGGCTTCACACTGGCCAGGATCGGCACGAAGCCCAGCTGCAAGCTGGTTTCCAGCAATGCGGCCTGGTTCTTTTCATCGATGTCCGCTGCTTCATCAAGGTAATACGGCAAGCGCACACGCCCGGCCTGGTCGCGGTCCATCAAGTGCAGCAACAAATACATGTTGGTCAGCGCCTTGATGGTCATGGTGGTGCCGTTGGACGCCGCACCGTCGATGTCGGTGTGAATCACCGGCTGGCCATGCACCTTGGTGATCTCGAAAGCCAGCTCGAACAGATCCTTGAGGCCCAGTTGGTTATGGTTAGCCGCCACCAGGCGTGCGAGGTATTCCTTGGCCTCTTCGTTCTTGTTGTCTTGCTCGGCGCTCTGGCTGAGGTCGAAGACCGACAAGGTTTCACCTTCCTCGTACTGACCCGCGCTGTGGATGATCTGGTCGATATGCTTGAGGGCTTCCTTATTCGGCGCCAGCACGATACGGAAGCTTTGCAGGTTGGACACCTGGCGCTTGTTGATCTCGCGGTTGAACAGCGCCAGTTGGTGCTCAAGGCTGTCGTAGTCGCTACGGATGTTACGCAAGGTCCGCGCGATATCAGTGACCGCCGCACGGCGTGCCTTGCCGAGGGTCAGCGCCTCATCGGTGCGGTGTGCATAGGCATTGATCAACAGTTGCAGGCGACGCTCGACATCATCCTCGCTGTCGAACTTGGCGACGCCCTTGAGGCGCACCTGCGCATACAGTGCCTCGATTTGGCCATCAGCGCGCAGCAGACCTTGCCAGCTGTCCTGATAGTCGTTGAGCAATGGCAACAGGTTGTCCATGGAGTCGTCGACCGGATCCATGAACGGCGTACCGAACGGCAAGTCCGCCGGCAGCAACTGACGACGGCGTAAGGCGTCATCAAGCGTACGCTGTTTGGCTTCCATATCACCGATCTGCCGACCGACCAGTTGGAGCTTGGCCGACAGTTGCTGAACGCGCTCGGTAAATGCATCACTGGACCGCTTCAACTCGTCCTGAGCGGCTTCCATCTGCGCCAGGTTTTCCAGCTTCTCGCCTTCTTCGGCGCTCAGGGTTTGCGCACGGCGAAAATCTTCCAAGGCCTTTTGCGCGTCCAGCACTTGCTGGTACAGCGCCTCGGTTTGGGTCTTGCTCGCCGCGCGGTCGGAAGTTACAGCCTGCTGCGTCTTGAGCTGCTTGAGTTCTTTTTCCAGGCGCTCTTTCTGGTCGCGCAATGCGGCGCGATCTGCCAGGGCCTGCAACGCCGGTGGTTCGATGTGCGAGATGTCGATGGACAGCCCCGGCACTTCGAAACGCTCGCCCTTGAAGCCATCGAGAATCTGCTCCAGGGATTTGACCCACTGGCCGTCCTCATCCAGCGTGATGCCGTGTTCACCCAACGGGAGGCTGAACAACGAACTGTTGAACAGACGCATCAGACGCTCGACATCCTGCTGTGAGAATTCTTCCCGCAGCTTGGCGTAGCTGTTGTTGTCTGCGTGATCAAGCTGCTGCTTGACCGACTTCAAACGCTTTTCCAGATCCCGCAGACGCTCGTCCAAATCCTCGGCGCTGAACTGGCGTGACTGCGCCAAAGCGCCAGCCAGTTCATCGTGAGCATCCTTGGCCGCCAGCAGTTGTTGCTCCAGGACCTTCACGTCATCCACCAGGGCAAAGCGATGCTTGAGCACCGACAGCTCGCCCAACCAACGCTGGATGCCGCTGATCTCACGCTCCAGGCGCATCAGCTCTTGGGTGCCGCCACGCTGGTCGTTCTGCAGCGCGTCCTGCTCGTTGCGATAGTGTTCGGCCTGGATCGTCAGCTCTTCCTTACGTGCACTGGCGTAGTCCGACCAAGTGCCCAGCAACGAGTCGAGCAATGGCGACAGGCGATGCAGTTTGCCGCGCAGTGTGTCGCGCTGCCGAACGCCATTGGCCAGTGCCTCGACCAACGGGCCCGCTGCGACCAGGGAGTTGTAATCCTGTTCCATACGTCGCACATCGCGGAAGGCTTCTTCGCACGCGGCGATGTAGTCCACACTGCCGGAACGCAGGCTGTGTTCGAAGGCATCGAGGAACAATTGCTTGAGCTTGGCCGCCGTGATTTCGCGCATATGCAGCAAGTTGATAAACAGCGCGCGGAAGGTCTTCAGACTCTGTTCGCTGGTGGAACGCAGCGGGATCAGCGTCAGGTCCAGGGGGATCGACGTGTGGCCGCCCACCAGCAAACGGCGCAGTTCATCCGGCTTGAGTTCGTAGGCTTTCAGACCCTCGCGCTCAAGGTTGGTAAACAGTTCTTTCTGACGCAGGCACGTGTCGTTCTTTTGGTAGTGAGCCAGGTCCAGCTTGCCCGCATAAGCGAAGAACTGGTGACCGAAACCGCCACCCGGGCCGCGTCCTACCACACCGATCACGTGCGGACCGTGGGGCAGGGACACTTCCACCAGGATGTAGCTGGTGTCGGTTGCAAAGTAGAAACGGCGCGATTGCTCCAACGTGTACTTGCCGAAACTCATGTCCGACATGCGCGCCAGGATCGGGAACTGCAAGGCGTTGATCGATGCGGATTTACCCAGGTTGTTCGCGCCATACACCGATAGCGGCTCTTCCAGGGGGAACAAACCGAGGCTGTAACCGGCGGTGTTCAATAGGGCGAAGCGGCGGATGCCGTAGCGTTCCTTGCTCATGCGTCGGTCTCCTGTTCTTCGGCAATGGCACGGGCCAGTGCGTCTTCTTCGCTTTCTTCTGCGAAGTCGCTTAGGTCCAGCGGATCATCGGTTTTCAGCAGTTTTTCATCGCTGTCTTCGTCGATGATCACTGGCGCTGGCAATGGCAATACGCTGTGCACGCTGGCGGCGAGGTCACGGTCTTGTTGCACCGACAGGCACACGTCGAGGAAGCGGTGCATCGGCGGCAGGAAGCGATAGATGCCGTTGTCTTCGCTGGCAAAACCCAACTGCGTCATGCGGCGCATGATTTTTTCTTCGAGTTCTTCCTGGGTCTGCACTTCGGCCTGGATAAACAGGTCGCGGTATTTTTCCAGCAGCGACGGCAACTCATCCCGTCCAAGGCTGCCGCCGTCGAGCACGGCGATCGGATCGCGGCCCTGGTCGGCCAAGTGCTCGACGATGATGAAGGTGAACAGCGCCAGGCGCTGCGCTGTCTTGTTGACTTGCGCGCTGGCGATCGCGGAGTCCGGCACGAAGTAGTAGAAGCCTCGTGTATCGCAGACCAGCTCAAAACCCAGCGCCCGGAACAGCGTGCGGTACTGGTCCTGGAAGTTTGACAGTTGCGCGTACAGCTCCGGGTCGCGGCGGCTGACGTGGTAACCCTTGAACAGCTCGCGAAAGATCGGCGCCAGCTGGGACAGTTCGGATAGATCAAGATGCATAAGGGGTGCTCGCAGAATTCTCGGCAGAGTCAGTGCTGGCCGGGAGCAGGGCGAAGGAGCGCAGGCTGACCTGGTGCTCGTGTGTGTGGTAATCGCGGCGTTCCAGGCGTTCGCGCTTGAAGCGTTTTTCCCGCGAGAGCCGCGAGAACCAGTACAGCAATTCGTCGGTGGCGCCGTCCGGTTCCTGCTCCAGCAGCCAGTTCATCAGGTCCGGCATCGGCAGAGCATCTTCGCAACGCTCCAGCATTTCCTTGACCGTACGCGGCGCGCGTTGGGCTTCGCCCTTGTGGGATTTGTGCGCCTTGGGGAATCGCGCCGGTTTCGGCTCGAAATTCGCCAGGGCGTACACATAGGCCTCGACCTGGCTGGCACTGCCCAGGAAGGTGCTTTGCGGCCGGGTGAACATGGGCATCGCCGCCTGCGGCACAGCGTCCAGGCCTTTACGGCGGATGGCCGATAATGCCAGCGCGGCGCCACGGGTCACGGCGTTGTGCCGGCGTGCTTCCTCTCGTAGTGGCAACAGCAGCTCCCGCGCATGACGCAAGGTCAGTTGGGCACTGGTCTGCATTTCGAGGATGCGCGCGTGGGTGCGCAGCAGCATGTCGTCGTCCACCAGGTGGCCAAGGCGCTGCTGCTCGGTGAGCATGCGTAGCAGCACATTCTCGACCTTGCGCACGCCTTGCTCGAAGGCGCCGTCGGCGTTCACCAACTGGATCATCGGTTCGACATATTCGTCCCAGGTCGCCAGGACTTCGGCGTAACGCTGGCGCAACGGGATCTGCCGGTCGCTGGTCTTGGCACGGTCGGCCACGGCCGCGAGGGCTTGTTCGTCGTTGGCGAGTTTTTTCAGCACATCCCGCACGCGCATATCCAGCAGGCGCAGTTGCCGGGCCAGGTCGTGACCATCGCGGATGTCGAAGGCGTCCTGGATATAACCGGCCAGGCGCTCAAGATGGCGCAGGTAAGCTTCGATTTCCAGGCACAGGCCAAGCCGGTGCTCCTTGCGAAGATACGCCAGGAAGTCGTGGATCTGCGCGTTGAGCTCGAAACGGTTCGGGCTCTTGGCGACAGGCACCAGGATATCCAAGCGAATCCACACGTCCAGCAGGCTAGTGATGTCCTGGGGCGTGCTGTCCAGTTGTTGGGCGGCCAGTTGTGCGCGCAGCTCGCTCAGGCTCAGGGTGCCTTGGTCGAAGTGTTCGCACAGTGGCTCAAGTAAGGCCCAGTGTTCGGCGAGGGCGCGCAGGACGCGCTTGGGTTCGATCATGGGAATGGCCGGCTGGTTGGCGATTAAAAGTCGCGATTGTACTGCATCAGGCGTGGGATTTATCCACAGCCGGTCAGTGCGCAGTGGGCGATTGTTACCGAACAGCGGTAGAATCCCCGCTCTTTACTTATCCACAAGTGGCCGAGCTGTGCTTATCGAGTCCCGACGTCGCGCTTACTTGACCGCCATGCAGGTGGTCAACTGGCTGCCCCGCACCGAACTGCCGTTTGCCGCGCCGTCGCGGCCCGAGTTGCTGCAGGCGCTTGAGCCTTATGACGCGTTCGAGACCTCTGGCGAGGAGGCCGCTGCACCGGTGGCAGTCGTCAAGCCAGAGCCGCAGGCGCGCCCGGCGGTCGAACGCACCAAGATCGAAGTGCCACGTCCGTCGCCGGTGGCCAAGCCCGTGGTCGCCGAAGCAGAAGCCCCGGTGGTCAAGGCCCCGGTAGTGCCGCCGCCGCGCTTTGCCCTGCAATTGCTGCGGGCCGGGCGCTGTCTGCTGTTGGTGGAATTGCCCACCGGTGAACGCTTCCAGACGCGCGACCCCGCCTACATGCTGCTCAAAGACATGCTGCGCGCTGCGGGTCTGCCTGACAGCCCGCAAATCGTCGGGGACCCGGTACGCTGGCCGCTGTTGGTGCGCGGCACCATGGACCAGGGCCCTGAAGCGGCGCGGGACTTTGTGCAAGGCTTTGTCTCGGCGCGCCTGGAAGACGAACCCTGTGTATGCCTGTGGCTGATCGGCCTCCCCGCCGTGCGGTTTGCCGGCGAGGCGAATGCCGAGTCCTGGTACCGCGAACTGCAGGTCGAGGGCCTGGGTTCTGTATGGGCCCTGCCGGGCCTGGAATTATTAATGGAAGAGCCACAGCGTAAGGCTGATGTCTGGCAAGCCATGCGCCGGCTGATGGCGCGCTGGAAAACAACCGATGAGTGAGGCTTTATCCTTCCGCCCGATGACCGAGGCTGACCTCGATGCCGTGCTGAAAATCGAATACGCGGCGTTCAGCCACCCCTGGACTCGCGGGATCTTTCTCGATGGGCTGGGCAAGTACCAGATCTGGCTGATGTTCGAAGGCGAGCAGCAGGTGGGCCACGGCGTAGTGCAGATCATCCTTGATGAGGCGCATTTGCTGAACATCACTGTCAAGCCGGAAAACCAGGGCCGTGGCCTGGGGTTGGCGTTGCTGGAGCACCTGATGTCCCGCGCTTATGCTGCCAAGGCGCGCGAATGCTTCCTGGAGGTTCGCGACAGCAATACCGGCGCGTTCCGTCTGTATGAGCGTTATGGGTTCAACGAGATTGGGCGTCGCCGGGACTACTACCCGGCTGTCGGCGGGCGCGAAGATGCGGTCGTCATGGCCTGCACCTTGGTCGATTAAACACGCGATCCAATGTGGGAGGGGGCAAGTCGAATCGTCTTACCGCCCCTCCCACATTTGGATTTGCGCAGTGTCAGCGGTTTCCGTCTACCGGGTCCAGATCAGCCAGCTCCGCTTCATCCAGGCCATTGCCGCCGCCAATTTCATCTTCATCCACAATGCTCAGGTCAAAATCTGCCGGGTTGTCTTCACCCGCCTCCCGGGCATCCCGTGCGCCATCCTCATGGATCAGGGTTTCCGGGCTCATATCGTCATCGGTCGGCTCGTGGTCATCCGTCGAAGCGCCAGTAAGACCGGCTTCACGTACCCGTTCGTCGGGCATCAGGTGTTCGCGTTCGCGGGGCGGGATTTCATCGCCGATTTCCGCCGTCGGCGCCTCCTCGTCAAAATCCAGCTCGCGCATCGAGCCCATGCGATCTTCGTTGTCGTCAATCGGTTCGGGCTGTGTAGCGCCGTAGGGACGTCGTGATTCAGTCATGGCCAATCCTCATACTGTGGGGCTTATAGTGTGTGGACAGGCACGGCTCGCCAAAGATTCAAGCTAATTTGCGCATCGCGTGACCTGGACGAAAGGTCGTCAGTCACAAAACTGCGCATCATTCCTGAGGCTTTCCCTGATGAACGAACTACAAGACCTGCTTGATAACAATGAACGCTGGGCGGACGCGATCAAACAGGAAGATCCCGAATTCTTCGCCAAGCTCGCCCGCCAGCAAACCCCGGAATACCTGTGGATCGGCTGCTCCGACGCCCGCGTACCGGCCAACGAGATCGTCGGCATGCTGCCGGGTGATCTGTTCGTGCACCGCAACGTGGCCAACGTGGTGTTGCACACCGACCTCAACTGCCTGTCGGTGATCCAGTACGCGGTCGACGTGCTCAAGGTCAAACACATCCTCGTTACCGGCCACTATGGTTGTGGCGGTGTGCGGGCTTCGATGCAGGATCGCCAGTTCGGCCTGATCGACGGCTGGCTGCGCACCATTCGCGACTTGTATTACGAAAACCGCGACGTGCTGGCCCAATTGCCGACCGAAGAGGAACGCGTCGATCGCATGTGCGAGCTGAACGTGATTCAGCAGGTGGCCAACGTAGGCCACACCAGCATTGTGCAAAACGCCTGGCACCGGGGGCAAAGCCTGTCGATTCATGGTTGCATCTACGGCATCAAGGATGGCCGCTGGAAGAGTTTGAACACCACCATCAGTGGCTTCGAGCAACTACCGCCGCAATATCGCTTGCGGCCGTTGGGCGAAGCCTAAGGTCGTTTGCGCATTCGCCACTGCGCCATGAACGCTTGGCCTTCGGCGTTCAATGGCTCCTGGCTGCCAGTGATCCAGCCCCGGCAGTTCAGTTCGCCGCATTGGCAAGCGAACTGCCGGAACAGCACGTCCTCAGTGCTAGCGTAGTCCAGGGTCAGCCAGGCGCCGGCGGCGATAGGTTGCACGGTCCAGAGTTCCAGGTACGTGGTGTCGAAGAATACATTCGGATTGCAGGAGTGCCGCAACAGGCCGCAGAACCAGCAATCGTACAAGTGGATGCGTGGTGACAGCTGCAGCGTATGCGGGCGTCTCTCGCCCACGGCATAGCCGGAGACATGAGCAATGCGTATGCGGCAGCCAAAGGCTGTGCGCGCCTTGACCCCGCCTTCCATGTCATTTGTGGTGCTTACGACTTTGAAATGCTCGGACGAGGGGTAGCCTTGCTCAATTCGCAGCGTCTTGAACGGATATAAGCATTCAGTCACAGCAGTTCTAGCCTTGTCCATGGCCTGAGTTTTCATAACTCTCCTTGGTTAGGCTGCATCGACCTGCGGGTGGTGTCTGACTACCAGTCTTGCAGCGGATGGGCGCGGCTAAACATTCGCTTAAGTTGGATCCGATTTCTACTGTCAAATCTGACAGTAGAAATCGGATCTTTTTTTGTGGGATTTACAACGCAGGTTCCGCATTGAAGGGAGCTGGGGCGGCGTTCCTCAATTGTTTCAACTGAGTTTTTATTGCTGGCGTTGCACACTTGGCATTGGCTTGCTCCTGGCTCAGTTTGCGCACCGAGGTGTAGAACAATTCACAGGTCTGTTCTTTGCGCGTGACCTGCCAGGTATTCATGCAGGCCTTAAGCAGCACATTCGGATCGCTCGCCGGTTTCTGGCCCATCCCGGCCTGCCAGCAGGCGGCGC
Source organism: Pseudomonas sp. RIT357 (assembly GCF_000632245.1). Taxonomy (NCBI): domain Bacteria; kingdom Pseudomonadati; phylum Pseudomonadota; class Gammaproteobacteria; order Pseudomonadales; family Pseudomonadaceae; genus Pseudomonas; species Pseudomonas sp. RIT357. The sequence continues at coordinate 68,416 of NZ_JFYX01000012.1, forward strand.
TAAGATCCTGGCCCATCACCTTCAAGCCCGCCTCGTCGGCCTTTTGCTCATCGCCGTCATAAGACTCGGGGTCAGCTGCATACCAGATGTAGCTGGGATGGTTGGCACCCAGTACTGAAACGCTTTTGCCCTCGGCCGGGCTTATCTGCGCCAGCCCGAGCACATTCACGGTTTGTCCGTATTGCTGCTTGATCCAACTACGCACCGGTGCCCCGAACGCCACCATCGGCAACGAGCCGTCGGGCTGGAGGCTCAGTTCCTTGACCATACGGGTCTGATAATTGGTGAAGTAGCTGTAGACGCCCTCCAGCTCTTTGCCCGCCGTGGACGGTGCGGCGATGGGGGCGATGTCGATCATGGTCTGGTAGGCCGGGGTTTCGGCGGCCGGCACCCCGTTGTCGGTGAGCAAGTCGGCCCAGCGATCCGTGGTTTTCGATTCCAGGTAATCCTGTGCCTGAGTGAGTGAGTAGTCCGGCGGGAAGTGCATCAACTCGATGCTTTTGCGGTTTTCCAACGCCATGCCCAACGGCAGGAACAGGTACCAGTTAAACGCCCATTTACCGTCGCTGTTGAGCTTGCTGGCGCCTTGGTAGGCGAGGTCGGCGGTATTGAGCAGTGCCGTCAGGGGCTGGCCATAACTGTCAGGTACGCCGCTGAAGGTCGCGGCCACCAGGCCATCATGGACTTTGACGCTGACCTTGGCCCGGCTGTAGCCGTCGCGCTGCACGCTCTGGTTCAGGTAGTGCTCGACGGTCTGCTCCAGCGTCCAAGGCCGAAAGCAGATGACGTTGCAGTTGTTGGGGTAAGCGAACAACTGGGTGACACGCTGCGTGCTGCCCAGCGGTACTTCGATATCGGCTTGAACGACCGCACTGGCCATCAGTGCGGCCAGGGTCAAATACAGCCTGGTCGATGTAAGCATAGTTGGTTCCTTGTCAGCGAAAGCCCGTCTGCGCGGGATGAAAGCCCACCTCTTCACAGTAGCGGCTGACCAGGAAAACCGCGTGCTAAATCGCCGGGCGTGTCGCTATTGGATAAGCGTCCTACACGTTGAACTGCAACGCGTTGCTCAAATCGCCCATGGGCTTCTGACCACGGGCGATCATTGCATCATCGCGCTGTTTGAGACCGTCCAGCGTCTCCAATTGGAAGACTCGGGTGATCAATCGCAGGATTGATGCGGTGTCGTATACCGTATGGTCCACCGTGCCTTTACGTGCGAACGGCGATACCACCAGCGCCGGAACCCGCGTGCCAGGGCCCCAGCGATCACCCTTAGGTGGTGCGACGTGGTCCCACCAGCCGCCGTTTTCATCGACGGTGACGACCACCACCATGTTTTTCCACTGTGGACTTTCCTGCAGTACCTTCAAGGCGCGGGCAATATGGCGATCGCCCGAGGCCACGTCGGCGTAGCCAGCGTGCATGTTCAGGTTGCCCTGGGGTTTATAGAACGTCACCGCCGGCAGCTTGCCGGCCTGGGCATCGGCGAAAAACTTGTTGGTGCTGGACTCATCGCCCAATCCCCCATCGCGCAGGCGCTTGTCGCGCTCGGCACGGTTCTCGGGGCCCTGTTTTTTGAAGTAGTTAAACGGCTGGTGGTGGTATTGGAAATTCGGGATTTTCGGAATACCTCCCGAATCCTTGAACTGATCCAGCGTCGCTTGCCAGGCTCCGGCGTACCAAGCCCAGTCGACGTTTTTTTTCGACAGCTTGTCGCCGATGTGCTCGTGGGTCTGTGGCACCAGCACGTTCGGCAGGTCGGGCTTGGAATAGTCCGGATTCTGCGGGTCGCGAATCCAGGTCGGCCAGTAGGGCGGGGCCAAGGTATTGACTGCGTAACCGTCCGGCGTCAGCGCGCTGGGGCCGAATTGCGGTGGACCGGTCATGGCGCTTGCCGGAGATTTTTCCAGCGGTTTGAGGCGCGTGTCGGTGGGGTCATCGCTTTGCAGCGTGGCGATCTGCGCCTTGGCCACCGACGCTGCTGCGTTCGGATACACCGGCGCCGTAGCGCTGATCAGGTATTGATGGTTAAGGAATGAACCGCCGAAAGCGCCCTGGAAGAAGTTATCGCAGAGCACAAACTCCTTGGCCACGTCCCACAGGCGCAGGGAATAGCGGCTTTGGGCGTAACGGCCCATCACCAGCCCGCCGGAGTCCGCCCAGGCAACGAAGCCATCGTTCTTGCCGCCGTTAATCTGCATCTGGTTCTGGTAAAACACATGCCACAAGTCGCGGGTGACAAGGCTCAAGGGCAGGTCCTCGCCACTCGGGCCCTTGAGGTCGAAAGGGGCGTTGGGCAGGTTTTCCTGGAATTGCATTTCGCTGGGGTAGGTCACCCCGTCCACGGTTTGCGGGCCGACTTGCAGCACACCGCCCCAGGCCGGTGGCAGGGTGGTCAACAGGCTGCCGTCGCGGTCGCGTTGCTGAGTATCGGTCGCGGAAAGCGCGGAGAGCGGTTTCTCGACACCAGGGAAATCCGCAAACAGATTGTTGAAACTGCGGTTCTCGGCATAGATCACTACCACGGTTTTCACCTGGTCGTGCAAGGCCTTGTCCAGCTCTTGAGGTGTGAGCGGTCGCGCTACCGGTTTTCCGGGCGCTTCGCTGGTGTTGCCGCAGGCACTCAAGGTCGCACCCACCCCCAACACCGCCGCACCACCCAGGAAACGCCGGCGGCTGCTGTCTACAGATGGTTGGGGGATGGAATCAGGGGAAGGGCGGTCTTCGTGCTCGTCACTCATTGCGGGAGTCCTTGCTGGCGAGTTGTTGCAAGATATTTCGCAGGACGGTAGCAACGCAATATGACGGAACGAAGACAGGCGCTTAAAGCAGCCGCAGCGCCAACTGGCTGCCGGCACGCAAGTACTCTACTTGGGCTGTTATCGCATCTTTTACGATGGCCTCGCCCGTGTCGGTCAGTTTGTCTTTCTTGGCGTCGATGACGCTGGTCTGCAGCAACTGCATGGCCACATCGATGGCTTTCTGGAAGGCCGTCACGTTGTTGTGCAGGCCGAACTCCTTGATAACAGCGTCCATGCGCCGGTCGGCCTCGTCGCGCAGGGTCTTGTACTCGACGAACGATACGTTGTCGTCCTGGTAAATTTCGTTGAGCAGCGTTTCCAGGGTCTTGGATAGAGGGGTCATCGGATATTCCTTGGTCTAGTGTGAGGATTTATCCGGGTCAGGTTAATCAAGGGCGCGGGCAGGAGGAGTCAGGGGTTGTCGCCGCATGGCGTGGGACAACCCCTATGCGTTTCATCAGAAACGTCGTGACCTACGGCATCACTGGCGGCAAATACTTCAACGTTGTCCCCAATGCCCACAGCAAAAACAACACCAGCGGTGTGTGCACCAGCAACTGCACAAACGAAAAGCCGATCAGATCCCGTGCCTTCAGCCCCAACACACCCAGCAGCGGCAACATATAGAACGGGTTGATCAAATTCGGCAGCGCTTCGGCTGCGTTGTAGATCTGCACCGCCCAGCCCAGGTGGTATTGCAGGTCATTGGCCACCTGCATCACGTACGGTGCTTCGATGATCCACTTGCCGCCGCCCGACGGAATAAAGAAGCCCAGCACCGCCGAGTACACGCCCATCAGCAGCGCGTAGGTGTCGTGGGACGCGATGGAGGTGAAGAAGGTCGAGATATGGTGCGCCAGGGTCTGGCCGTCGCCGCCTTTAACCACCGTCATCAGTGCCGCAATCGAGCCGTACAGCGGAAATTGAATCAGCACCCCAGTGGTGGTCGGCACTGCGCGCGCCACGGCATCCAGGAAGCTTCGCGGGCGCCAGTGCAGCAGGGCGCCGGCCATGATGAACAGGAAGTTGTAGGTGTTGAGTCCCGAGATGGCGCTGATCGCCGGTTTGGTAGAAAACTCATGGAACAGCCAACCGGCCGCCAGCAGTGCCAGCAAGATGGTCAGCAGCGGGCTGTGTTCCAGCCATTCGCCAGGCCGGGTCGGTGCTTGCGGCTTGGGCAGGTTGAAGGCTGGGTCGACGCCGCAGGCCTTGGCGTCACGGGCACTGTTCGGGCCGGGCGCGGTGGCATAGGCGATGATCAGCGACACCACGATCAGCGCCAGTAACAGCACGCCGGATTGCCACAGGAAGATGGTCTCGGTAAACGGGATCATCCCGGTGATCGACAGAATCGACGGCGGCAAGCTGGCCGGGTTGGCCTGCAATTGAGCGGCCGACGACGACAAGCCCAGTGCCCACACCGCGCCCAGACCCAGATAGGCCGCAGCACCCGCGGCGCGGTAATCCATGCGCAGATCCGTACGCCGCGCCAGTGCCCTTACCAGCAAGCCGCCGAACACAAGGGACAGGCCCCAGTTGAGCAACGACGCGACCATGGAAATCAACGCCACCCAGGCCACGGCCGAACGGCCGTTCTTGGGGATGCGCGCCAGGCGGTCAATCAGTTTCACTGCTGGCGGCGAACTGGCGACCACGTAACCGCCGATCACCACGAAGGCCATCTGCATGGTGAACGGGATCAGGCTCCAGAACCCATCGCCAAACGCCTTGGCGGCCTCGGTGGGCGCCGCGCCCATGCCCAGGGTCGCCACAGCGACGATGATCACCGCGAGGGCTGCAAATACCCAGGAGTCAGGGAACCAGCGTTCGGCGAAGTTGGAACAGCGCAGGGCAAATCGGGCATAGCGGCTTTCTTCGATAGCATCGGCCACGGGTCATACCTCTTGTATTTATTATGAGGGCGGCAGTTTTCGCGCATGTTCCTCCACGGCCATTGATATGGGAATGCAGTTATCTTCATCGATCCATGAGGAAAACAAATATATCTGCGGCGATTGCCATCCTTCGGCTCACCTCATAACCTGCACGCCATTTTGTTTGTCTGCCGAGCCTCTACATGACTGCCACCTTTTCCTCACAGGCGCAGCGTTTTTCCCGCTCCGACTACAAAACCCTGGGCCTGGCCGCCTTGGGCGGTGCCTTGGAAATCTACGATTTCATTATTTTCGTGTTTTTTGCGCTGACCCTTAGCCAACTGTTTTTCCCCCCGGAAATGCCCGAGTGGCTGCGCCTGCTGCAAAGCTTCGGCATCTTCGTCACCGGCTACCTGGCGCGCCCGTTGGGCGGGATCCTGATGGCGCATTTTGCTGACCACCTGGGGCGTAAGCGCGTGTTCAGCCTAAGCATCCTGATGATGGCGCTGCCGTGCCTGCTGATCGGGATTATGCCGACCTACGCGCAAATCGGTTATTTCGCCCCGCTGATCCTGCTGGCGCTGCGCGTGCTGCAAGGCGCGGCGGTGGGCGGTGAAGTGCCCAGTGCATGGACCTTCGTCGCCGAGCACGCGCCGCGCAATCACCGTGGGTATGCGTTGGGCTTCCTGCAAGCTGGCCTGACCTTCGGTTACCTGCTCGGTGCCTTGACGGCCACGCTGCTGGCGCAAGTCTTCACCCCGGCCGAGATCCTCGATTACGCCTGGCGTTTCCCGTTCCTGCTCGGCGGTGTGTTCGGCGTGATCGGCGTATGGCTGCGCCGCTGGCTCAGCGAAACCCCGGTGTTCCTCGAAATGCAGGCCCGCCGCCAAGCCGCTGCCGAACTGCCCCTGCGCACCGTACTGCGCGACCACCGCGCCGTATTGTTGCCGGCGATGATCCTCACTTGTGTGCTCACCTCAGCGGTGGTGGTCCTTGTCGTCATCACCCCGACCATGATGCAAAAAACCTTCGGTATGAGCCCCAGCCACACCTTCGCCCTGAGCGCCTTGGGCATCGTGTTCCTGAACATCGGCTGCGTCCTCGCCGGCCTGCTGGTGGACCGCATCGGCGCCTGGCGCGCGGTGCTGGTTTACAGCCTGTTGCTGCCAATGGGCATCGCGGTGTTGTACGCCAGCCTGATCAATGGCGGCGTGTGGCTGGGTGCGGCGTACGCCTTGGCGGGCTTGAGCTGCGGCGTGGTGGGCGCGGTGCCGTCGGTGATGGTGGGGCTGTTTCCGGCGCAGGTGCGGGTGTCGGGGATTTCCTTTACCTACAACATTGCCTATGCGCTGTGGGCGAGCACCACACCGCTGATGCTGATCGCGTTAATGCCTACGAGCCCATGGATTTGCGTGGGGTATTGCGTGGTGATGGGGGCAGTGGGGGTGGCGAGTGTGGCGCTGTTTGGCAAGCGTCACACGTTAGCCGCGTGAAGATCAGCTAGGAACGTGCCCGAGCACTGATCAACCTGGTCACTGAAACGGTCGTTTGCAGCGTCAACGAAAAAGCCCGCCCCAGAGCCCTTGCTGTCGATTTTGTAATCTTTGCTCCACCGACCTGATAAGTCGCGAGCGCTACATTGCCAGCGCTTGGACTTCATGGCCGTGGAACTCTCGTTATGGCAATTTCCGTTAAAAAACTGATGGGGGCGACAGTGTTGTGGTTGGCTGCAAACGCGGCCCTGGCGCAACCCCTGACCCTCGATAGCGCCCTGCAAAACGCTTTCGCCAACAACCCGGACCTGGCCGCTGCGCAGTGGGAAATTGACATCGCTGCGGGCGGTCGCCAACAGGCTGGGCTGATCCCCAATCCGGTCGCTTCCTGGGACGCCGAAGACACTCGCCGCGACTCACGCACCACCACCGTCAAGCTCAGCCAGACTCTGGAACTGGGCGGCAAGCGCGGTGCACGCATCGATGTCGCTTCCCGTACTCAGGACGCCGCCGCGCTGACCCTGGAACAGCGCCGCAACAGCCTGCGCACTGACGTGATCGACAGCTATTACGCGGCCCTTCGCGCCCAGGAGCGGCTCGATCTGGCGCAACGCTCCCTGGCCTTGGCCGAGCGTGGTCTGGTGATCGCCAATGGTCGCGTCACCGCAGGCAAGTCGTCTCCGGTGGAAGCCACGCGCGCGCAAGTGCAGTTGTCGGAAATCCGCCTGGAATTCAACCGCGCACAGATCGGCCTTACCGACGCCTATCGCCGCCTGGCCGCCAGCACGGGCAGCGCCAGCGCCGACTTCGCGTCCGTTGCCCCGCCAAGTCAATCCACACCCGCGTTGCCGCCCGCTGCGCAATTGCTGGCGCGCCTTGAGCAAACCACCGAGCTGCGCCTGGCCGAACTGCAGATCCTGCAGAACGAGGCCAATGTGGGCCTGGAAAAAGCCCAGCGGATTCCCGACCTCGATGTGTCCATCGGCAGCCAATACGACGCCAGCGTGCGCGAGCGCGTGAACCTGGTGGGGGTGTCGATGCCGATCCCGCTGTTCAACCGCAACCAGGGCAACGTGCTTGCCGCCACCCGCCGCGCTGATCAGGCCCGCGATCTGCGCAATGCCGCCGAACTTCGCCTGCGCACCGAAACCCGCCAAGCCCTCGACCTGTGGCAAGCCGCCAATAACGAGGTGCGCGCGTTCAACCAGCAGATCCTGCCCGCCGCCCAAAGCGCGGTAGATGCCGCGACCCGTGGCTTCGAGATGGGCAAGTTCAACTTCCTCGACGTGCTCGACGCCCAGCGCACCCTGATTGCGGCACGCACCCAATACCTGACGGCCACCTCCCAGGCCACCGACGCCTGGCTGCGCATCGAGCGGATTTACGGCGACCTCGCCCGGTTCTGATTTTTTCTGGAGTCCCCTATGAATAGAAAACACGGCGTGGCGCTTGCCGTCGCCTTGGGCCTGATGCTGTCGAGCCTGGCAAATGCCGAGGAAGAAGAAGGCGCACTCGAACTCACCGCGCAGCAAATCGAGGCCGCCGGCATTCAACTTGCCCAGGCCCAACCCAGGCCGATCAGTACTTTGCTGACGCTGCCGGGAGAAGTGCGGTTTGACGAAGACCGCACCTCGCACATCGTCCCGCGTGCTGCCGGGGTTGTGGAGTCGGTGAAGGTCAATCTCGGTCAATCAGTGAAGGCGGGCGAGTTGCTGGCGGTGATCGCCAGCCAACAGATTTCTGACCAGCGCAGCGAGCTGGCTGCCAGCGAGCGCCGGGTGGAACTGGCGCGTACGACCTTCCAGCGTGAGCGCCAGTTATGGCAGGACAAGATCTCCGCCGAGCAGGATTACCTGCTGGCGCGTCAGGCCCTGCAAGAGGCCGAAATCGCGCTGAACAATGCACGCCAGAAGATGACCGCCCTCAGTGGCAGTGCGGTGTTGGTCGGCGGTAATCGGTATGAGCTGCGTGCGCCGTTCGCCGGTGTGGTGGTTGAAAAACACCTCGGTGTTGGCGAGGTCGTGAGCGAAACCAGTAACGCCTTTACCCTCTCGGACTTGTCCCAGGTGTGGGTCACCTTCGGCGTGTTTCCCAAGGACTTGAACAAGGTTCGCATCGGCAAACCGGTGACCGTCAGTTCCACGGAAATGGGTACCCACGTGCGCGGCACCGTGGCCTACGTCGGCAATCTACTCGGCGAGCAAACGCGCACCGCCACCGTGCGCGTGAGCGTGCCCAACCCTGACGATGCCTGGCGCCCTGGGCTGTTTGTCACGGTGCAACTGGCCACGGACACCGCCCAGGCCAAGGTCACCGTACCGCAGGAAGCGATCCAGACCGTCGAGGACAAACCCTCGGTGTTCGTGCGCACCCCGGACGGTTTTATCACTCGCCATCTTGAACTGGGCGTCAGTGAAAACGGCTACGTCGAAGTGCGCCAAGGGCTGGACGCCGGCGAGCAGGTGGCCACGGTCGGCAGCTTCATCCTCAAGTCCGAACTGGGCAAAGGCTCGGCCGAGCACGCCCATTGATCCTGCGAGTGATTCCCCATGTTTGAGCGCCTTATCCAATTCGCCATTGAGCAGCGCATCATCGTGCTGCTGGCGGTGCTGTTGATGGCCGGTGTCGGCATCGCCAGCTATCAGAAATTGCCCATCGACGCGGTGCCTGACATCACCAACGTGCAGGTACAGATCAACTCGGCGGCGGCTGGTTTCTCGCCATTGGAAACCGAGCAGCGCATTACTTTTCCCATCGAAACTGCCATGGCCGGTCTGCCGGGTTTGCAGCAGACGCGTTCGCTGTCGCGCTCCGGCTTGTCCCAGGTCACGGTGATTTTCAAGGACGGCACCGATCTGTTCTTCGCCCGTCAATTGGTCAACGAACGCTTGCAAGTCGCGCGCGAGCAATTGCCCAGCGGCATCGAAACGGCGATGGGACCGATCTCCACCGGGCTAGGGGAAATCTTCCTGTGGACCGTGGAAGCCAAGGACGGCGCGCTCAAGGACGACGGCACGCCTTACACGCCGACGGACCTGCGGGTGATCCAGGACTGGATTATCAAGCCGCAACTGCGCAACGTGCCCGGCGTGGCCGAGATCAACACCATCGGCGGCTTTGCCAAGGAATACCAGATCGCCCCAGATCCCAAGCGTTTGGCGGCCTACAACCTGACTTTGAACGATCTCGTCACCGCGCTGGAGCGCAACAACGCCAACGTCGGCGCCGGTTATATCGAGCGCAGTGGCGAGCAACTGCTGATCCGCGCACCGGGGCAATTGGCGTCCATTGATGACATCGCCAATATCGTCATCACGTCTGCGGACGGCACGCCGATTCGCGTGCGTAATGTGGCCCAAGTCGAGATCGGCCGTGAACTGCGCACTGGCGCCGCCACGGAAAACGGCCGTGAAGTGGTGCTGGGCACGGTGTTTATGTTGATCGGCGAAAACAGCCGCAGCGTGTCCCAGGCCGTGGCGAAAAAACTCGAAGACATCAACCGCTCGCTGCCCGAAGGCGTGGTGGCGGTGACGGTCTACGACCGCACCAACCTCGTCGAAAAAGCCATTGCCACGGTAAAGAAGAACCTCTTTGAGGGGGCGCTGTTGGTGGTCGCGGTGCTGTTTCTGTTCCTGGGCAATATCCGGGCGGCGTTGATCACCGCGATGGTGATTCCCCTGGCGATGCTGTTCACCTTCACCGGCATGTTCACCAACAAAGTCAGCGCCAACCTGATGAGCCTCGGCGCGCTGGACTTCGGCATTATCGTCGACGGCGCGGTGGTGATCGTCGAGAACGCCATCCGCCGCCTGGCCCACGCGCAACAGCGCCACGGTCGTCTGTTGACCCGCAGCGAGCGCCTGCACGAAGTGTTCTCCGCCGCCAAGGAGGCACGGCGTGCGTTGATCTTTGGGCAGTTGATCATCATGGTCGTCTACCTGCCGATCTTCGCCCTCACCGGTGTGGCCGGGAAGATGTTCCACCCCATGGCCTTCACTGTCGTGATCGCCCTGCTGGGCGCGATGATTCTGTCGGTGACCTTCGTACCGGCGGCGATTGCGCTGTTTGTCACCGGCAAGGTCAAGGAAGAGGAAAACCTGGTGATGCGCAGCGCACGCCGGGTCTACGCGCCGGTGCTGGATTGGGTGATGACGCGCCGTCCGCTGGTGTTTGGTCTGGCGCTGCTGACCATCGTTGGTTCGGGCGCGGTGGCCAGCCGCATGGGCAGTGAATTTATCCCCAGCCTTAGCGAGGGTGATTTCGCCCAACAGGCCCTGCGTGTGCCCGGCACCAGCCTCACGCAATCGGTGCAGATGCAGCAGCAGCTTGAGAAAGTATTGATGGCCCAGGTGCCGGAAATCGAGCGGGTGTTTGCGCGCACCGGTACCGCAGAAATCGCCTCTGACCCGATGCCGCCGAATATTTCCGACAGCTACGTGATGCTTAAACCCAAGGACCAATGGCCCGATCCGGACAAAACCCGCGAAACGCTGATTGCGGACATTCAGCGCGCCAGTGCGATCGTGCCCGGCAGCGCGTATGAACTGTCGCAACCTATCCAACTGCGCTTCAACGAGCTGATCTCCGGGGTACGCAGTGATGTGGCGGTCAAGGTGTTTGGCGATGACATGGCGGTGTTGAACAAGACCGCCGGGGAAATCGCCGAGACCTTGCAGAAGCTTGATGGCGCCTCGGAAGTGAAGGTGGAACAGACCTCCGGTTTGCCGGTGCTGACCATCAATATCGACCGCGACAAGGCTGCGCGTTTTGGCCTGAATGTCGGTGATGTGCAGGACACTATTGCGGTGGCCGTCGGTGGGCGCCAGGCCGGTACGTTGTATGAAGGCGACCGCCGTTTTGACATGGTTGTGCGTTTGTCCGACGCCCTGCGCACCGATATCGACGGCCTGTCGCGGCTGCTGATCCCGGTGCCGGCGCTGGCTTCCGGGCAACTGGGTTTTATTGCCTTGTCCCAAGTTGCCAGCCTGGACCTGGTGCTCGGTCCGAATCAGATCAGCCGCGAGAACGGCAAGCGCCTGGTGATCGTCAGCGCCAACGTGCGTGGGCGCGATATTGGTTCGTTTGTGGCAGAGGCCGAAGCGGCCATCACCGATCAGGTGAAAGTACCGGCGGGCTACTGGACCACCTGGGGCGGCCAGTTCGAACAGCTCAAGGAAGCCTCCGAGCGCTTGCGCATCGTGGTGCCGGTGGCATTGCTGCTGGTGTTCGGCTTGCTGTTTATGATGTTCAACAACCTCAAGGACGGGCTGCTGGTGTTTACCGGCATTCCGTTCGCGTTAACGGGTGGGATCATGGCCTTGTGGCTGCGGGATATTCCTCTGTCGATCTCGGCAGGGGTGGGCTTTATCGCGTTGTCCGGTGTGGCGGTGCTCAACGGCCTGGTGATGATTGCGTTTATCCGCAACCTGCGCGAGGAAGGGCGCTCATTGTCGGTGGCGATCAACGAAGGCGCTCTTACCCGACTGCGCCCAGTGTTGATGACCGCGCTGGTGGCGTCCCTCGGATTTATCCCCATGGCCCTGGCCACCGGCACCGGGGCCGAGGTGCAACGGCCGCTGGCGACAGTGGTGATCGGGGGGATTATTTCTTCGACGTTGCTGACCTTGCTGGTGTTGCCGGCGTTGTACCAGTGGGCGCATCGCAAAGAAGAGGGCAATGGTTGAAGTAGTTGAGGCGGGGCTTCTGTGGTGTCTGTGGTGAGCGGGCTTGCCCCGCGCTGGGCTGCGAAGCGGCCCTAATCCGGACACCGAGGTTTTCAAGACAAACCGCAGCGCCTGCTTTCAGGGCTGCTTCGCAGCCCAGCGCGGGGCAAGCCCGCTCACCACAATAAGCTCGCTCGGCACAACAAGTGCGGTGATCACAATAATCTCGATGCCACAACAAGTGCGGTGACCAAAATAAGCCCGATCACGTTGCTGACCTTGCTGGTGTTGCCGGCGTTGTACCCGGGGGCGCATCGCAGGGAAGAGGGCAATGTTTGAAGTAGTTGAAGCGGGGCTTCTGTGGTGTCTGTGGTGAGCGGGCTTGCCCCGCGCTGGGCTGCGAAGCGGCCCCAATCCGGCTACCGAGGTTTTCAAGACAAACCGGAGCGCCTGTTTTTGGGGCTGCTTCGCAGCCCAGCGCGGGGCAAGCCCGCTCACCACAATAATCCCGCTCGGCACAACAAGTGCGGTGATCACAATAATCTCGATGCCACAACAAGTGCGGTGACCAAAATAAGCCCGATTACGTTGCTGACCTTGTTGGTGTTGCCGGCGTTTTACCAGTGGGCGCATCGCAAGGAAGAGGGCAATGGTTGAGGTGGTTGAAGCGGGGCTTCTGTGGTGTCTGTGGTGAGCGGGCTTGCCCCGCGCTGGGCTGCGAAGCGGCCCCCAATCCGGCTACCGAGGTTTTCAAGACAAACTGCAGCGTCTGTTTTCAGGGCTGCTTCGCAGCCCAGCGCGGGGCAAGCCCGCTCACCACAATAAGCTCGCTCGGCACAACAAGTGCGGTGATCACAATAATCTCGATGCCACAACAAGTGCGGTGACCAAAATAAGCCCGATCACGTTGCTGACCTTGCTGGTGTTGCCGGCGTTGTACCCGGGGGCGCATCGCAGGGAAGAGGGCAATGTTTGAAGTAGTTGAAGCGGGGCTTCTGTGGTGTCTGTGGTGAGCGGGCTTGCCCCGCGCTGGGCTGCGAAGCGGCCCCAATCCGGCTACCGAGGTTTTCAAGACAAACCGGAGCGCCTGTTTTTGGGGCTGCTTCGCAGCCCAGCGCGGGGCAAGCCCGCTCACCACAATAATCCCGCTCGGCACAACAAGTGCGGTGATCACAATAATCTCGATGCCACAACAAGTGCGGTGACCAAAATAAGCCCGATTACGTTGCTGACCTTGTTGGTGTTGCCGGCGTTTTACCAGTGGGCGCATCGCAAGGAAGAGGGCAATGGTTGAGGTGGTTGAAGCGGGGCTTCTGTGGTGTCTGTGGTGAGCGGGCTTGCCCCGCGCTGGGCTGCGAAGCGGCCCCCAATCCGGCTACCGAGGTTTTCAAGACAAACTGCAGCGTCTGTTTTCAGGGCTGCTTCGCAGCCCAGCGCGGGGCAAGCCCGCTCACCACAATAAGCTCGCTCGGCACAACAAGTGCGGTGACCGCAATAAGCTCGATCGGCACAACAAGTGCGGTGACCACAATAAGCCCGGTCACCACAACAAGCCTGATCACTAAAAAACGGCGTGTTCAAGGAAGGGGAAACACCAGTCTGAACCGCGTAAAGCACCCTGGTTGGCTGCTGACGTCGGCGTGCCCTTGGTGCAGGTGCATGATCGATTGCACGATGGCCAGTCCCAACCCGGTGCCGCCTTCGGCGCGGGTGCGACTGCTGTCGGCGCGGTAGAAACGTTCGAACAGGTGCGGCAGGTGCTGCGTTTCTATGCCTCGGCCGGGGTTGCCCACCGACAGCGCCACGCTCTGGTCGTAGGTTTCCACCAGCAGCAACACGCTGGCGCCGCTGGGCGTGTGGCGGATCGCGTTGGACAGCAGGTTAGAGATGGCGCGCTGGATCATCAGGCGATCCCCGTTCACCCACGCGTCGCCGCGCAGGCTCAGGGTGACCTGCTTGTCCTCGGCGCTCAGGGAGAACAGTTCGATCACCCGCTGCGCTTCGTCCCCCAGTGACACCGCGCCAAACCCGGCCCGTGCCGCCGGGTGGCTGACTTGGGCGAGAAACAGCATGTCGGAGACGATGCGCGACAGGCGTTCCATTTCCTCGGTGCAGGATTCCAGCCCGGCTTTGTACTCGTCCGAAGGGCGTTCGCGGGACAGGGTCACTTGGGCCTTGCCCATCAGGTTGGTCAACGGCGCGCGCAGTTCGTGGGCCAGGTCGTCGGAGAATTGCGACAGCTGCTGCACCCCGGCATCGAGGCGATTGAGCATCACGTTGAAACCTTGGGCCAACTCGCCCAGTTCCTTGGGCAGGTTATCCACAGACAACCGATGGGTCAGGTCCTGGGTGGTGACTTGGGCCGCCACATGGCTGAACTGCTTCAATGGTGCCAAGCCGCGTTGCACCAGCCACCAGGCGCCCATGCCGATCAGGATCAACAACAACGGCAAGGCGATCACCGTGGAGCGCAGGTAGGCGCTGAGTAACGCTTCATCGTCGGAGCGGTCCAGCGACAGCAATACCCGCACATACTCGCCGCCGCGCAAGGGCATCACGTGGGTGGCGGTGAGGATGCGATTGTCGCGACCGTCCACCCAATTCACGTAGGCCAGGTTTTTGCCGGCGGGGGCGTCGAGCAACAGCGGCTGCTGAGGTTTGGCGCCAACGCTGAGCAGCACCGGCGCGTCAGGCTGGGTGCCGGTGATGGTCAGGTAGATGTTGTCGTGGCCCATCACCAGGTCCAGCAACGAGTGAGGGCGGGCGGCGATGTCGTGGGGTTTTAAATCCTGGCGCAGGCTGTGTTCCAACTGCTCCATCTTGTTTTCCAGGCCTTTGCGCGCGAGGTTTTCCAATTCGTGGGTCAGGGCCAGGTAGGCGAGGGTGGCGAGCAGTACGACCAGCCCCGCGCCCATCAGGCTGACCGTCAGGCCCAGGCGCATCGATAGGCTGCTGGTCTTCATTGGCGCGCTTCCAGCACATAACCCACGCCGCGAATGGTGTGGATCAGCTTGACCTCGCTCTGGTCATCGACCTTGCCGCGCAGGCGGCTGATGGAGACTTCCACCACGTTGGTGTCGCAATCGAAGTTCATGTCCCACACCAGGGAAATAATCTGCGTGCGGGTCATCACCTCGCCGGTCTGGCGCATCAGCACATGCAGCAGGGCGAACTCCTTGGTGGTCAGGTCGATGCGCCGGTTGCCGCGATAGGCACGATGCCGGCGTGGGTCCAACTCCAGGTCCGAGACGCGCAGCACCTCCGGCAGCGGGATATGTTCACTGCGCCGTAGCAGGGTGCGCACGCGGGCGAGCAACTCGGGAAATTCGAAGGGTTTGACCAGGTAATCGTCGGCGCCCATGTCCAGGCCCTTGATTTTATCGGCCAGGCGCCCTCGCGCTGTGAGCATCATCACGCGCTGATTGCCCTCACGGCGCAGTTGCTCCAGCACTTCCCAACCGTCGGTGTTGGGCAGGTTGACGTCGAGGATCACCAGTTCATAGGTGTTTTGCCTGGCCAGGTGCAGACCGTCGATGCCGCTGGCGGCGCAGTCGACGACGTAACCGCTTTCGGTCAGGCCTTGCTGCAAGTAATCGGCGGTTTTCTGCTCGTCCTCAACCACAAGGATACGCATGGGGATTTACCTTCAAGGAAACGAAAGGAGATGGCCTCATAGAGGCTCTGAGGGATCTATAGGAAAACTCTGAAGCCTGAAGTAGCTTTAGGGTCAAGGCAGCCCAGGCCGCTGCGACGATTCGTCGCTGAACACACGCACAAAAAAAACGCCCCAGATGGGGCGTAAAAATTCATCTCTGTTCCAAAGGAGCTACACAAAAGCTGCAGAGATGAAGTGTGTTCGATGTGCAGTATAAAAAGTGCAACTTAACGAGAAGGTGGGGCCGATATTACAGTTCTGACAGACTTCAACTTGTGAACAGATGTACGGCATCGGCAACTGAATGTAAGTGGAACACCTAGAGCACGGCCAACGGATACTCGATAATCACGCGAACTTCTTCCAGGTCCGACTCGAACGCACTTGAACGCACGGTGGCCTGGCGCAACCTGAGCGACAGATCTTTCAAGCTGCCACTTTGCACCACGTACTTGGCTTCGATATCCCGCTCCCATCGGCGTTGATCGGTGAGCGGATCGCCGGCTGAATCGCGGCGCATGTACACCGCGTTGGCGTTGCTGTAATCGGCGCCGGTGCCTTTGGCGTAGCGGGTCATGAACGACAGGCCGGGGATGCCGAAGGCCTGCATGTCCAGGTCATAGCGAACCATCCACGAGCGTTCCTTGGGCGAGTTGAAGTCGCTGTACTGGATCGAGTTGTTGAGGAAGATCGAGTCCGAGTTGCGCAGGTAGTCGAAGTCGTCATCGCCGTTGTTGCGTTGATGGGACACGGCCAGGCTGTGGGCGCCGACCTTCACTCCGAGTCGGGCGCTCCAGATGGTGTTATCGAATTCACCGAGCAGTTTTTTACCTTCGTCCACAGCCTTATAGACGTTCACGTCGCCGAACAACGAGACGTCGTCGCTCAGCGGATAACTGGCCGCGCTGCCCGCGTAATACTGGTTCCACGCGTCTTTGAGTCGGCTGCTATAGAGGCTTAGGCTGAGGTGTTTGTTGAGCTGGTAATCGCCGCCGCCGTAGGCGATCCAGGGCGAGTCCACGGGGCCCGCGTAAAACGTTGCAAAGCCTTTGTTCATGCCGCTTTCAGCCGGTTGGCTCATGCCGCTCAGGCGCCCGCCCTGCAAGGTCAGGCCTTCCAGGCTGGTGTTCTGCGCGGTCACGCCACGGAAGGTTTCCGGCAGCACCCGTGAATCGCCGTAGGCCACCACCGGAGTAAGCGGGAACACGTCGCCGGCCTTGATCACCGTGTCCAATACGCGCAATTTCGCCGCGCCGCCCACTTTGCTGTAGCTGTCTTCGGGATGGTTGTTGCTGTCCACCGGCATCACGCCGAACGAGCCCTTGCCGCCGCTGCGGCCGGTGCCCGAGTCGAGCTTCACGCCGACCATGGCGAAGGCGTCCAGGCCAAACCCCACGGTGCCCTGGGTAAAGCCAGACTCGAATTTACCGATCAAACCCTGGGCCCAGGCTTCCGAATAACCATTGCCGGTCGGGCTGGATTGGCCCTTGCGATCATCGCGATTGAAGTAAAAATTGCGCGCCAGCACGTTCAGGCTGCTGCCTTCGATAAACCCTTCGGGCGTGTCTTCAACCGCTACCGCCGCCAGGGGTAAGGCGGCGCACAGTGATAGGGGAAGGGTGTAATAACGGATCTGCATGTTTCGCTCCTCGGTATTGGCAGTTATCAGCTTCTTATGGAGGTGGGCGTTCTTATTGATTTGGCCCGGGCTGATAGTTGCAAACCTTGGATAACGATTGGATGGCTTGAACATTACAATTCTGGAAACTCCCTGCCGCCTAACAAATAAGTAATGTTCTGGTGAACATCGTGACAGGGTGGGTTGGTTAGTCTCGGCACTGAACTTTCAGTCGAGGAATTAACCATGAACTTTTATCGCATTGGCTTGGGTGTATTGATCGCTACGTTGTCATTCGGGGCACTGGCCGAAGGCGGCGGTGACCGCACCTTTGACCGAATGATGGAGCGCAATGAAAAAGCCATGGCCGCCTACGCGGAGAAAAACGGCAAACCCGCGCCCCAGGTGCAGGTGTATCGCTATGGCATGGACCTGGACATTGCCAAGGTGGTCAACGTCACACCGCCGATCCGCGCCTGTAACCCTGTGCCCTCGCGCATGACCTATGAGGACTCCAGCGGAACACTCACTACCTTGGAATATCAAGTCATGGGCGTGTGTCGAAATAACGGCAGTTAATGGCGTCAAAAAAAAGAGTCGAGAATGACACTAAAGTACGCTTCAGAAAGGTTCCGCAGGGCCGATGCATGTCAGATCTTTCTTTCTCCATTTGACCATCGGTGACCAATGTTCAACACCCGTTTGAAGCAGGAGCTGTCGGCTCTTCGCGAAGAATTGTCCAGCTTGCAGCAGGTTAAGGAGAGCCTGGAAAGCGAAATGTTGTGCCTGACGCTGGACGCCGAAGGTCGGGTGGAATGGGCGAATGCCAATTTCCTGCAGGAGCTGGCTTACCAGTCGAGCAATATTGTTGGGCGCCCCATCGAAGATTTGGTACCAGTTCATGTACGCAGGGATGAGTTCCAGCAGCGCTTCAACAACGCACTGCGACGTGGCGAGCACTTCGCTGGCACTGTGCGGTTGATGCGTGGCAATGGCCTGGAAGTGTGGCTGCGCTCGATCGTGCAGCCGGTGCGCAGTTCCGATGGGCGCATCAAGCATTTTTCGATTTACGCCAGCGACCTGACCCGCACCATCGAAGCATCGCGCGAGCATGAAAACCTGATTACTGCACTGGTGCGTTCCACCGCTGTGATCGAGTTCGACCTGGGCGGCCATGTGCTCACCGCGAATGATCGGTTCCTCGGCGGCATGGGTTACAGCCTGGCGCAGATCCAGGGCAAACATCACCGTATGTTCTGTGAGCCGCAGGAGTACAACAGCGCCGAGTACCAGAACTTCTGGAATCGTTTGAACAACGGTGAGTTCGTCGCCGCGCGCTTCAAACGTGTGGACAGCCGTGGGCATGTGGTGTGGTTGGAAGCTACCTACAACCCGGTGATGGACGCCAATGAACGCCTGTACAAAGTGGTCAAGTTCGCTACGGTGATCACCGATCAGGTCAACCGTGAACAAACGGTGGCCGACGCCGCGAACATTGCGTACACCACCTCCCTGCAAACCGACAACAGCGCCCAACGCGGCACCACGGTGGTGACTCAGGCGGTGGAAGTGATGCGCGATCTGGCTACGCACATGCAACAGGCCGGTGAAGGCATTGAGGCGCTGAACGCGCAATCCCAGGTGATAGGCACCATCGTCAAGACCATCAGCGGCATCGCCGAGCAGACCAACTTGCTGGCGCTCAACGCGGCCATCGAGGCAGCGCGCGCCGGCGAGCAGGGCCGCGGTTTTGCGGTAGTGGCCGATGAGGTCCGCCAGTTGGCGTCGCGTACCAGCAAAGCCACCGAGGAAATCGTCGGTGTGGTGCGTCAGAACCAGGACATGGCCCGCGATGCGGTAGCCCTGATGACCGACGGCCGTCTGCAAGCCGAGCAAGGTCTGGCCCTGGCGGCGGAAGCGGGCACGGTGATTGTGGAGATCCAGGACGGCGCACAGAAGGTGGTCAGCGCTGTGGGGCAATTCGCGAACCAACTGTCGACCTGACCCGTAGGGCTCATGCTTGAGGTATCGTAGGTTTTTCCGTTTAGAAGAGCCGATCCTCCATGAGCCCTGCCCACTGCCGCCCCGTTCCGCTGTCCAAGGCCTATCGCTTGCTCAACCACGGCCCGACCGTGCTGGTCAGTGCGGCCCACAACGGCCAGCGCAATATCATGGCGGCGGCCTGGGCCATGCCGCTGGACTTCGAACCGCCGAAAGTCGCTGTGGTGCTGGACAAGGCCACCTGGACCCGTCAGCTGTTGGAAGGCGCCGGCACGTTCGTGGTGCAGGTGCCCTGCGCGGTCCAGGCCGATCTGGTTCAGACAGTCGGCAATACCACCGGCACCGAGCGCGACAAGTTCGCCACGTATGGCTTGCAAACCTTCAGCGGTGAACACACCGATGCGCCCTTGCTGGAAGGCTGCGTAGCCTGGCTGGAATGTCGCCTGCTTCCCGAACCCCACAACCAGCAGACCTATGACCTGTTCCTCGGCGAAGTGGTCGCGGCCTATGCCGACGAGCGGGTGTTCAGTGAAGGCCACTGGCACTTTGAAGGTCATGATGAGTTGCGCACTTTGCACCATGTAGCCGGCGGCAATTTCCTGAGCATCGGCCAGCCGATTGTGGGGCGGCAGCTCTAAGCCTCACCAGCGTGCGTTTGCCAGCGCCTCGGCAAACGCCATCAATTTTGGCGAGTACTGCCGGGATGGCGGGTAGACCAACGAGATGCCCCGGCTGCGCCCGGCGACTGTCTCCAATACTGGCACCAGGCGTCCTGTGGCCAGGTCATCCCGCACGGCGAAATCCATTACCTGGGCAATGCCAAAGCCTCCCACGGCGCCGTCGACCATCGCATCACCGATATCAAAGATCAGCCGCCCCTCGACACTGACGTCCTGCACTTTGCCGTCGATCATGAATTGCCAATCCACCATACGGCCGGTACGTAAGTTGCGCACGGTGAGGCAGTGGTGGTCCTTGAGTTCATCAATTGTCTGCGGAGTACCAAAGCGCGCCAGATAGGCGGGTGCGGCAACGGTGATCCATCGCAGGGGTGCCAGGTTGCGGGCGATCAGGCGTTGGTCCTGGATTTCTCCGGTGCGCAACAACGCGTCGAAGCCTTCATCGACGATATCCACCAGGCGGTCGGTCATTACGGCTTCGATGCGCAACTCGGGGTAACGCAAGGTCAACTCGCCGATGACCGGCATCACCACCTTGCGGCCGAACAATGAAGGTGTACTGATTTTCAACAGGCCCGATGGGCTGCAGCGACGGTCGAGCATCAGCTTTTCGGTTTCGGCCAGTTCCGCCAGCAGCGGCGCGCTGCGCTCGTAGAGCATCTGGCCATCGGGGGTCAGGCTGACGCTGCGCGTATTACGTTGCAGCAGGCGCACGCCCAATTCGTTTTCCAGGCGTGAGATGGCGCGGGATAGGCCCGACTGAGTGAGCCCCAGATCACCCGCCGCACGGGTAAAACTGCGGGCTTCGGCCACGCGGACCAGTAGGCGAACAGCATTCAGATCCATGATTAAAGTCATTACTGAAAGAGTGGTAGGGCTATTTATCACTTGGTCGGCATAAAAGACACTGGCGGCACTTCATTTTCGGACAGGACGCTGTGATGTCTCCCTCTCGACCTTCAGGCTGGATGCTGGCGTTACTGGCCACCGCTCAGTTGATCATCGCCCTTGATGCCACCATCGTATTTGTGGCGCTGCCGCAGATCGGCACTCACTTGGATTTCTCTGCCCAGCAATTGCAGTGGGTGGTCAGTGCCTACAGCGTAGCGTTTGGCGGTTTCTTGTTGCTGGGTGGCCGTGCCACTGACTTGTTGGGCAAGCGCCGCCTGTATCGCGTGGGCCAGTCGCTGTATGCGCTGTCGTCGCTGGCGGCAGTGGTCGGCGGCAGCGCGGTGTTGCTGGTGTTGGCGCGAGCAGTGCAGGGCGTGGGCGGCGCGCTGTTGTTCCCGGCGACCCTGGCGTTGATCAACACCCACTACGCCGAAGGGCCGGCACGCAACCGTGCGTTCGCGGTATGGAGCGCAGCGTCAGCCGCGGGGTTGGCGCTCGGCGCCTTGCTCGGCGGTGTGCTGACCCAGGTGTGGGGTTGGGAGGCGGTGTTTCTGGTCAACGTGCCGTTGGCTGGCGGTTGTGCATGGGCGGCGCGTTATTGGATTCCTGCCGATGGCGCGCGGGCCCACGGCCGTAATTTCGATATCAGCGGCGCGCTGACCGTGACCGTCGGCGGTACGTTGCTGGTGTTTTCCCTGGTGCAAGGCCCCGAGTGGGGCTGGGCGGCACCGTCGACCCTCGGTTGTATCGCCTTGGCTGTGGCATTGCTGGGGCTGTTCGCCTGGATTGAACATCGCGGCCGCGATCCGCTGATGCCGCTGCGCTTGCTCGCTTATCGAGAATTGCGCATGGCCATGGTACTGACGGCAGTGTTCATGAGCAGCTTTGGCGTGCAGTACTACTTCCTGGCGCTGTATTACCAGCAGGTCTACGGCTACAGCGTCTTGCAAGCGGGCTTGGCGTTTTTGCCGGCAACCTTGGTGTGCACATTTGGCATCTGGCTAGCGGAACGCTCGATGGCGCGGCTGGGGCTGCGCAACACCTTGGTCAGCGGGCAATTGGCCGGCGCGGTGGGGATTGCGCTGGTGTGTTGGGCATTGCCCACCGGGGTGGGATTCTGGTCCCTGCTGCCGGGGATTTTCATCCTGAGCATTGGCCAGGGCATGACGTGGACGGCGATGTGGGTGGCAGCCGGGCTAGGCATCCGTCCTGGGGAGCAGGGCGTGGCGGCGGGGATGGCGTCTACCAGCCAGCAGATTGGTGGCGCGTTGGGGTTGGCGGTGTTGGTGTCGGTGGCCAATGCGGGTGGGATCGAGTTGGCGTTGTGGTGGAGTGCGGCGATTGCGCTGGTGGGAGCGGTGTTGGTGCTGGCGCTGAAAGAGCGCCATCCCATGTCGAACTCATCACAGCAAGCCCACATTTAGAGTGCATGTTTAAAACGCTGACTCAGCGCCCGAGCATCTTCACCCACCGGGACGGCGGCATGCCGTAGGTGCTGCGAAACTGCCGGGTCATGTGGCTCTGGTCGGTGAAGCCGGCGATCAGCGCGGCGTCCACCAGCGACTGTCCCTGCGCCAGCAGACTGCGCACCAGGTCCAGGCGGCGCATCGTCAGGTAGCGGTAGGGGCTGGTGCCGAACAGCACGCGAAAATCCCGCGACAATGCCCAGCGGTCGCGGCCAGCGTGATCAGCGATTTCGTCCAGGGTGATGCTGCGGCCCAGGGTGCTGTGGATAAACTCCCGGGCGCGCTCGGCGGCTACGTAATCGAAGGTCTTACGGCTGACGATCGCCCCCGACGCATTGTTGAGCGCATGGGCCAGGTCGAACATCGCGTCCTGTTCCTGCAACGGGTCAATCGGATGATCGAGGTTCTGCAGCAGCACTTCGCTGGCGCGGAACAGCCTTGGGTCAGTGGATAAACCACTGGGGATAAACGGCAGCGGCTTGCCGCCGAGTATCTGCTGAATCAGTGACGGCTCCACGTAGATCATCCGGTACTTGAAGCCTTCGTCGCTGCCGGCGTGGCCGTCGTGGGTCTCGTCGGGATGAAGCACCATGGTCGTGCCGGGCAGGCTGTGGATCATGTCGCCGCGGTAGTGAAAACTCTGCACGCCAGACAAGGTACGCCCGATGGCGTAGGTGTCATGGCGATGTGGATCGAACGCAAAGCCCGCAAAGTACGCCTCGATACGATCCAGGCCGCTGGCATGCGGGGCGCGGTGCAGCCAGTCGAGAGTGTGGGTGGGGTTGCCCATGGTGGCGTGTCACAAGAAGAGATGGAAATACGTTAACCCAGTCTGCAACCCTTGTCTGCCGGGGTCTTGTACGATTGTGCAGGCGGTGGGCGAGGTCTATTCTCCTTGCTCGTCCCTGCGCTGATGGAGCTGCCCAATGGAAGTTATCAACCCCGCCTACGTGGCTCCCCTGGTCTCGCTGGCCCTGCTGTGGACGGTGGCGGTGATCACGCCTGGGCCCAACTTCTTCAACACGGCACAGTTGGCTGCCAGTTGTTCGCGCCGCCATGGCGTGGTGGCTTCGGCGGGCGTGTCCACCGGCACGATCATGTGGGGGCTGGCGGGTGGCCTGGGCATCAAATCGCTGTTTACCGCTGCGCCCATGTTGTACCTGGCGTTCAAGATCATCGGCGGCTGCTACCTGATTTACCTGGGGCTGAAACTGTTCAAGCGCTCGGCACCGGCGATGGGCCAGAGCCTATTGCCGGATGACACGCGACGTTCGCTGTTTTCCGCGTGGCGCCTGGGGTTGTTGGGCAACCTGTCCAACCCCAAGGCCGCGTTGTTCGTCGCCACCATCTTCGCCTCCACCATGCCGCCGTCTCCGTCGCCGATGCTGCTGACCCTGGCGGTGATCACCATGGCCAGCTTGTCGTTCAGTTGGTATTCCTGCGTGGCGTTGGTGTTTTCCAGTGCGCGCATGGCCAACCTCTACAGTCGCTCACGCAAATGGCTCGATCGTTTTGCCGGCGGTTGCTACGTGTTGTTCGGCGCACATCTGGTAGCGAATCGCTGACTGCCCATGGTAAGAAGCCTTACTTTCAACAGTGAGGCGAGTCATGAGCAAGGTGCGGGTGGGGATTATTTTTGGTGGTCGTTCGGCTGAGCACGAGGTCTCGTTGCAGTCGGCGCGCAATATTGTCGATGCGCTTGACCGTGCACGCTTTGAGCCGGTCCTGATCGGCATCGCCAAGGCCGGCCACTGGCACCTCAACGACACCTCGAACTTCCTGATCAACCAGGAAAACCCGGCACTCATCGCCCTTAACCAATCCAACCGCGAACTGGCGGTGGTGCCCGGCAAAGCCAGCCAGCAGGTGGTGGAAACCTCCGGCAACGGCCTGCTGGCACACATCGACGTGATCTTTCCCATCGTCCACGGCACCCTCGGCGAAGACGGCTGCCTGCAAGGCCTGCTTCGCATGGCTGACTTGCCTTTCGTCGGCTCCGACGTGCTCGGCTCGGCAGTGTGCATGGACAAGGACATCAGCAAGCGCTTGCTGCGCGACGCCGGCATTGCCGTGACGCCGTTCATTACCCTGACCCGCAGCAACGCCGCGCGCACTTCCTTTGAAACTGCGGTGAATAAACTCGGCCTGCCGATGTTCGTCAAACCGGCCAACCAGGGCTCTTCGGTGGGTGTCAGCAAGGTTGGCAACGAGGCCGAGTACCACGCCGCCGTTGAATTGGCCCTGGGGTTTGATCAAAAGGTGCTGGTGGAATCCGCCGTGCGCGGCCGCGAAATAGAATGCGCGGTGCTGGGTAACGAAAACCCCGTTGCAAGCGGCTGCGGCGAGATCGTGGTGAGCGGCGGTTTCTACTCCTACGACAGCAAATACATCGACGGCCAGGCGGCCCAGGTGGTGGTGCCGGCTGATATCAGCCATGAAGCCAGTGAGCGTATTCGCCGCTTGGCCCTTGAAGCGTTTGACGTGCTCGGCTGCGCAGGCTTGGCGCGGGTCGATGTGTTCTTGACCGACGACGGCGAAGTGCTGATCAACGAAATTAACTCACTGCCCGGCTTCACCCGCATCAGTATGTACCCCAAGTTATGGCAGGCGGCGGGGATGAGCTACAGCGAGTTGGTGAGCCGGTTGATTGAGCTGGCGCTGGAGCGGCATGCGGGGCGTAAGGGGTTGAAGATCAGCCGCTAACGGATGGGGTAAATACCTGTGGCGAGCCCGCTCGCCACAAGGGGGCGTAGGTTCGTCAGGGTTTACGAGCAATCCACGAATAAATCAACGTCTTCGCTTCCGCCGGGTGATGGGTTCTCCTGCGATAGCTGGCAAACGTCGGCGAGGTGCAGTAAGTGCATACCTCGCTCACGTCGATCTGCTCTCGCTTGATACCCGCCGCTTGCAGCAACAACAACCCATAGCCGCTCAAGTCAAACCATGCGCTACCTGCTTGCCTTGCATGGGGCGGGCTAATTTCCGGTGACCGCAGCGGTGCCGGTTGCTCCAAGCTCCACGGTGCCATGCAGTGTTGCCACAGGTGCCCCTGGTCAATCTGGAACTCGGCAATAAACCCTTCGCTCACCTCATAACAGCACGGCTTGATCGAAGGGCCGATAGCCACTTGCAACTGGTTGGCTGGTATCCCCTCGGCAGCAAAGCGCTGGATGACGTTGGCGATAATCCCGCGTTGCAGCCCCTTCCAACCGCCATGTACTGCGGCGACCCGTTCGCCCGTTTTCGACGCGAACAGAATGGGCAGGCAATCTGCGGTGATCACCGCGATCGGGTGAGCGTGGTGCGTCAACACACCATCGGCCTCGATCGTGTTGGGTACCTGGCCCGCCTGCCATTCAATCACTGAGGCGCTGTGCACTTGCTTGCAGATGAACACGTCATCCGGGCGCAGTGGGTCATCTATCGAACAGAAACCGTGGTCGATGCCAGGGATGGCAACGAGATTTTCAGCCTGATGCAAGGGATCACCTCCGTTCAATAAAGTCAGTCGCCGAGCGCTTCGCCTTCGCGACGAGGGTCGGCGCCACCGCTCAGCGATACCTTGCCCTGGGCGTCCCGCTTGAGCACGATGGCCTGTATGCCGCTGGTCATGTCGATCTCGCTCAGTGCATGGCCCTTGTCCTTCAACGCCTGCTTCAGCCCTGGGCTGAACAAACCGGCCTCCAACTCGGTAGCGCCATTGCGACTGCCGAAGTTGGGCAGGCTGATGGCGGCTTGGGGGTCGAGGTTCCAGTCGAGCATGGCCACCAGGGATTTGCTCACGTACTCGATGATTTGGGAGCCGCCCGGCGAACCGACCGTGGCCAGCAACTCACCGCTCTCGCGGTCGAACACCAGGGTCGGCGCCATGGCCGAGCGCGGGCGTTTGCCGGGTTGTACGCGGTTGGCTACCGGCTGACCGTTCTCTTCGGGGATGAATGAGAAGTCGGTCATCTGGTTGTTGAGCAAAAAGCCCTGGACCATCACATGGGAGCCAAACGCGGCTTCCACCGTGGTGGTCATCGACACGGCGCCGCCCATGTCGTCCACGGCCACCACTTGGGAGGTGGAAATGCGCAATGGCGAACGGTCCGGCGCGTAGGCCACTTGTATGCCCGCAGGCTGGCCTGGCTTGGCGATGCCCATGCTGCGCTCACCGATCAGCGCGGCGCGTTGGGCCAGGTAGTTGGGCGCGACAAGGCCGGCGGTCGGCACCGGCGTAAAGTCTGAATCAGCCAGGTACAGCGCGCGGTCGGCGAAGGCCAGGCGACCGGCTTCGGCGATCAGGTGCACGGCCTCGGGCGTCGGCTCAAACCCGGCAGGCAACGCGCTTTTTATCGGTGTCATCGGTGCGATAGCCAGGCGCGGGTCGCGGGCTTCCAGGGCCTGCAACGTACCAAGGATCTGCGCGACCGCAACCGCGCCTGACGACGGCGGCGGCATGCCACAGATTTTCCAGCGTTTGTAGTCGGTGCACAGCGGTTCGCGCTCCTTGGCGGCGTAACCCTTCAGGTCGGCCTGGGAGAGGCTGCCCGCATTGCGATTGCCCTGCACTTTGCGCGCAATTTCATCGGCAATTGGCCCGTGGTACAGCGCATCAGGGCCCTCGTTGGCGATGCGCTTGAACACGGCGGCCAGCGCCGGGTTTTTCAGCAGCGTGCCGGTGGCTTTGGGTGTGCCATCGGCGTTCAGAAAGTAGGCGGCCATCTCCGGCGATTGCGCAATAAATCGGTCAGCCGCGATCAGGCTGTGCAAGCGTGGTGAAATGGCGAAGCCCTGTTCCGACAAACGAATCGCTGGCTCAAACAGCTCGGCCCATCGCAGTTGACCGGTCTTCTTATGGGCCATCTCCAGGGCGCGCAGCACACCGGGCGTACCCACCGAGCGCCCGCCAATCTGCGCGTCGGTGAAGGTCATCGGTGTGCCGTCGGCGTTCAGGAACAACCGCTCCGTCGCGCCTGCCGGCGCCGTTTCCCGACCGTCATAGGCGTGCACCTTTTTCCCGTCCCACAGCATGATGAACGCGCCGCCGCCAATGCCGGAGGATTGCGGCTCCACCAAGGTCAACACCGCCTGCATGGCGATCGCTGCATCAATCGCCGAACCGCCTTTGCGCAACATCTCGCGCCCGGCTTCGGCGGCCAGCGGGTTGGCGGCGGCGGCCATATGGCGTTCGGCGTGTTGAGTGATCAGGTCGGTGCGATAGCCCGAGCCCAGCTCCGGTGCCGGCGGCTGTTCGTTGACCGGGGTGTGACAGGCCGCAAGGGCCAGGGCTGCGGCAATAACCGACAACTGACGGCGAGAAATCGAAAGCACGTGCTGAACTCCGTTCATTTTGAGAATGATCTGTTGTCCTTGGGGGCAGCGGTTTACAGGTGCGTCGCAGTGAGCACTCCGTGTGTGGGGAGGCTGGGACACTAACAGTGGCAAAGGAGGGCGTCAAAAGCGGCCTACCCTGGGGTAGGCCGTGTGGCTCAAGTGATCAGAAGTCCCAGCGGGTGGTCAGCATGAAGTGACGCGGCGCGCCGTAGATGGCGGAGTTATAGAAACCCACGTTGGTGTAGTAGTACTTATCGAATACGTTATTCAGGTTCAGCGTCGTCGACAGGTTTTTGGTGAATTGGTAGCGCGTCATCAAGTCCACCACCCAGTAGGACTCCTGGGAAAACGCGTCCGTCGTTCCTTTGGGCCCGTTGTAGATGTCCTGCCACACCGTGTTCTGCCAGCGCAGGCCACCGCCGACGCTGACTTTGTCCAGATCGCCCTTGAGCTTGTAGATGGTGAACATGCTCACCTGGTCCTCGGGCTCGAAAGTCGAGATTTTTTTGCCGGCATCGTCGCGCACCACTTTGTGGGTGTAGCCGCCCTGCAACTGCCAGCCGGGGGCGATTTCGCCGGACAGCTCCAGCTCATAGCCCTTGGTCGTCGCGTCGGTACCCTTGAAGGCAAAGTTGGGCGGGGTTGGGGTCTGGTTGTTGTATGCATCGTCGGGCAGGGAGCGGTTGCTTTCCTTGACTTCGAAGTACGCCAGGCTGGCGTTCAGGCGACCGTCGAGGAATTCGCCCTTCAGGCCCACTTCGTAGTTCTCGCCTTCGTCCGGGTCGATCAGCTTGCGGTTACGGTCGAGGTTGTAGCTTTCCTGGGGCATGAACACATCGGTGTAGCTGACATAGGCCGACAGGTTGTCCGTGAGGTCATAGATGGCCCCGGCATAGGGAATGAAACGCCCGGTCTCTCGGTAGGTGTCAGTGGTGCCGGTTAGGGTGTAGTCGACCACGCGCCCGCCGAGCAAAAGTTTCAGATCGTCGGTGAGGTTCCAGCGGGTGGTGACGTACATGCCGGTCTGGCGAATGGTGTCGTCGATGACTTGTGAGGCCACGCCCCAGTCCGGCTTGGCCAGGTTGCCGTGCCAGTTGAAGTAGTCGACCAGGTTGGCGGTGGGGAAGGTTTCGTCCCAATAGCCCTTGCCCTTCCAGTGGGCGGTGCTGATGGAGCCGCCGACCACCAGGTCATGTTCGCGACCGAGGAAGTTGAACGGACCGCTGAGGTACAGGTCGGCGGAATCGCTGGTGGTCTCGCCTTTGTAGCGCTGGGCGTTAATGTCGGCAGTGCCATCCGCTGCCGGCTGGTAGAACTGGATCGCACCCATCTGGGCATCGTAGCCATTGAGCTTGTGGTCCAGTTGCAGCTTGGTGACCCAGCCGTCGCCGAGGTCGTGCTCCAGGTTCGCGAACACCGTGCGGGTGTATTGCTGCCAACTGCTCCAGTCGGTGGCATTACTGAAAGACCGCTTGGCGTCGTTGAGCGCACCCGAATAGTTGAACAGCGGGAAACTGCCGGACCAGGTCGAACCTTTGGGTTTGCTGTCCTGATAATCGGCGCCCACGGTGAGCAGGGTGTCGGGCGATAGATCGAATTCGAGGATGCCGTAGAACACTGAGCTTTTGTTGGAGTAGCGGTCGATCCAGGACTTGTTGTCCTGATATGCCGCTACTGCCCGCCCGCGCACATTGCCGGTTTCGGTCAGTGGGCCGCTGACGTCCACTTCCGTGCGGTAGTGATCCCAGGTGCCCGCCGCGGTGGTGATATGGCCGAGGAATTCCGACGTGGGTTTCTTGCGTACCAGGTTGATGGTGCCGCCCAGGGAACCGGCGCCGCTTAGCAGGCCAGAGGCGCCTTTGAGTACTTCGACACGGTCATAGATCGCCATGTCGCTCAGGGTGTTGCCAGCCGAATAGGCCACGTTGCGCACGGCCGAGGGGATGCCGTCGTACTGGAAATTGTTGATCGAGAAACCGCGCGAATAGTAGTTGCTGCGGTCGGTGTCGTAGGCCGAAACGGTGATACCGGGCGTGTGGCGCATCACGTCGTCAACGCTGTCGAGGGCGAAGTCATCCATGTGCTGGCGCGTGACGACGCTGATGGACTGTGGTGTTTCCCGGGGCGTCAGTACCAGGCGCGTAGCCGTGGCGATGGTCCCCGGGGTGTAGGAGCCAGTGCCTTCGGTGACGGTGCCCAGTTGGTTGCTGATCACCGTGGTGGTGCCCAGTTGCAAGGCCGCGCCGGGTTGTTCGGTGCGGTTCAGTATCACCGCGTTGGGGCCGTTGGGCTCGAAGCTCAGGGGCGTGCCTTTGAGCAGTTGGGCCAGCGCTTCCAGGGCGGTCATGCGGCCGCTGACGCCGGGCGATTCGACGCCCTGAGCGAGGTCCGCCGCGTAGGCAATTTGCAGCCCGCTCTGCACACTCAATTGATCCAGGGCATTGACCAGCGACTGACGCGCTATCGCGAAGCTGCGGGTGTCCGCCGCTTCGCGAGTGGCTGGCTGGCCTGCTGGCTCCACCGCAACCGCCGGGCTGCACGCCAGGCAGATGGCGAGCGCGAGCATGCTGCGGGCATGGGTCGGATTGAGTGTTGGAAAGTGCATGTGAGCCCCGTTAGAAATAGGAATGATTTGCAAAGGCAAAGTTCTTGACGGGTTGAACCTTCGAAAGCCGTAAAACTTTTCGAAGGTATCGGGGGCTCTGTGTCAGCGAATCACCAGGATGCCACCGGGCAGTCGCTGGGCGTGGGTGGACGTGACTTTACTCAACGCCTGTACGATCGCCAGGGGGTCGTCCAACTGGTAATTCCCGCTGACCCGCTCACCGGCGGCGGCATCGTTGAATAACAGGATCGGCGCCGGGTAGTAACGCTGGATCTCTTTCAGCACCTGCACCAATGGCGCGTTCTGGAATGACAGTCGCCCGTTGATCCAGGCCATCTGCCGTTCACTGCCTTCCAGGGACCGCGGTTGCAGTTGACCATCTCGTAGCTGTTGCCAGTTACCCGCCTGCAGCAGGCTCTGCTCGCCCTTGCGGTTGGCGAAGCGCACCTGGCCTTCGCGCACGGCGACAGTGACCTCCGAGTCTCGCTGGCTGACGCTGAATTGCGTGCCGACCACGGTTACGCTGGCCTCGTTGGTCTCGATGCTCAGTGGGCGTTTAGAGTCGTGGGCGGCCTCGACGTAGAGCTCGCCACGCAATAGCTTGATGCGCCGCTGGGCGCCGTCGAAGGCGGTGCTGATTGCGCTGTGGCTGCCCAGCACGATGTGAGAGCCATCTTCCAGGTCAAAGCGTTCCAGCTGCGCGACGTCGGTCATGTGATCGGCTTGCAGGCGCATCGGCACGTCGGCCATCCAACCGATGCCCAGTGCGAGCAACAGGGTCGCGGCGGCAGCCACAAAACGTGTCTTGGGAGGCTTGGTGGTTACCGGGGAAGGGGGCAATTCAAGGTCGACGGCGAGGTCTTTCAAGGCTTGTTCGAAGGCGCGGGCTTCCCACAGCGTCTCCACTTCGGCATAGGCGGTGGCGTGCAGGGGATCGGCCGCGCGCCACTGCTCAAAGCGCTGACGGGTGATGAGGTTGCGCGCACTTTCATCGCGCAGGGCGAACCAATCAGCCGCCTGCTCACGTACTGCTTCGGGAATGACGGGACGGTCAATCATGGTAGGTCGTTTGCTTGACGCAGGCAGTGAGGGCTTGGCGCAGGTCTTTTTCCACCGTACTCAACGACACCTGCAGGCGCTGGGCGATCTCGCCTTGGGACAGGTCGTGCAGTCGATGCAATACCAGGATGTGTTGCTGGCGTTTGGGCAAGGTAGCGAGCACCTGTTGAAACCGCTGCAGTTGCTGCTGGCCCTGAGCCTGGCTCTCCGGTCCGGGTGCCATTGTGGGCACCTCGACAACCAGGCTTTCGGCCAAGTGGCACTCGTAGCGCCTTTTACTGCGCACACTGCGCAAATGATCAAAGGCCAGATACTGCGCAGTTTGATAAAGAAACGGCTTCAAGTGTTCGATCGGGCGGGTGTACAGCGCCTTAGCTACCTTCAGATAGGTTTCCTGGGCCAAGTCCTCCGCCTGGCTCGAACAGCCGACGACGCGCGACAGCATACGGATTAACGCACTGCGCTGCCCGATGAAAACGGCGCTGAGTTTTTCCTGATCCCCTGGCGTCCCTGTCTCCATGGCCCCTGATACCTTGATGCTGCATTGCGCGGATAGCGGGCATACTATTGAGAAGCTGTCTCATTTGATAGGGTGATGGAAGATTTGTTTGTCGACGCGTCAGCCCAGTCGCAACACCATCGCCCCGGCGGCAATGATGCACGCTGCCACGATGCGGGCGCGGGTCAACTGCTCTTTGAGCACCAGCGCCGAGATCACGACGCCAAACAGAATCGAGGTCTCCCTGAGCGCCGCAACCGTGGCAATGGGGGCCGCGGTCATAGCCCACAGCGCCAGGCCATAGGACGCGACGGTTCCGAAGCCACCTATCACGCCGGGGCGCCAGTGACGCGCCAGATAGCGGCTGAATTCGCGTCGACGGCGGGCCAATGCCCATGCGCCGAGTGGGATGCCGGTCAACAGGAATATCCACAACGTGTAGGCCGCCGGGGCACCGGATTTGCGCACACCTATTCCGTCGATGAGGGTGTAGCCCGCGATGACAGCCGCGTTAAGCAGCGCAAGGAGTATCCCTTTACGCTGACCGGCTGAAGGGGCTGCTGCCATGCTCAAAATACCGATGCAGATCACGGCAATGCCGAGCCAGGCAAATGCGGACAAGGATTCGGACAGCAGCCCTAAGCTCGCCGTCGCCACCAGCAACGGCGCGGTGCCCCGCATGATCGGGTAGGTCTGGCTCATGTCGGCAACGCGGTAGGTCGAGGCGACCAGTACGAAATACAGCACCTGGAATATCACCGACGCGCCGATGAAGGGCCAGCTTTGCGTCGCAGGCACTGCCAGGAACGGAATGACCGCCAGCGCGATCAGTGAAGCGAAGGACGCGATCATGCACGTGGTCAGCAGCTTGTCGTCACCCCCCTTGACCACTGCATTCCACGTGGCATGCAGCGCAGCGCCCAGCATGATGATTACGAACACATCAAGGCTCATGAAGGGATGTCCTATGGGGTTCAGCGCAGCGTCGTGGAGGTAGACCGTTGCGAGTATGCCTCAGCACTTTTCTACAGGCATAAAAAAACGGCCTACCTTTCGGTAAGCCGTTTTTAGTACTTGGTGGCTACACAGGGACTTGAACCCCGGACCCCAGCATTATGAATGCTATGCTCTAACCAACTGAGCTATGTAGCCAAGTGGCGCGCATTATTCGCGCAGAACGGGAATGCGTCAAGCATTTTTATTAAGAATTTTTCTACGCTTTCAATTGTTTATCGAAAATGGCCGTGTTGGCTGGCCGTAGGCGGCGTCTACACAGGTATGGGGCTGGGGAACGTGCGGATGATTGCCGGGGGATTGCTCGGGCGGATGTTTGGTTTTACCGGGATGGCGGCGCTGCTGGGACACCGGGCGGATGCTCATGACATCAAGTGGGTTTACACACTGGGCTCGGTCTTTGCGCTGTTTGGGAGATTGGCGCTCTTTCTTGCGCGCATGCAAGAGGCCTGATTCGGTTGGGCAAATATCCCTGTCGCCCAACGTTTGGCTAGTCAGCCAGATTTAAGGTTGAAAAGGGTTGTGGGTGGCGCGCTTGAGCTGTTCGCGTGCACGCGACAGACGGGAGCGAACGGTGCCGATAGGGATATCCAATACGTTGGCCGTATCCTGGTAACTGCCGTCGGTTTCCAGCGAGGCGTACATCGTCTTTCGCATTTCCGTCGGCAAGTGGTCGATGGCGCTCAGCGTGTTCTCCAAGCGGCGGTTGATCTCAAATTCCCAATCCAGGTTGTTGGTTTCCTCGTGGCCATGCCACAACGACTCATCAAATTCGCAATGTACGGGTTTGGCGTACATGCGCCTGAAGTGATTGCGGATCAGGTTCTGTGCGATGCCGCACATCCAGGTGCTAAGCGAAGCATTCCCGCAGAATCGCTCGCGGTTGCGCCAGGCTTCCAGGTACGTGAGTTGCAGAAGATCATCCGCATCTTCCGGATTGAGTACGCGCTTGTGAATGAAACGTTTGAGTTTTTTTTGCTGGTCGTCTGTCAGGTGAAGCATGAATTGAGGTGAGCTGCCAACGAGCTGAGCTAAAGCTCCGATAGGGATATTCATGATTTTTTTCCTTAGGGTAGACGCAGTCGAGCGGGAGTCGACAGCACCCTTTTGCACTCCCTGTGCCAAAAGAAAAAAATCGTAAGTTATTGATTTATTTATATAAATATTTTGAGTCGTGGCGATTTCACGCAGTACTTTGCATGGAGCACGGAAGGCTCGTGCAAATTTTTTCACACGCTGTGTGCGATCAGATTTCGATGGAACCGTATGCATAGGCACTGCCACAGAGGGACACACTCTCTCCCTGTACTGGCGTGCCCATGAAAGTTGAATCCAACAACGATGTGCAAACAATCCGCCCCTTGGATCAAGCGGTTACCAGCCCCTCCTCAGTGCCTGTGCCCGCGAAGGGCGTTGATGAGATGGGACATATTTTCAATCAGGAGGTGGAGCTCAACAGCCGGGCGCTGAGCGGGCGGAAGATGGGGTTGCGTGTGTGCCCGGTTGAGCAGCTTGTGCAGCTTTATAATCAGTTGGGCCATCCGGCCCAGAAGAGCATGGCTTCCATTTCACGAAGCATCATTGAGCAGTTGCGCAAGAGCATCAGTACTGAGGAATTGGTCAGCCTCGCGGGAGGTGACCCGGCGCGTGCGTTCGTAGTGCTCAACTACGTGACGGCCCAGGCAGACAGCGAAGTGCGTCCGTCCGAGGCTGCATTGGCACGCGATGCCATTGCCCAGCTGCAACTCCGGTTCAAAGGGGAAATTCAGGCAGGCCTGAACATTGCTACGGCGTTGCAGGCAGCTGTGGCCGACCCGCATGAGCGCCAGAAACTGCGCCAGCTTTACTACGCTAGTGTGGTCACGCGCCAGTCCTTGGCAACCATGATGCAGGCTTTGCTGGGTGATTACGGTGGCGAGCGGTTTCGCGACGTGCTCAACGCGATGCGTAAGGCCTTGGCGGATGACCTGGCGGCCCTGGTGTCGTCAATGCCCACACCTTTGTTGCGCACTTTGCTACTGGGTCTGCAAAGCTGCGGGCAGTTGAGCGCGGTGTTATCCGGTTGTCACACGTTGATCCAGCGTTTGAGTATTGAGCATGACGCCGTGAGCTTGCTGCAACGCATACTGGGGTACGCCGGCGGCGGTATCTCTGTCGATGAAATGCTGCGGTTGGGAAACGATTTGGGTGGCGGTCCGGTTGACCGACAAATGGCATCCCTCAATGCGCTCTACCCGCTGTTTCAGCAGTTGCCCTTGGCCTTGTGGCCCGACAAGCGGGTCCGCCAGGAGTCCCTGCAGATTCTTTTGACGCTGATCGGTGAGTTGGACCGAGCCGTGCGTGGCCCCTTACGGTTTGCCGGTGAGCCGAGGCCCATGACGTGACGGCTGTGTCAGCCGTCAACCGTATATTGCTCAAAGTGGCACAGCGCGCCGAGGTGT
Organism: Pseudomonas sp. RIT357; assembly: GCF_000632245.1. Lineage (NCBI taxonomy): Bacteria > Pseudomonadati > Pseudomonadota > Gammaproteobacteria > Pseudomonadales > Pseudomonadaceae > Pseudomonas > Pseudomonas sp. RIT357. The sequence continues at coordinate 103,498 of NZ_JFYX01000012.1, forward strand.
TGGGCGCTGTGGTGGTCATGGCCATCGTATTTATCTTTATCGTGCCGCTGCCCACCTGGCTGGTGGACATTCTGATTGCCCTCAATATCTGCATATCGTGCCTGTTGATCGTTCTTGCGCTCTACCTGCCGGGCCCCCTGGCATTTTCGTCCTTCCCGTCGATCCTGTTGTTGACCACCATGTTTCGATTGGCACTGTCGATTGCAACCACGCGTTTGATCCTGCTGGAGCAAGACGCCGGCGACATCGTCGAGGCCTTCGGCAATTTCGTGGTGGGAGGCAACTTGGCGGTGGGGATGGTGATTTTCCTGATCCTTACCCTGGTCAACTTCCTGGTGATCACCAAGGGTTCGGAGCGGGTTGCCGAGGTTGCGGCGCGGTTCAGTCTGGATGCGATGCCGGGCAAGCAGATGTCCATCGACAGCGACTTGCGTGCTGGTCTGATTGACGGCGCGCAAGCACGAGACAAGCGGGAGCAGTTGTCCCGTGAGAGCCAATTGTTCGGCGCCATGGATGGGGCCATGAAGTTCGTCAAGGGTGATGCCATCGCGGGGTTAATCATCGTTGTGGTCAACCTCTTGGGCGGCTTCTCTACGGGCATGTTTCAGCACGGTTTGAGTGCGGCTGATTCGATGGCGTTGTATTCGGTCCTGACCATCGGCGATGGCCTGATTGCGCAGATTCCGGCGCTGCTGATCTCCCTGACTGCCGGCATGATCATCACCCGTGTTGCACCGGAGGGGCGCAAGGGCGTCAGCAACATGGGCGCTGAAATCGCCCGGCAAATGACCAGCGAGCCCAAGAGCTGGATGATCGCTTCGGTGGGGATGCTCGCGTTTGCGATAGTGCCCGGCATGCCGACCGGGGTATTTGTCTTTATTTCGCTCATAACCGGCAGCCTTGGGTATTACCTGATGCGCCAGCGTCAACGACAAGCGCAACCCGCGTCCGAAACCAGCGAAGCCGTGCGTCCTGAGGAGAACGGAAAAGAGGACTTGCGCGGGTTCGACCCGTCGCGCCCCTACCTGTTGCAGTTTCCGCCAGTTTTGCGTGGAACGCCGGAGGTGATGGAGCTGATTCACGGGATCCGCCAGTCTCGAAATGCTCTGGTTGCCAACATCGGCCTGACACTGCCGCCCTTCGAAGTCGAACTCGATGACTCGCTGGCCATCGACGAGATGCGTTTCTGTGTGCATGAAGTGCCGATGGTCAAGGCGTCGGTTGTCAGCCTGCTTGCCGTTGATCGTAACGCGTTGAAGGGTGAGCATGAGCACGGAGTACGGGGGCTGGCTGAGCGTGATGAGCAGGAATGGATCTGGCTGGAGCCGGATGATCCATTGCTTGATGATCCGCAATTGGAGCGTTTCACGGCGACAAGCCTGATCCTTGAACGCATGAAGCAGGCCATGATGCTCAGTGGGCCTCAGTTCCTGGGGATCCAGGAGAGCAAGTCGATCCTCAGTTGGCTGGAGCACAACCAGCCGGAACTGGTGCAGGAACTGCAGCGAATCATGCCGCTGTCACGGTTCTCGGCAGTGTTGCAACGCCTCGCCAGCGAAGGGGTACCGCTGCGGGCTGTGCGACTGATCGTCGAATCGCTGATCGAGTACGGCCAGCATGAGCGTGAGCCGGAAGCATTGGCTGACTATGCGCGAATTGCACTCAAGGCGCAGATCTTCCACCAGTACAGCGAGGCCGACGGTCTGCATGCCTGGCTGCTGTCACCACACACTGAAAACATCCTGCGTGAAGCATTGCGACAGACTCAGACGGGTGTGTTTTTCGCGCTTGACGACGACAACAGCGCCGCGTTGATCAACCTGCTCAATCAAGCTTTTAGTTTGAGGGCCAAGAGCAAGAGCGTGATGTTGGTGGCGCAGGACCTGCGCAGCCCCTTGCGGACCTTGCTGTTGGAAGAGTTCAACCATGTCCCGGTGCTGTCGTTTGCCGAGTTAGGGAGTACCTCAAAGGTCAAAGTGCTGGGGCGCATCGACCTGGGCCAGGACGAACTGATGCGTGGTGCGGTGGCATGAGTACTTGGCCATGGCCAGCGTGGAGGTTTTGAAGATGTTTGAGCTACGTGTGCTTGACGGGCTGCGCCAGGGCGCTGCGTTGCCGTTGTTTGGGGAGCAGTGGAGCATTGGTTCCCATGCGGACGCTGACCTGGTTTTAAACGATCCGGGCGTAGTCGATCAGCATGCGCGCTTGCGGTTTATGGACGCCGAGTGGTTGGTGCAGGCCGAAGCGGGGTTGCTGCAGGGGCCTGAGGGGCAGCTACTGGCCCAGATCGCGAACCTGGAGCTGAACTCACCGTTTTCAATGGGGGGCGTGCGCCTGTGTGTCACCTTGGCCGAGCAGCCCTGGCCCCCGGTAGCAGCACCAGTGGCAGCACCTGAACCGGCACTGATACCGACCGAAAATGCGCCGGAGTGGGAGCTGAAGTTATCGTCGATCTCCCACTCGCAGCAAAAGCGTTTGATCAGCCTGGTGTTAGTGCTGGCCGTCATCATCATTGTGGTTGGCATGGTTTCCACTGGGGAGCGCGAGGCACAGGCGTCCTTGAAGGCTCCTGTGGTTCAAAAGCACGAATTGGCATCGCCCTTCGAGGTGCGCCAGCAGTTGTTGAAGATGCTCAGCGAGCGGGAGTTGGGTCAGCGCGTCAGCTTGCAAGTGATCAATGGCCAGGTCGCGCTCAATGGCGATGTCTCCCAGGACGAAGTGGAACTGGTGACGCGCATGCTCAGCCGTTTTGGTGAGCAGTTCGACAGCTCGGTGCCGGTGATCAGCCGTGTGCGTGTGCGTGATAACGCACTTCCATTCAGGATTGTTCAGATCGTCGGAGGGCCGAACGGTCACGTTCTCTTGGAAGAGGGCATTCGACTGTTTCTTGGGGACGAAGTGGAAGGGTTGCGACTGGTGCAGATCGATAACGGCAAGGTGGTTTTCGATGGCGAGCAGCGTTACGAGGTGCGCTGGTGAGTGAAGATATGCAGGCACGTCTCCACGCCTGGCAGCAGCGCCAGGCCCAATCACTGATCAGCTTTGCTCCGGTGACGATGCGTGGCCGAATCCAACGCGTCAACGGCATGCTGCTGCAGTGTCGGCTGCCCCACGCGCGCATCGGTGACTTGTGCCAAGTGGAAAAAAATCCAGGCGACTCCATGCTCGCCGAAATCATTGGTTTCGATCAGCAGGACGCGGTGCTCAGTGCCCTGGGAAATTTGGAAGGCGTACGGGTAGGTGCCAGCGTGGAGCGCCTTGGGGTATCGCACCGTGTGCGCGTCAGCGAGGCACTGTTGGGCCAAGTGTTGGATGGGTTCGGACGGCCGATTACAGGGCAGGGCGTGAGTGCGTTTGTCGAGACTGACTTACCGGATACCAGCGCGGTGTTGTGTGAAGCGCCATTGCCCACCGAGCGACCGAGGATCAGCCGGGCGCTGGCTACCGGCGTGCGTTCGATTGATGGGTTGTTGACGCTTGGCGAAGGTCAGCGTGTCGGTCTATTCGCTGGTGCGGGCTGCGGCAAGACCACTTTGCTGGCCGAAATCGCCCGTAACGTGGAGTGCGATGTCATCGTCTTCGGCCTGATCGGTGAGCGGGGGCGGGAGCTGCGCGAGTTTCTCGACCATGAACTGGATGAGCAACTACGTGCCAAAGCCGTGCTGGTGTGCGCCACCTCCGACCGATCCAGCATGGAGCGCGCCCGTGCCGCGTTCACGGCCACGGCGTTGGCCGAGGGGTTTCGGCGCAAGGGGCAGCGGGTATTGCTGCTGATTGATTCGTTGACTCGTTTTGCCAGGGCGCAGCGCGAAATCGGCCTGGCTGCCGGTGAGCCCTTGGGTCGTGGAGGTTTGCCGCCGTCGGTGTACAGCTTGTTACCACGGTTGGTGGAGCGCGCCGGGTTGACCCGTGAGGGCGTGATTACCGCGATCTATACCGTGCTGATTGAGCAGGACTCGATGAATGATCCGGTCGCTGATGAGGTTCGCTCGCTACTCGACGGGCATATCGTGCTGTCGCGCAAATTAGCCGAGCGTGGGCATTACCCGGCGGTGGATGTACTGGCAAGTCTTTCGCGGATATTGAGCAACGTCGCGCAACCCATGGATATCCAGGCGGGTACGGCATTGCGTCGTTTGTTGTCGGCGTACCAGCAGATCGAACTGATGCTCAAATTGGGGGAGTACCAACCAGGCAGCGATCCGCTGACCGATTTGGCGGTGGACAGTCGTCAGGCGGTCGATGGCTTCCTGCGCCAGGATCTGCGTGAGCCGACACCCATGCAAACGACACTGGAGCAACTCAAGGATCTGACCACTCATGTCCCCTTCTGATGTGCACCTTGGTGAAGTCGAAATGCTGCGGCGCCTGCGCAGGCATAGGGCTGACCGGGCCGAGCGCGCCCTGCGTGAGGCGAAGCGAGCCCAGCAGGCCCTGCTCGCACATATCCAGCGGGCTCAGGATGCGCTTGAACAAACGCGGCAAGAGGAAGCCCGCAAGAGTGCTCAATTGTTCAGTCAACATCAGGGTCAGGTGCTGAGCCTGAAGGCTCTGAAATCGTGGGGTGCGAAGGAGCGATCCCTCTCTGCTAGCACCCAACGGGACATGGGCCAGTTGGAGGCGTTACGCAGCCAGCAGGGTGAAAGAGAAAGTCGCGTTGGCAGCGCCCAGAAGCAGGTCACCGAGTGCCTGCGGCAGGTAGAAAAACTTCAGGAATTGTCCCGTTTACTTGCTGAGGAACCGACATGACTCAGGTTTCAAATAAACCCACGGAGCGTCCACGTCCCCGTGAGCCACGCGAAGATGTTGAGCCACGCGCGACAGGAGGTGTGCCTCTGGAACTCGGGCGAGTGTTCGCCCAACTCTTTACCGACGACGGTAATGCTTCTGGGGCGGGGGCTTCCTTGTCCAGCAAGAAGGCGTCGTCTGACATTGCCATGATCGTGGCACTGACCGAGCAACTGGCGCCTCGTGTGCAGCTCGCTTCGCATTGGCCGTTGCAGGCGGTTTTGTACTTGCCTCGCTTGGGGCGAATCAACGCCAGCGTGCGCCGTGAGCAGGGGGGCTGGGCGATCGAGTTGGAGGCGGAACAGGACGCTACGGCGCGCTGGCTCAGTGGCGTACGCCAGCAGTGTGAGGGTCGCCTCGCAGGAGAGCTGGGCCTTGCGGTGAGCCTGCGTCTGCCTGTCGTCGGTTGCGCATGCTGATGCCGGCACTGACAGTTCCCTTGATGAATGGCGATACGGTTGCCGCCCGCCGTCGATTGGGGCGCGGGCTAAGCCTGCCGTTTCAGGTTGCCGGGCAGGCCGGCGAGTTGCGGCTTGAGCCGGGGCATGCGTCTGCTGGCGGTGGCAAGCCTGTGTGCTTTGAGACGGCGTGTGGTGTGCTGGCGCTCGATGAAGCAGGGCCGTTGCTCAGCCTGATGAGTGAGTGCCCGATGACCTTGGCCCAGTTTGGCAACGATCCGGATTCCTGGTTCTGGGCGTTGTATCAGTACCACCTGAGCCCCGAGATACGGTCGTTGCTGGGTTATGTGCGCTTGCTGGAAACGGATCGCCCCACGGAGTTTGGCTGTCTGCTCAGCGTGACCCTGGGAGGCTCCCGGGTCGGCGGTTACGTTTGGCTGGCCTGTGAAAGCTTTCTGGCCTTGTGTGAGGCCGGACCGTGGCGTGACATTGCTGCGCCGATGCCGGCGTCTTTTCAACTGGCCATTGCCGTCACCCTCGGGTGCATGAAGTTACCAATTGCACAACTACGCAGCCTGCGCACCGGTGATGTGTTGGTGTTCGAGCAGAGTTTTTTCCAAGCTCAGGGCACCGGTTATGTACAGGCTGGCAGGCAGCGGCTGCATGGCTGCATTGACGACGACACCAGGCAGTTGTGTCTGACTGTTACATCTATCGAGGACACGTCTGTGGACGAAGATTTTGCACCCCCCCACCACTCGGGACATGAGGAAGAGGAGCCCGTGATGGATGTATTCGGCAATGAGCCGTTCGATGAGTTAAGCATGGCGCTGAACGTACGCTGCGGAACACTGAACCTGACCTTGGGCGAACTGCGTAACCTCGCGCCCGGCTCGGTGCTGGGCATTGCTGGTTATGCTCCCGGTATGGCCGGTCTGTATTACGGCGATCGGCCCATTGGCGTGGGCCAGTTGGTGGAAGTCGACGGGCGCCTGGGGTTGCAGTTGTCCCGTGTGATGTTCGGCCCATGACGCTTCAGGGGATAGACCCCCTTATCCTGGCGGTATTTCTGGGGGCATTGGCGTTGATGCCCATGCTGCTGATCATCTGCACATCGTTTTTGAAGATCGTCATCGTGCTGATGATCACCCGCAACGCTATCGGTGTGCAGCAGGTGCCGCCAAGCATGGCCATCAATGGTATTGCGCTGGCGGCCACGCTGTTCATCATGGCGCCGGTTGGCTATGAGATTGCCGAGAGCGTCAAGGTCTCACCCCTGGACATGAGTAACGTGCAAACGTTTCTGCAGACGGGCAGTGAGGCCATCCAACCGTTGCGCGCATTTATGCTGCGCAATGTGGATGCAGATGTATTGACGCATCTGCAGGAAAACACCACACGCCTGTGGCCTGAGCAAATGGCGCGGGAGGTGCAGCGCGAAGACCTGATCCTGCTGATTCCGGCGTTCGTACTGTCGCAACTGCAGGCAGGGTTCGAGATCGGCTTCCTGATCTACATTCCCTTCATCGTCATCGACCTGATTGTCTCCAACCTGCTGCTGGCACTGGGCATGCAAATGGTCTCGCCAATGACCATTTCCCTGCCACTCAAATTGCTGTTGTTCGTGCTGGTGTCCGGCTGGTCGCGGTTGCTCGACAGCTTGTTCCTTTCCTATCTATGAGTGGCGTATGGAACCGATCGTGCTGTTCAAGCAGGGCATGTTGCTGGTGGTGGTGCTGTCGGCGCCACCGTTGATTGTGGCTGTGGTGGTGGGGGTGCTGACATCCCTGGTGCAAGCACTGATGCAGATCCAGGACCAGACGCTGCCGTTTGGCATCAAGCTGGTGGCAGTAGGGATCACATTGATCCTGACGGGACGCTGGATTGGCGTGGAGTTGATCCAACTGATCAATTTGACCTTCGACATGATTGGCCGCTCGGCCCTGAACTGAGGTCTCGCCTGTGTTGCTCTATCTCGACTACCTGCCCAGCCTGGTCATCGGCATGGCACGTATCTACCCCTGTTGCATCCTGGTGGCTGCGTTCTGTTTCCAGCATATACGCGGCATGCTCAGGCACGTCCTTGTGATGGTCATGGCGCTGATGCCGGCGCCGGGCATTCACGCGATGTTGGAGGGCCAGGACTACTCGGCGATGATACTCGCGGCGCTGATAATCAAGGAGGTAGCGCTGGGTTTGTTGCTGGGGGTGCTGCTGGCGATGCCGTTCTGGATGTTCGAAGCGGTGGGCGCGCTATTGGATAACCAGCGCGGGGCCTTGGCGGGTGGTCAGCTCAATCCTTCACTGGGTCCGGACGCCACACCGATTGGACATCTGTTCAAGCAATTGGCGATTTTTCTATTGATGGTGACGTTGGGGTTAGGCGCATTGACCCAGGTGATCTGGGACAGTTACCTGATCTGGCCACCCACCGTGTGGTTTCCACTCCCTGCACCGAATGGCATGAGCGTATTCCTCGGCCTGCTTGGGGACACCTTCATGCATATGATGCTCTACGCAGCACCCTTTATTGCGGTGCTGCTGTTGCTGGAGTTCGGCATTGCGCTGCTGGGGGTCTACAGCCAGCAGTTACAGGTGAGTACGCTGGCACCTCCCGTGAAGTGTCTGGCGGGTATCGGTATTCTGCTGTTGTACTTTGCGCTGCTGCAGGACCTGATCGTTGGACGTATGAGCCAGTTGGATGATCTGAAACACTCGCTGGGCCTTTTATTTAAGGCTTCAATGCCATGAGTGATTCGGGGGAAAAAAAGCACCCGGCTTCAGCCAAGAAATTGCGCGATCAGCGTAAAAAAGGCCAGGTTGCTCAAAGTCAGGATGTGGCCAAGTTGCTGGTGCTGGCCGCCATCAGTGAAATTGCCTTATTCACCGCCGAGAGCAGCTTGCAGCGTTTCCAGCAATTGATGGTGTTGCCGATCTCACGTCTTGACCAGCCCTTTGTGCGGGCGCTGGAAGAAGTGCTGTTTGAAAGCCTGGTGGTGTTTTTCTCATTCGGCCTGTTGATGGCCGGCGTAGCGATTGCCACCAAGCTGATCAGCAGTTGGATGCAATTCGGTCTGCTGTTTGCCCCGGAAACACTGAAGCTCGATTTCAATCGCCTCAACCCGATCAGTCAATTCAAGCAATTTTTTTCTGCCCAGTCGCTAATGACGCTGTTGATGAGCATCGTCAAAGCCGTGCTTTTGGGTGTGATCGTGTATGTAGTGGTCTGGCCTTCTCTTGGGGCGTTGATCAACCTTGCCAACAGCGATCTGCAAAGTTACCTCCTGGCACTGATCGCATTGTTCCGCTACCTGCTGCATGCCTGTCTTGGGCTATTGCTGATACTGGCAATTCTCGACTTTACATTGCAGAAGCACTTCTTCGCCAAGCGCATGCGCATGACGCAAGTCGAGGTTGTCAAAGAGTACAAGGACATGGAAGGCGACCCCCATGTGAAGGGCCAACGTCGTGCATTGGCGCAGCAATTGGCCCAGGAAGAACCGAAGGTCAAGCTGCCCAAGCTGGAAGAGGCCGATATGTTGGTGGTCAACCCGACCCACTTTGCAGTCGCCTTGTATTACCGCCCCGGCAAGACACCGCTGCCGTTGTTGGTGAGCAAAGGTACGGATGCCGTGGCCCGCCAATTAATTGCGCAGGCGAAGGCCGCCGAGGTGCCGGTCATCCAATGTGTATGGCTGGCCCGGTTGCTCTACACAAAGGAGTTGGGCGCAAGCATTCCCCGTGAAACCTTGCAGGCTGTGGCGCTGATCTACCGCACCTTGCGTGAACTCGATGATGAAGCCAAACGTGAAACCTTGGAGTTGCCAGAGTTGGAGCGGCGCTGATCAGCGACCGGAGCTTGTGTCCAGGGCTTCGAGATTGGCCAGCGATAGCATCCGGCTGAGGATCCTGTCGAGCGCGCTACGCGGTGCGGACAGTGCGTGCCAGATTACCAAGGTGTGTTGGGCGTCGAGGTAGATAAAACAGCCATCAAATACGACGGCCTGCTCAAAGCGCCGCTCCAGCATCCGCTGCAATTGCCCGGCCTGCAACGCTTCACGCGCCACCTGCAACGCCAGCCCCGAACGCTTGCCTGCGTGCAGTGCACAGGCCGTGATACCGGGAGCGAGTGCCAGGTGAGCGGCAGCGCCGCTCACCAGGTTGTCCAGAAATACCTGGCGTTGAGTGTCGGGCATTTCTTGGCGACTCACCGTTCCAGCGAGATGGTCTGGTAGTCCGCCCGTTCCCCGGCGGGGCCAGGTTCGGCGCGCATCTGAGGTGGCCACCAGATCACCATCTTGTCCTTGCTCGATTGAGGGCGTGAGCAGGAGTCGCCCCTGCAGGTGGGCGTGCAGCCGGCGACGAGCAGTGCCGTGCCGATCAGGGTGACGCACAATAGGCGATGTTTCATGGTGTGGCCTTCGGAGCAGGAGTGATCAAGGAGGGGCGGGGCACGCTGAGGTGTTCATCCTTCACCACTGGGCGCATGGCGATAAATACCTCGGCTTCTTCACCCGGCTTCAGCCAGGCGCGCGGCCACACGCTCACAGCCAGGGTCTGCGGCGTGCTGCATTCATTTTCGTCAATACGGGCATAGCGCTTGGACTGGTTGCTCAGCACTACCACCGCCACGTTGTAATCCGGGCCGGTGTACCACTGGCTGCGTTCGGTGTTCAGTGCCAGGATGTCGCGGGTGCTGCACAAGGTGTTCAGCCCCAGTGGCATTGGCGCAGACTTGAAGCCCTTGGGGATTTCACCACTGACCATATGCGCCAGTGTGCTGATGATATCGCTGCGCTTTATCACGGGCGGGTGAGGGGCATCGCGCCTGGCCAGAGGTGCAAGGGCCGCTTGCAATTCGACCTGGTCCGCCTGGGGCAGGTAGCGTGAAGGGTCTGCTTGATCGCCAATGACGCGCGGAGTGAGGATGAACAAGCGTTCACGCCGGTTGTTCTGCCGTTCGGTCGACGAAAACAGCGCCTTGCCTATGAATGGAATATCGCCCAGCAAGGGCACCTTGTTGCGCTGGTCGCTGCTTTCGGTGACGTGGAAGCCTCCGACCACCAGCGAGCGTTTTTCCTCCATGACCGCCTGGGTGCTGACCTTGCCTCGGCGCACATCCAGATTGCCGGGAGATGGGTTGGTTTCGTCGAAATTACCGTCTTCAATATCCACCGCCAGGTGGATCTGGTGACCTCCACGGCTGGTGATGACACGGGGAACAACCTGGAAACTGGTGCCCACAGTGACCGGTAAAATGGTGGCATTCTCTCGACCCGGTGTCAGGTATTGGGTGCGATTGAAGTCAATTACCGCCGGTTGGTTTTCCAGCGTGAGAACGGAGGGGTTGGACACCATGCTTGCCAACCCTTTGGCTTCCAGCGCGCGTATATCCGCGTAGAAGCGCTCGCGGTTTTCAATCGACAGCTGCGACGAAGTGCCCGGAGCCATATTGACGCCGCCGCGGAACCGACTGTTCTGAAAGCCCCAGTTCACCCCGAACTCTCGCAATTGCGTGCGCTCGATATCGAGAATAATCGCGTCGATTTCCACCAGTTTGCGCGCGACATCGAGTTGGGTGATCAGCTCGCGGTACATGGCCAGGCGTTCAGGCAGGTCGTAAATCAGCACGGCGTTGTTGCGCACATCGGCTTCAACGCGAATTCGGCTGCCAGGCGCCGCAGCGCGCGGTGTGAGTGTGGGTGGAGCGTCCAACGGCGCGGTATGGCCGTTTGCACCCAGCATCTGCCCCAGCAACGGATTGCCCAATCTTGGGATGTTCGGCACGAGGGGCGCAGGCTGTGACGTGGAGCCCTGATTCAGTCGATTGAGGGTCGAGTTGGCGCGAGGCTCCAGTAACCCTCGCAAAATGCTCGCCACCCCCGGAATGTTGAGTTTCTCGCCGCGATAATCCACTTGCCGGTCCGTTGCATTGGCAAACTTGAGCGGGAAGCTCAACACACTCTGTTTTTCATCCGGCGAACGACGCTGACTGCTGAACTGTTTGATTTGCTCGATATAGCGACGAGGGCCAGATACGAGTACTACGCCGTCTTCTGGTAACTCACCCCAACCGAAGCGGCTATCGAGCAAGCCGATATCCGTGAGCGCTTGCTTGAGATCGGCAATGGTCTCGGAAGAGACTTCCAGGCGCGCAGACTCTTGCTGGTCCAGCGTGCTGATATAGAGGGTGTTGTTGTACATGTACCACTGGAAACGGTGTTCCACCCCCAACCTGTCGAGCATCGATTGCGGGGTATTAGCGCGGATCTTGCCATTGACGTTGCCCTCCAGCAGCCCCTCGACTTGCAGTTGAGTACCAAAGGCTTGAGCGAAATCGACGAGCACGTCACGCAAGGGCTTATGTTCTGCCTCATATGCGTAAGCGGTGTTCTTCCAATCGGAAGGGATGGCGGCCAATGCGGTGTGTGCCGGGATCAGCAGCCAGGAAAGCAGAATAGCGTTACGCCAGGGAAATTCTTTGGGCGAAGCACGGCGTAAGCGACTGTGCTCATGGTTCTTGTTATGCATTGTCGGTTCTCGGGTTAGTACGACAGTGAGCGTAGCGAGGTGGGTTTGAGGTTTTGAGTCGGGCGAGCAAAGCGCGCGACTGTGGCGCGCCAGGTGTCGCGTTGGTTCAGCAGGGCCTCAAGGCAACCGAGCACGTAAGCCTCTCCCTGCCCAACTGGCAGTTTCTGAATCAGCCATAACGCGCCGCTGTCAGCTTTTTGAGCCAGTGCGCCATGGAAATGATTCAGGCTGGCCGCGCCCAGGCGCATCCAGTGCTGCAAGGTGGTGGTGTCTGCGCGGATTGAGGTCAGTTGAGCGCTAAGTAACAACGCGTCTCCCTGACGTTTCAGCATGATTTGGTCATCACCCTCAAACAAACTGAGTTGTTCTCTACAGCCACTTAACCAATCACGAACTAGCGATTGCATGTTATTGGAAACTCTCAAAAGTACTTTTGAGCAACATATGCGAAACGCGGTTATGTTCCAGATACGCCATTTGGGAAAGAGTGTTCTTGACGGCAAGTTCATAGAATAATTCAGCGTCAGCCCCATCTTTAGAGCCGTTGCTTGAACTCTGCTTATACAGCTTGTGGGCAATACTGCTGCTTCTTGAAAGTTCTTGTGAAAGATTGTTGGAAAGACTCATGGGCGTTCCTTTGTCTTGGGTGGACGTGCATGGGTGGATCAATTGTTGTTAAGTAGCGTTGTGCAGGACGCCAGGCGGATGCAATTAAATGTCTATCCGGTATTCCTTTGCGTGATTGAAAAAAGCATCGAGCATCGAGTGCCAGCTAATACGGAAATCACCCTCATCGGTTTTCAATACAAGGGTCTGCGCAGGGATTGTTTCGTCGGGCTGGAGCTTCCAGAGTGTTGCCTGTTGATTGGCGAGGCACTGTTTTATCTCCTCAATGTCCTGTGGGTGACAGAGCAGCGAGGCGTTGATCTCATGAATCTGGTTTGCCAGTAGTTGCCTCAGAAGGGCGGCCAGCCGCTCGGGGGGCACCGTGTCGTCAAGCAGGCAGCGAATCGCCTGGTTGGTGATTGATGTTGCATACACCTCCAGGTTGTCACACATCGCTTGACGGTCACGCTCCCAGCGCTTGAGTTGGGCGTCTGCGCGTTGCCAGACATCCAGGGACGCCTTTTCCAGCAGCATTTCGCATCGCTTCTCTGCCTGGATTACCAGTTCATCGGCCTGTGCCTTGGCGCGACTGATGAGTTGGTTGGCGTGTGCCCAGTTTGCAAGCTCTTCCCGGGGGATCAGGCAACGTGGCAATTCCGAAGCATCCTTGAGCAACTCAATGGTGTGTCGGCATAACATCGCTGTTTTCCTTACGCGTTCGGGTCAGGTGACAGGGGGGCGTTTGCCAATGTCGTCACGCGCCAGACTACGGCTTGCCATAGCGTGTTCAGTCGACTGCTTGCGTTTTCGAGTGAGACGGTACTTTTCTCAACCGCCTGTACGCGGTTACGGGGGAATCTCAGTCGAAGGCGCCGCCAGGTATCGGGCTCTACCCAGCTGGAGAGCAATTGCAATGGATCAGCATCGTGCGACAGCATGGTAGGGGGCAGCGCCTTGGATAAACGCATGCACCACAGGTGCTGACTCTCGCTCAACGGCGTCGCCGCTTCAGGATTGAACGTGTCGTGAACCAGTGTCAGCGCCAGGTTGAGTTGTTCAGTTGAAGCAAGGGCCAAGCGAAGTACCGTCGGGTGAGGGGCAGGAGGCAAGCACGCAACAATGCCAGTGAGGTCGTCCGGCGCGGACCGCCTGTTGCGATAAAGCACTTTAATTGCGGGGTACTTGTCGCCCCTCCAGTCCTCGTGGGCGTGCCTCCAAGGGAACGCCCACCATTGAGCCCAGGCCAGATGTTCACTCATGGAGTGATCCAGCTCAGGTGTCATGAGAGGTGCCATCCTGTTCGTGGGCTATGCGCGGCTCTTGCGGAGGATGTTGGCGGCGGCTGAACAGGAATAGCCCGGCAACCAAGGAGGACGCCACGCCAAGCAGTACCGCGATAACACTGCCTCGCCAAAACCCAAGATCATCGCTTGGCACCAGGAAAGGGCCGAAATACACCAGCCGCTGCTGCTCCTGGTAGGTGGTGGCAGGTACAAAGATCACGCTGAGTTTTTGCAGGTTATCCACTGCAGTGGTCATGCCTGGAATGCTGCTCGCCACCATCCTGCGAACGCGCGCGCGAATATTATCGGGATCCAGCCGTGGGTCATGCTTAATGAATACTGACGCTGAAGCGGGCTGGACTGGTTCTCCCGGTGCGATGCGTTCGGGCAATACCACGTGCACCCGGGCAATAATTACCCCGTCAATGTTGGATAAGGTGGCTTCAAGCTCCTGGGATAAGGCGTAGATATAGCGTGCTCGTTCTTCCAGTGGAGTGGAAATAACCCCTTCCTTGCGAAAGGTATCGCCCAGCGTGGTTCGTGCCACTCTAGGTAATCCTGCGGCTTCCAATGTACGTACGGCACGCCCGATATCGGCGGTGTTAACCGCCACGACGACACCGTCTTTGGACGGGATTTTTTGGGCGCGAATATGTTTGTCTGCCAATTCCGCTACCACTTCATTGGCTTCTTGCTCAGAAAGCTGTCGATGAAGTTCAACGCGGTCGCTGCAACCGTTTAGCATGAATGCAAAAGTCAGAAGTAGGGCGGCAGGCAGGTATTTAGTCATGTTCACTATTGCAGGTTACAGATTTTGTCGATGCATTGGCTTGTCTTGCCAAGGCTCTTTACTAAAAGTTGGGTCGTTAGCGCTACATTAGAAAGTTCCTGCGGATACTCTCTGAGCTTGTCAGCGTCCATCCCTTTACTTGATGATTTCAACGCGCGTGCAAGGCGATCTTTGGCATCTACGATATGTTTTGATGGCTCTGTCAGCATGTCCAATACAGTATGGTTGGCGGAGGCAGGCGTGTTTGATATCGACCCTTCGAGCATTGAGGTGAAGAAACCAACATCCGTACTAGAAGCCGAAGGTTCCCGAGTGACGCCCGTGTTGCTGTGAAGTTTGTTTGGCGTTGAAAAGTCAAATGCTTCTATCTGCATATAGGGCCTGCGGTGAGGTGTCTGAAGCAGGTTCTTGATAATGGCTGATGCCGCATTTATTACATCGACTCATATGACAACCTCCCCGGCTAATGAGCCAGGGAGGTAATCATGTTACGAGCGAATTTCTTTAGCCGCGGCGTACAAGCCCGAAATCATCTTTGATTTCAAACTTTCTTGGAACGTAAGCTCGGCGACTTCCTCTGCGCGTTCAGAAGCGGAACGGGAACCACTGCCACTCTGTACTCCATCGAGTTCACTGGACATCATGCTGTTGCCGTATGCGTATCCACCGTATGAACTGCTACCGGATATACCATTCATAATAAGACTCCGATTTGGATATTTTGAACGTTGATTCACGTGTCGTGAGCCAAGCCCTGATGTCTGGAACTTTTTGTAACTTGAACCAGGCTTTGAATATGTGGCTCGCAACGCTAAAGCGTTCCTGATATGTCTATGGCTAGATATTTCTGGATGATTGGAGTGCTGAGGGTAGAAGCATGGCCCCCTTACTGAGTCTTTAATGAGCTCTGTGTCCTCAAGCCAATGAGATGTCCAATTGTTTCATCCTGTAGTACAGCGTGCGCTTCGCAATACCCAACTCAATCGCCACGGTATCCACGCAGTAGAGATGGCGGCACAAGGACTCTTCAATCAATGCCCTTTCAATGTGCTGCAGGCGTGCCTTAAGGTTCATTTGGTTATCCTGCAACTGGCTCGACGACGTCGAAAGCGGTGGCAGGCCCAGCACGAATCTTTTGGCCGTCGAGCGTAGTTCACGAACATTGCCTAGCCAGGGGTGGCACAGCAGCTGTTGCAACAGCCCACCAGGCGGTGGCGGGGCATTGCATTTGAACTGGGCAGCTTCTTGTTGGATCATTTCCAGAAACAGCGGGATGATGCGTTCTCGCCTATCGCGCAGCGGCGGGAGCTGGATGTTGACGACATTCAGGCGAAAGTACAGGTCACGCCTGAAAGTGCCGTGCTCGACCATCTGATAAAGCGAATGCTGTGCGGACGCAATGACACGCATGTCCACCGGGATAAAACGGGTTGAGCCCAAGCGCTCCACCCCACGCGACTCCAGCACTCGTAGCAGTTTGGCTTGCAAGCTCAATGGCATGCTGTCGATTTCGTCGAGGTACAGGGTACCTAGATGGGCGGCTTCGACAAATCCGGCCCGTGATTGCATTGCCCCGGTATAAGCACCGCTGTTGACTCCGAACAATTGGCTTTCTGCGAGGCTTTCAGGAATAGCTGCGCAGTTCACGGCAACAAAATTACCCCGTCGTCCCGATAAGCGATGAACCCGTTGTGCCAATGTATCTTTGCCAGTACCGGTTTCCCCCAGTAGTAAAATGTCAATGTTGAGGGATGCCGTACTGTTAAGTGTGTTTTCAATATCCGGGCCATCATTAAGTAAGATGGTCGATTCATTTTCCCCATTAGAGTGGGCCGGCATTAACTGGGCGCTCCATTGTTGCGAGTGTTTCACTGTTTAACGGCGTTATCCAGACGCCGATCGCTAAAGTGAAGCGTATAAGGATTATGATGTGCGCTTAAAGCGGGTATGTACTGCAATGGTGTAGGAAAACATCGTTGGTTATAGCTATTTAGTTGTTTGAGTGTTGTTGTATCTATAAGCCTGGGAAGTGAGTAGGGGGAATCTGATAATTGAGTGTGGGTGTTTTCTTTGTCTGAGTTTTAATCGTCGCCCACAAAAAAGCCGATGCATTGCATCGGCTTTTTTATTTGCGGCGGCTGCTTACACGTTAAAGCGGAAGTGCATCACGTCGCCATCCTTGACGATATATTCCTTACCTTCCAGGCGCCACTTACCGGCTTCCTTGGCACCGGCTTCACCTTTGAATTGGATGAAGTCGTTGTAGGCGATCACTTCTGCGCGGATAAAGCCTTTTTCAAAGTCGGTGTGGATCACGCCAGCAGCTTGTGGCGCGGTGGCGCCGACCTTGACGGTCCAAGCGCGGACTTCTTCGACACCAGCGGTGAAGTAAGTCTGCAGGTTGAGCATTTCGTAGCCGGCGCGGATCACGCGGTTCAGACCTGGTTCTTCCAGGCCCAGGGCCTCGAGGAACATGTCTTTTTCTTCGCCGTCATCAAGCTCGGCGATTTCCGCTTCGATCTTGTTGCAAACCGGCACCACGATGGCGCCTTCTTCGTCGGCGATGGCCTTGACCACGTCGAGCAACGGGTTGTTCTCGAAACCGTCTTCAGCCACGTTGGCGATGTACATCACTGGCTTGGTGGTCAGCAGGTGGAAGCCCTTGATCACGGCCTTCTCGTCAGTGCCCATGCTTTTCATCAGGCTGCGTGCCGGCTTGCCCTCGGTGAAGTGCGCGATCAACTGTTCCAACAGGCCTTTCTGGACCACGGCGTCTTTGTCGCCTCCCTTGGCGTTGCGCGCCACTTTCTGCAGTTGCTTCTCGCAGCTGTCGAGGTCAGCGAAGATCAATTCCAAGTCAATGATCTCGATGTCGCGTTTCGGGTCGACGCTATTGGAGACGTGAATCACGTTCTCGTCTTCAAAGCAGCGGACCACGTGGGCGATGGCATCGGTTTCGCGGATGTTGGCCAGGAACTTGTTGCCCAGGCCTTCACCTTTCGATGCGCCGGCTACCAGGCCTGCGATGTCGACGAACTCCATGGTGGTCGGCAGTACACGCTTCGGATTGACGATCGCTGCCAGAGCGTCCAGGCGTGTATCCGGCATCGGGACGATACCGCTGTTAGGCTCGATGGTGCAGAAGGGGAAGTTCTCCGCCGCAATACCGGACTTGGTCAAAGCGTTGAACAAGGTGGATTTGCCGACGTTGGGCAGGCCGACGATGCCGCAATTGAATCCCATGGTGTTTCCCCTCGGAAAAAAGTCAGGCCTTCTGGCTGTGCAGGTTTTTCATCGCGCGGTTCCATTCACCGGCGAAGATATCCGGCAGCACGCCGAGGGCAAAGTCGATGCTGGCATCGAGTTTTTCCTGTTCGGCGCGTGGCGCACGACCCAGGACGAAATTTGAAACCATACTCGCAACGCCTGGGTGGCCAATGCCGAGCCGCAGACGGTAAAAATTATTCTGATTACCCAACTGCGCGATGATGTCGCGCAGGCCGTTGTGCCCGCCGTGCCCGCCGCCAAGCTTGAGCTTGGCTACGCCGGGTGGCAGATCCAGTTCGTCATGGGCCACCAGGATTTCTTCGGGTTTGATTCGAAAGAAGCCCGCAAGCGCCGCAACAGCTTGGCCGCTGCGGTTCATGTAGGTGGTGGGAATCAGCAGACGAACATCCTGACCCTGGTGCGAAAAGCGCCCGGTCAGGCCAAAATATTTGCGATCGGCCGCCAGGTTTACACCTTGGGCATGGGCGATACGCTCAACAAAAAGGGCCCCCGCGTTATGCCGGGTCTGTTCGTATTCGGCGCCTGGATTTCCCAGGCCAACGATCAGTTTAATGGCAGTCACGACAGGGGCCCTTCCTTTGGAGTTGTGGATAACATCGCCTGACCGGAGTGCGGCGAAAGTGGACGACAGGAGCTCACTTATCCAGAGATAAACTTCGCGTTATCGCCCGCTTTCTCGCTACGTTTCGGTCCGCGATGTTTCCTCAAGCTCCGATGCCGCAGAGAGCATTACTCTGCAGCGGTTTCGCCTGCTTCATCTTCTGCTACAACACGTGGCGCGTGGACGTTGGCAACAGCCTTGTCGTCGTTGTGAGCCAGTGCAACGAACTCAACGCCTTTAGGGGCCTTGAGGTCGGACAGGTGAATGATGGTGCCGATTTCAGCAGCCGACAGGTCGACTTCGATGAACTCAGGCAGATCTTTCGGCAGGCAGCTTACTTCCAGCTCGGTAGTGGTGTGGGAAACAACGCCACCTTTCTTGACCGGAGCTTCTTCACCAACAAAGTGCACAGGCACGATAGCGGTCAGTTTCTGGCCGGCTACGACACGTACGAAGTCAGCGTGCAGGACGTGACCCTTGGATGGGTGACGTTGCAGAGCTTTGATGATGACGTTTTGCTTTTTGCCGCCAACGTTCAGTTCGATAACGTGGCTGTAGGCAGCATCGTTTTCGAGCAGTTTGGCAACTTCTTTAGCCAGCATGCTGATGGATTCAGGGGCTTTTTCGCCACCGTAAACTACAGCTGGAACCAGGCTTGCGAGACGACGCAGGCGGCGGCTCGCACCTTTCCCCAGGTCGGAACGCACTTCAGCATTCAGAGTAAAATCGTTCATGTTGTATCTCCAAAATAACCACATTCGCCCCAGCGTTTGCGACCAGCGCTAAAGGCGATATGGGCAAAAAAGCCCCGCCCCAGCAGAATGCTGGGGCGGGGCGCTTTTCGTCAGTGAGGTGATCCGAAGGTTTGACCCTTAGCGGAACATCGCGCTGATCGATTCTTCATTGCTGATGCGGCGAACCGCTTCGGCAACTACCGGTGCGATATCCAGTTGACGGATACGCGCACAGGCTTGTGCAGCAGCGGACAACGGGATGGTGTTAGTCACCACCAGTTCGTCCAGCACAGAGTTCTCGATGTTCTCGATCGCGCGGCCCGACAGCACAGGGTGTGTGCAGTAGGCGAACACTTTTGCAGCACCGTGCTCTTTCAAGGCTTTCGCCGCGTGGCACAGGGTGCCGGCGGTGTCGACCATGTCATCAACCAGAATACAGGTACGCCCTTCGACATCACCGATGATATGCATCACTTCAGAGTGATTGGCTTTCTCGCGGCGTTTGTCGATGATCCCGAGATCAACGCCCAGGGATTTGGCAACAGCCCGTGCACGCACGACGCCACCAATGTCCGGGGACACGATCATCAGGTTTTCAAAGCGCTGGTCTTCGATATCGTCCACCAGTACTGGCGAGCCGTAGATGTTATCTACTGGAATATCGAAGAACCCCTGGATTTGGTCAGCGTGCAGGTCAACCGTAAGAACACGATCGATACCTACCACGGTGAGCATGTCAGCAACGACTTTCGCACTGATAGCCACACGTGCGGAACGCGGACGGCGATCCTGACGGGCATAACCAAAATAAGGGATTACAGCTGTGATTCGAGTCGCTGAGGAGCGGCGGAAGGCATCAGCCATCACGACGAGTTCCATCAGGTTATCGTTGGTCGGAGCGCAGGTCGGCTGAATAATGAATACGTCTTTACCGCGGACGTTTTCATTGATCTCGGCTGTAATTTCGCCGTCGGAAAATTTACCGACAGAGATGTCACCGAGAGGGATATGCAGCTGACGTACGACACGTCGAGCCAGATCGGGGTTGGCGTTCCCCGTAAAGACCATCATCTTGGACACGCGCAGTACCTAGAGGCTGAGGGTAACCTGGATGAGTATTAGAAAATGGCAGGGGCGGCTGGATTCGAACCAACGCATGGCAGGATCAAAACCTGCTGCCTTACCGCTTGGCGACGCCCCTGTATCTGTTGCAACGAGTACCCAGTACTCGGTTCCTTTTAGAGCAGACTTTGCAGCTTGCGATGCAACATCGAAACGTTGCTTCCCTTTGCTACAAACCCTGTAAGGGTCTCTGTAAGAAGGGCCGAGACTTTATCAGCTTCAGCTTTGTTTGGGAAGCCCCCAAACACACAACTTCCAGTTCCGGTTAATTTTGCTTCGGTAAATTTACCTAACAAATTCAAAGCGTTACGTACCTCTGGATAACGCCTTGCTACAACCGGTAAGCAGTCATTTCGACTGTTTCCCTTGGGAACGGGGCGCACTTTAATGGGAGAAGAGTTACGTGTCAACAACGGATCTGAAAAAATTTCTGCTGTACTTACAGATACTTGCGGCACAAGCACGACATACCACGGCTCTTCCGGGTATTCCGGGGTGAGTTTCTCCCCTACACCCTCAGCAAAAGCGGCGTGTCCGTGCACGAAAACCGGGACGTCGGCCCCCAGCGTAAGGCCCAGCGCTGCTAAGCGATCATGGTCCCAACCGAGTTGCCATAAGTGATTCAAGCCCAGCAATGTCGTCGCGGCATTTGAGCTGCCACCACCGATTCCGCCGCCCATGGGCAAAATTTTATCGATCCAGATATCGATGCCCAACGAACAACCGGATTGTTCCTGAAGTTTTTTTGCTGCCCTCACGATGAGGTTGCTGTCGTGGGGCACGCCTTCGAATTCGGTGTGCAGTTGAATCACGCCGTCGTCGCGTACGGCGAAGGTGAGTTCATCGCCGTAGTCGAGAAATTGGAAAAGCGTCTGCAACTCGTGATAGCCGTCTTCACGACGACCGAGAATGTGCAGCATCAGATTGAGTTTTGCGGGGGAGGGCAGAGTCAGTTTTTCTACAGTCACGTTATTGCCCCAGCTTGCGCGGTTGCCAGTCCTTGATCACCAGCGTGACGTCAAGGTCAGTGCCATGCAGCTTGATACGCTCCGGCAGCCAGTAACCGCCCTGTTCGGTATAGCTGAGGTATTCGACCTGCCAGCCATCCTGCTCCAGCGAGGCGAGGCGGCTGTCGCCATTAAGGCTCAGTCGACTCTTGCTATCGGGCGCGGGCAAGCCACGCACCCACCACACAAGGTGCGATACGGGCAGCTTCCAGCCAATCTGTTCTTCAAGCAGCGCTTCCGGCGAAGTCGCCTCATAGCGACCTTGGTTGGCCACTTCGAGGCTGACCTGACCCGGGCGACCCGTCAGGCGAGCGGCACCACGGCCCAGCGGGCCCGACAAACGAATGTCGTAGTAGTCCTGGCGTTGCAGCCAGAACAACGTGCCGCTGCCCGAGTCCTTGGGGGCGCGAACGCCGACTTTGCCTTCGATCTGCCAGCCATCGATGCTGCTGAGCTGATCCTTATGCTGTTTCCATTGCGCCGGGTTGCCCTGGCCTTCAACGGATTCACGGGTGCCTACACCCGCGCAACCGGCGAGCAGGGCAATAAGACTGAACACTACAATGTGGCGCAAGAACATAAGCTTAAAGGGTCTCGGATCCGGTCAGGCGCTTGATGGTGCCGCGCAGGATGGGGCTTTCGGGTTGTTCCTTGAGGAATTTTTCCCAGATTTGACGTGCTTCGCGCTGCTTGCCATTGGCCCACAGCACTTCACCCAGGTGTGCCGCGACTTCCTGATCGGGGAAGCGCTCCAGCGCTTGGCGCAGCAAACGTTCGGCCTCATCCAGGTTGCCCAAGCGATAATTCACCCAGCCCAGGCTGTCGAGTACGGCCGGGTCTTCCGGGTTGAGTTGGTGCGCTTGTTCGATCAGCACCTTGGCTTCGTCGTAGCGCGTGGTGCGGTCAGACAAGGTGTAGCCCAGGGCGTTGAGAGCCATGGCGTTGTCGGGGTCGCGCTTGATGATCAGGCGCAGGTCTTTTTCCATCTGCGCCAGGTCATTGCGTTTTTCCGCCTGCATGGCACGGGTGTACAGCAGGTTCAAATCGTCGGGGAATTGCAACAAGGCTTGTTGCAGCAGTTTCCAGGCGCGCTCGCCCTGATTGTTGGCCGACAAGGTCTCGGCCTGGATCAGGTACAGCTGGATCGCGTAGTCCGGCTCGGCATCGCGGGCCGCGGTCAGGCGTTTTTCCGCCTCATCAGTGCGCCCGTTACTCATCAGGATGTCGGCCTGGCGCAACTGGGCGGGCAGGTAGTCGTTGCCGGGGCCAACCTGAGCGTATTCGAGCAGGGCAGCTTGTGGATCGTTGCGTTCTTCCGCGATACGGCCCAGGTTCAAGTGTGCGGAGTCCACATGGCTTTCACGCTCGATCAGCTCTTCCAGATAGCCCTTGGCCTCATCCCAGGCCTTGGCCTCCAGGCATACCAGCGCCAGGGAGTAACGCAGCTCATCGTCGTCCGGGTATTGCTGGACCAGATTGGCGAACTGCACTTTGGCGTCCTCCATACGGTCCTGCTCAACCAGCATGCGCGCATAGGTCAATCGCAGGCGTTTGTCGTCTGGGTACTTCTTGATGCTTTTTTCCAGCAGCGGAATGGCTTCCTTGCCGCGATTGAGATTTTGCAGCAGGCGTGCACGCAGCAGGATCGGCGCAATCTCGCCATCGTCCGGCGGGTTCTGTTCCAGCAGCTTTAGCGCGGCGTCAGGCTCGTCGTCCTGTTGCAGCAACAGGGCCTTGCCGAAAATCAGTTGGCTGTTCTTGGGATGCTTTTGAAGCAGGCGGTCGAAACTCTTCATCAGGCCATTGCGCGTGTCCTGGTCGGTGTCGGCAGCCGACAGCGCGAGGAAGTCGAAATGGGTATCACCCTTGCCTTGCAGGACTTTCTCCATATAGACCATGGAGTCGTCATAGCGCCCGGCCCGCGCCAGTTGAATGGCTGCGGCACGTTGCGCCTCCAGATCGTCCGGTGCGTTTTTTGCCCAGATCAGCGAGGTATCCAGCGCAGCCTGATCGGCTCCCAGATACTCGGCGATGCGAAATGCGCGTTCGGAGATGCCTGGGTCCTGGGTGTTGATGGCCTGGGTCACATAGTTATCCAGCGCAATATCGAAGCGATTGCGCTGGCCAGCCAGTTCCGCACTCAGCAGGCTGAACACCGTTTCTTCACTGAACGAGGAATAAACCTTGGGCTTTTCAGGGGCGGGGGTGCTGTCTTCTACCGGCGGCGTACCGTCCGACGACACGGGGGCCAAGGCCTGGCAGCCGCTGAGGAAGACAAAAGCAAGGAGCAACGCGGAGGATCTATTCATATAGGAAGAGGACGACTAACCTGCGGTCGGATCATCATGACACAAGCCTTCGGCCAAACATAACCGAGTCTCAGTTGATGCCTTTATAGACACAAGGCATTAGGACAATAGACGACGGTGGTTGTTCTGAATCTTTCGAAGTAGGACAATTGTCGGCTTCCCGACATCATCAGCGATATTGAATGGCCTTCCTCGCACTCGGTATTAACCACAAGACTGCCTCCGTAGACGTGCGCGAGCGCGTGGCGTTTACGCCAGAGCAGTTGGTTGAGGCCTTGCAGCAGCTCTGCCGGCTCACCGACAGCCGCGAAGCTGCGATCCTTTCGACCTGCAATCGCAGCGAGCTTTATATAGAGCAGGAACATCTTTCAGCGGATGTCGTCCTGCGCTGGCTGGCCGATTACCACCATTTGAGCCTCGACGACCTGCGCGCATGCGCTTATGTGCACGAAGAGGATGCGGCAGTTCGTCACATGATGCGTGTGGCCGCTGGTCTCGATTCGCTGGTGTTGGGCGAGCCGCAGATTCTGGGCCAGATGAAGTCCGCCTACGCCGTGGCGCGTGAGGCCGGTACCGTTGGTCCGTTGCTGGGTCGGCTGTTTCAGGCCACGTTCAATTCCGCCAAGCAAGTGCGCACTGATACAGCCATCGGCGAAAACCCGGTGTCCGTGGCATTTGCCGCCGTCAGCCTGGCCAAACAGATTTTCAGCGACTTGCAGCGCAGCCAGGCCTTGCTGATTGGCGCCGGCGAGACCATCACCCTGGTCGCCCGTCATCTGCATGACCTGGGTGTAAAGCGCATCGTGGTCGCCAACCGTACCCTGGAGCGGGCCAGCATCCTCGCCGAACAATTCGGTGCCCACGCCGTGCTGCTGGCGGATATTCCGGCTGAACTGGTGCGCAGCGATATCGTCATCAGCTCCACTGCCAGCCAATTGCCGATTCTGGGCAAAGGCGCGGTGGAAAGTGCGCTGAAGCTGCGCAAGCATAAACCGATTTTCATGGTGGATATCGCCGTTCCCCGGGATATCGAGCCCGAAGTCGGCGAGTTGGACGACGTTTACCTCTATAGCGTCGACGATCTGCACGAAGTGGTCGCCGAAAATCTCAAGAGTCGCCAAGGGGCTGCCCAGGCTGCCGAGGAGATGGTCAGCACCGGTGCCGAAGATTTTATGGTGCGCCTGCGTGAACTGGCGGCGGTGGATGTGCTCAAGGCGTATCGTCAGCAGGGTGAACGGCTGCGCGACGAGGAGCTGCTCAAGGCTCAGCGTTTGCTGGCCAACGGCGGTAGCGCCGAAGAGGTGCTGATGCAACTGGCCCGTGGCCTGACCAACAAGTTACTCCACGCCCCCAGCGTGCAGCTTAAAAAATTGACTGCCGAAGGCCGCCTCGATGCGCTGGCCATGGCCCAGGAACTCTTTGCCCTCGGTGAGGGCGCGTCAGATAGCTCTTCGGATAAAAAATCGCAATGAAAGCGTCACTGCTCAATAAACTGGACGTGCTCCAGGACCGTTTCGAAGAACTGACCGCCTTGCTCGGCGATGGCGAAGTCATCTCCGATCAGACCAAATTCCGTACCTATTCCAAGGAATACGCGGAAGTTGAGCCGATCGTAAGCACCTACGGGCAATGGCTGAAGACCCAGGCCGACCTTGAAGGCGCCCAGGCGCTGCTCAAGGACAGCGACCCGGACATGCGCGAAATGGCCGTCGAAGAAGTCCGCGAAGCCAAGGACAAGCTGATCGCGCTGGAAGGCGACCTGCAACGCATGCTGCTGCCCAAGGATCCCAACGACGGACGCAACGTGTTCCTCGAAATCCGCGCCGGCACCGGTGGTGACGAGGCGGCGATTTTCTCTGGCGACCTCTTCCGCATGTATTCGCGCTATGCCGAGCGACGTGGCTGGCGTGTGGAGATCCTGTCCGAGAACGAGGGCGAGCACGGCGGCTATAAAGAAGTCATCGCGCGGGTTGAAGGCGAAAATGTCTACGGCAAGCTGAAGTTCGAATCCGGCGCGCACCGCGTACAACGTGTACCAGCGACCGAATCTCAAGGCCGTATCCACACCTCCGCGTGCACCGTGGCCGTACTGCCTGAGCCTGACGAGCAGGAAGCCATCGAGATCAACCCTGCGGACTTGCGCGTGGACACTTATCGCTCGTCGGGTGCCGGGGGGCAGCACGTCAACAAGACCGACTCGGCGATCCGCATCACCCACTTGCCGTCGGGCATCGTGGTGGAATGCCAGGAAGAGCGTTCCCAGCACAAGAACCGTGCACGGGCCATGTCCTGGTTGTCGGCCAAACTCAACGACCAGCAAACCAGCGCCGCCGCCAATGCGATTGCCAGTGAGCGCAAGTTGCTGGTGGGGTCGGGCGACCGTTCAGAGCGCATTCGCACCTACAACTTTGCCCAGGGCCGGGTCACCGACCACCGGGTCAACCTCACCCTGTACTCCCTCGACGAGATTCTTGCCGGTGGCGTCGATGCGGTGATCGAGCCCTTGCTCGCCGAATACCAGGCCGATCAACTGGCCGCGATAGGTGAATAAATGACCATCATCGCCAGCCTGCTGCGTGCCGCTGATTTGCCAGACTCGCCCACTGCGCGCCTGGATGTGGAATTGTTGCTGGCGGCTGCCCTGGGCAAATCCCGCAGCTACCTGCACACCTGGCCGGAAAAAATCGTCAGCAGCGAAGACGCTCTGACCTTTGCCGACTATCTTCAGCGCCGCCGCGGGGGTGAGCCGGTCGCTTATATTCTCGGCCAGCAAGGCTTCTGGAAGCTGGACCTGGAGGTCGCGCCTCACACGCTGATCCCGCGTCCGGAAACCGAACTGCTGGTGGAGGCGGCCCTGGAATTACTGCCGGCCACGCCAGCCAAGGTTCTCGACCTCGGCACCGGCAGCGGCGCCATCGCCCTGGCCCTGGCCAGTGAGCGCCCGGCCTGGCAAGTCACTGCCGTCGACCGTGTGCTTGAAGCCGTGGCCCTGGCCGAACGCAACCGCCAGCGTCTTCACCTGAATAACGCCACAGTTCTGAGCAGTCATTGGTTCAGCTCACTGCAAGGTCGCAGTTACGATCTGATCATCAGTAATCCGCCTTATATCGCTGACAACGACCCGCATCTGGTCGCAGGCGATGTACGTTTCGAACCGGCCAGTGCGCTGGTGGCGGGCCATGATGGTCTGGACGACTTGCGGTTGATCATCAACGAGGCGCCGGCCCACCTGAATGCGGGTGGCTGGCTGCTGCTCGAACACGGTTACGATCAGGCTTTGGCCGTACGTGATCTGTTGCTGAGCCAGGGTTTTGACGAAGTGCATAGCCGTCTCGACCTCGGTGGTCACGAACGCATCACCCTGGGACGTCGCCCGTGCTGACTGATCAGGAGCTGTTGCGCTATAGCCGACAGATTCTGTTGCAACATGTCGACATCGAGGGCCAATTACGCCTGAAAAACAGCCGAGCTCTGATCGTCGGGCTCGGTGGCCTGGGCGCGCCGGTGGCGCTGTATCTGGCCGCTGCGGGCGTGGGCGAGCTGCATTTGGCCGACTTCGACACCGTCGACCTGACCAACCTGCAACGCCAGATCATCCATGACACCGACAGCGTTGGGCAGACCAAGGTCGACTCGGCGCTGCGCCGCCTGACCGCCATCAACCCTGAAATCACGTTGGTTGCCCATCGCACCGCGCTGGACGCCGACTCCCTGGCGGCCGCAGTGGCGGCGGTAGACGTGGTGCTCGATTGCAGCGACAACTTCTCCACACGCGAAGCGGTCAACGCCGCCTGCGTCGTCGCAGCCAAGCCGTTGATCAGCGGCGCGGCAATTCGGCTTGAAGGCCAATTGTCTGTCTTCGACCCGCGTCGCGCCGAAAGCCCGTGTTACCACTGTTTATACGGGCATGGCAGCGACACCGAGCTTACGTGCAGCGAAGCGGGGGTGGTCGGGCCGTTGGTGGGGCTGGTCGGTAGCCTGCAAGCCTTGGAAGCCTTGAAGCTGCTTGCCGGTTTTGGTGAACCGCTGGTGGGCCGCTTGTTATTGATTGATGCCTTGACCACGCGCTTTCGTGAATTGCGGGTCAAGCGTGATCCCGGTTGCAGTGTCTGTGGGACGCAACATGGTTAAGGACGCGCCGATCGGTGTGTTCGATTCCGGGGTCGGCGGCTTGTCGGTGCTGGATGAAATCCAGCAACTGTTGCCCCACGAATCGCTGCTGTACGTGGCCGATTGCGGCCATATCCCCTATGGCGAGAAAACCCCCGAATTTATTCGTGAGCGTTCACGGCGGGTCGCTGAGTTTTTCCGCGAACGGGGCGCCAAGGCGTTCGTGATCGCTTGCAATACCGCGACCGTCGCCGCCGTAGCCGACTTGCGCCAGGACTATCCCGATTGGCCGCTGGTGGGCATGGAACCCGCCGTCAAACCTGCGGCTGCCGCCACGCGCAGTGGCGTGGTCGGTGTGCTGGCCACCACCGGTACTCTGCAAAGTGCCAAGTTCGCCGCGTTGCTCGACCGTTTCGCCACCGATGTGCAGGTGATCACCCAGCCGTGCCCGGGCCTGGTGGAGCTGATTGAAACCGGTGATCTGCACAGCCCGGCCCTGCGTCAGTTGTTGCAGGGCTACATCGAGCCGCTGCTAAGCGCCGGTTGCGACACGCTCATCCTCGGTTGCACCCACTATCCCTTCCTCAAGCCGCTCCTGGCGCAGATGCTGCCCCCCAGCATCATCCTCATCGACACCGGCGCCGCCGTGGCTCGCCAGCTCAAGCGTTTACTGGGCGAACGCGACCTGCTTGCCCACGGTGATCCTGAGCCTGCGCAGTTCTGGACCAGCGGTGATGTGTATCACCTAAGAAATATCCTACCGACACTGTGGAAATATTCCGGAGTTGTGCGAAGCTTTGGCGCGTGAAAATTTCGTGAAATATCGCCATTAGACGCTGAACTTCTGGCACTGCGTAGGCTTCTATAGCCAGATTGCTTGTACAAAACCATATAACTTCGTTCGGAAAGGATGTTTCTTATGAAGCGCTTGTTCTGTTTGGCTGCGATTGCGGCCGCTGTGGTGGGACACTCTTTTTCGGCGCAGGCCGCCGGGCTTGAGTTTGGCCTGGGGGCCACCAGTGATTCGACGCTCACCTATCGATTGGGGCTGACGTCAGATTGGGACAAGAGTTGGATGCAAAGTGATGTCGGTCGCCTGACCGGCTATTGGAGCGGCGCCTATACCTATTGGGAAGGTGATGACCGTGCAGGCGCCAGCAGCCTGTCGTTCTCGCCTGTCTTTGTGTATGAATTTGCCGGTCAGTCGGTCAAGCCCTACATCGAAGCCGGGATCGGCGTGGCGGTGTTCTCCCGTACCAAACTGGAGGACAACAACATCGGCCAGGCTTTCCAGTTCGAAGACCGCTTGGGTTTCGGCCTGCGCTTCACCGGTGGGCATGAAGTGGGCATTCGCGCCACGCACTACTCCAATGCCGGGATCAGCAGCAATAACGACGGTGTAGAAAGCTACTCACTGCACTACACGATGCCGCTGTAATTCAAAACCTTGTGGGAGGGGGCTTGCCCCGATGGCGGAGTGTCAGTCGCGGAATTTTCCAACTGATCTACCGCTATCGGGGTCAAGCCCCCTTCCACATTGAGGTCGTCACTGGCCTGAGATCAGCGGTACGCCGTGGCGATTCCTTCGCGTTCGGTCAGGCACTCCGGTGCGCCCATCTCGAATTCCCGACAAATCAGCGGCCGACGCTCATAAATCGTGCACATCATCGTGTCCCGATCCAGCGCCGCGCACCAGCCGTCGTCCAGGCGCAGCATCACTTCGCCGCCCCAGTCGTCGGTGTCGATATAGCGCTCCGGCACGCCGGTATCGGTGATCAACATGACTTCCAGCTGGCAGCAGCAGGCCGCGCACGTCGAGCAGGTGACGGTGGGCTCAGTGATTTGGGTGTGGGGGATGTTGGTCATAGACGAGCAGTGTAAGGCAAGCCGGTCATTTACGTATGAATGCTCTGACGGACGTCAGCGTGCCAGCCGGTGCAGCCCGACAAAAAGCACCGCCCAAAGCACGGCAAGGCCGGCCATTGTAGGGCCCAGGCCATAGCCAAATTGAACATCGGTCAATTGGCTCCCCGCGTAGTAGGACAACGGCCCGCCCATCGCGCCCAGCAGTGCGGCACGCCACCACGGCCGCGCACTCCAGGCCAGGCAATGGCGCAGGGTGGTCGCCAGCAATGCCCATAGCAGCATCAACCAGAACGGAATCAATGGCCCCGGCTCGCTGAACTGGAAAACCCCTACGGCGCGCAACAGCGTGTCCACTGCGGTGCCCACTAGCATCACGCTGATGATCAGTACACCGTCCTCGGCCCACGCACTTATCCACAGCAGGTGAACGGCCAGCACCGCCAGGCCAACCAGCAGCCACAGGCTGTCGCCGCCCAGCACACAGGCAAACCAGCCGCACTGGAACAGCGCGGCATTGGCCAGGGTTTTAAGCATTGAAGCGCCCGAGCAACGGCGGGTTGATGGCTGCCGGTTTGGCCAGCAGCAATTGCGCGGTGCCGATAGTGCGCTCCATAAAGCCACCTTCGCAGTAGCAGAGGTAAAACTCCCACAACCGCAAAAAGTATTCGTCATAGCCCAGCTCCGTCAGACGGCCGTGGGCGCGGCGAAAGTTCTCATGCCACAGGCGCAAGGTTCGCGCGTAGTGCAGGCCAAAGTCTTCCATGTGCAGCAGGTTCATATCGGTGTCGCGGCTGACGATCTGCAGCATGTTCTGCACACTGGGCAGGGCGCCGCCGGGGAAAATGTAGCGCTGGATAAAGTCCACGCTGTTCTTGGCCTGCTCAAACCGTTGCTCGCGGATCGTGATGGCCTGCAGCAGCATCAGCCCATCGCTCTTGAGCAAATGCGCGCACTGCTTGAAATAGGTGGGCAGAAAGCGATGGCCCACGGCTTCGATCATCTCGATGGACACCAGCTTGTCGTATTGGCCAGTGAGGTCGCGATAGTCGCTCAGCAGCAGCGTGACCTGGCCTTGCAAACCGAGGGTTTCGATGCGTTTTTCGGTGTAGGCGAATTGCTCCTTGGACAAGGTCGTGGTGGTGACCTTGCAGCCATAGTGTTGCGCCGCGTATAGCGCCATGCTGCCCCAACCGGTGCCGATTTCCAGCAGGTGGTCGGTGGGTTTGAGCGCGAGTTTCTGGCAGATGCGTTCAAGCTTGTTCAGTTGCGCCTGTTCCAGGGTGTCGTCGTCGCTCAGAAATTGCGCCGCCGAATACATCATGGTCGGGTCGAGGAATTCTTCGAACAGGTCGTTGCCAAGGTCGTAGTGCGCGGCGATGTTTTTCTGCGAGCCCTTGCGCGTATTGCGGTTGAGCCAGTGCAGACCTTGAGTGAACGGGCGTGCCAGCCGCGCCAGGCCACCTTCCATGGCGTCGAGCACGTCCAGGTTGCTGACCATCACACGTACCACCGCGGTCAGGTCCGGACTGCTCCAATAGCCGTGAATAAACGCCTCGCCGGCGCCGATGGAACCGTTGGCCGCCACCAGGCCCCACACCGCAGGGTCGAGGATTTGGATTTCCCCCAGCAAGTGCGCTTCCCGTGCGCCGAACACCTGCCGTTCGCCGTCCTCGATCACCACCAATTGGCCATGGCGCAATTGGCTGAGTTGGCGCAGTACGCCCTTGCGCAGCAGCGCACTGGTCACGCCGTTGACGTTCAGGCGGCTGGTCTTGACCGATAAGCTAGGGGATTTCATGGCGGCGATCCTTGGTATACCCGACTGCTGTACGAGAGGCGCCATCGGCGGCCCGGTGGGAAAAAATCGGTGTGCGTTTAAGAAACAGGCGTATCGCCTGCCAGTAAATGGCCAGGCAAGTCTTGGCGGTCATCCACGGAAATCGCCACAAGTAGCGATGCAGGCTGGCGCGGGTCAGCGCTTCCTTTTGCAGGCTCAAGGTGGCGTCGAAGACTTTCAGCTCGCCCTGCCAGTCGGCCATGTGCACGCCGAGCCTGTCTGCGGGCGGGCTGAAGCTCATGCGGTATTCCAGGTCGCGAGGCAGGAACGGCGACACATGGAAGGCCTTGGCCACCGCGAAATGCTGGTGCTCATCAGCGCCCAGGGCTTGGGCCGGCAGTACGTAGTGGTAGCGCTCGCGCCACGGGGTGTTGGTCACTTCACACAAGATCGCGGCCAGTTGCCCATCGGCCTCGAAACAGTAGAAGAAACTCACGGGATTAAAAGCCAGGCCCCAACTGCGGGCCTGGGTCAGTAGGCAGATAACGCCCTGAGGCGTATGCCCCAGAGCCTTGCCGACTTCCTGGCGCACGGCATCGCTCAAGCTCATGCCGTGACGCGTGAATTCACGCAGATAGTCCTGCTGACGAAAGCCGAAGGGCGCCAGGCGACTTGGTCCGGCCAACGGTGACAGTCCTAGGATTTCGTCTTGTTCGCTCAAATCCAGGTACAGCAGGCCGATGCGGTAGCGAAAGGCATGGGCCTTGGGCGCAAACCGTCGATGGGCAATCCAGCCGCTGTACAGGGCGCTGTTCACAGGGTTTCCCCAAAGGCCTGGGCCACGCGCAGCGCACTGACCACGCCGTCTTCGTGGAAACCATTGGCCCAGTAGGCGCCGCAATAAAACGTGTTGCGCACGCCGGCCAGTTCTTCCCAGCGGTTTTGCGCGGCCACCGCCGCCAGGCTGTATTGCGGATGCGCGTAGGTGAAGCGCGCGAGGATCTTCAGCGGGTTGATCATCGGCGTCTGGTTGAGGCTGACGCAAAAGGTGGTGGCGCTGTCGATGCCTTGCAGGATGTTCATGTCATAGGTGACGGCGGCCTGAGTCTGGATGTTACCGCTCAGCCGGTAATTCCAACTGGCCCAGGCCAGTTTGCGGTCGGGCAGCAGGCGCGTGTCGGTGTGCAAAACCACGTCGTTGTCGGCGTAGGGCAGGGCACCGAGAATCTCTTGTTCGGCCTGGCTTGGGTCGGCGAGCAATGCCAGCGCCTGGTCGCTATGACAGGCGAATACCACCCGATCAAATGCCTCGCTGCCGGCAGGACTGTGGATAACTACGCCTTGCTCGGTGCGCTCGACGTTATGCACAGGGCTGTTGAGGCGGATCTGCTCGCGAAAGCCGTGGGTCAGCGGTTCGATATAGCTGCTGGATCCACCTTCGATCACACACCACTGCGGCCGGTTGTTCACTGACAGCAAGCCGTGGTTCTTGAAGAAGCGCACAAAGAATTGCAGCGGAAAACTCAGCATGTCCGCCAGGGACATCGACCAGATCGCCGCACCCATCGGCACGATGTAGTGCCGCACAAAGCGCTCGCCGTAGCCGCCGGCCGTGAGGTAATCGCCCAAGGTCATCTCGGCACTGATGCGTTGCTCCTGCAGGTCCAGCGGTGCCTGGCGGTTGAACCGCAGGATGTCGCGCAACATGCCCCAGAAGCCCGGCGACAGGATATTGCGGCGTTGGGCGAACAGGCTGTTGAGGTTATTGCCGTTGTATTCGAACCGGGTTTTTTCGTCACACACCGAAAAGCTCATTTCGGTGGGTTTGAACGAGACACCGATCTGCCCCAGCAAGCGGATGAAGTTGGGGTAGGTCCAGTCGTTGAACACGATGAAGCCGGTATCCACTGCGTAGCTTTTGCCGTCGACGCTGACGTTGACCGTATGGGTATGCCCGCCGATCCGGTCGCCCGCTTCGAACACGGTGACTTCGTGACTGCGGCTAAGCAGGTAGGCGCTGGTCAGGCCAGCAATGCCGCTGCCGATAATGGCGATCTTCACAGGTCGTCCTTTTTCGGTGGCGGGCTGCGCAGCATGCGTTTGCCGATGATCAATTGCGCGCGATTAGGCAGTTTCGACAGCGGCCACAAAGTGGCGATAAACAAGGCCGGGAAGGCGATTTCCAGCGGGCGTTTGTCCAGCTTGGAGAATATATGCCGAGCAGCCTTGTCGGCCGGCCAGCTCAGGGGCATCGGGAAGTCATTGCGCTCGGTCAGTGGCGTATCGACGAAGCCCGGGCTGATCACGGTGACATCGATATTTTCCGGCGACAGGCTGATGCGCAGGGACTCGAACAGATAACGCAGGCCGGCCTTGGACGCGCCATAGGCTTCTGCGCGGGGCATCGGCAGGTAGGTCACGGCGCTGGCGACGCCCACCAGATGCGGTGCACGCCCGACACGCAACAACGGCAGGGCCGCTTCGATGCAATAACTGCTGGCCAGCAGGTTGGTGCGTACCACATGCTCGATGATCGATGAATCAAACTGCTTGGCGTCGACATATTCACAGGTGCCGGCGTTAAGGATCACGGTGTCGAGCGAGCCCCAGACGTCACCGATGTGCTCGCCAATTTCGCGCACGGTCTGGCTGTTGGTTAGGTCACCGGCCACCACCAACACTTGGCCGGGGTAGCGTAGAGCCAGCGCATCCAGCGGTGCCTGGGTGCGAGAACTCAAGGCGACATGGGCGCCGCTGTTAAGCAGCTCCACGGCCAAGGCGGCGCCTATCCCACTGCTGGCACCGGTCAGCCAATAACGACGTGGCGACACTGCGTTCATCCCACTCTCCTTTTGAGCCAACTGACGACTCTGCCCAGCACGGGCAGGTGCTCGTAGAGCATGGCGCCGGCATCGAAGTAATCGCGGTGGCGGTACACCTTGTCCCGCCACATCAGGTGCGAGCATCCTTCCACCCGGATGACTTGGCCGTTGGCCAGGCGCGGGTGGCAAAAACTCATTTTCCAGCGCAGGTAGCCTTCGCCTTCGGCCACTTGGTCGAAACCGTGGAAGTCGAAGCGCAGTTGGCTGACGTTGCTGTACAACTCGGCGAAATAACTGTGCAACGCGGTCAGCCCATGGACCTCGTGCAGCGGGTCAGTAAAGGCAATGTCCTTGCTGTACAGGCTGTCGAGCAGGTGCAGGTTGTGCTTGTCCAGCGTGGCGAAGGTTTGGGCGAAGCGTTGCAGGAAGTCACTCATGTTCGACGACCGATTGACGTGAAGGCAGGCTACGGAAGGCGGCCAGGGCGCGCTCGCGGGACTTCTTCAAGTCGACAATCGAGCGCGGATAATCTGCCACGCCAAACAGACCACCGGCGGCTTCGGGGTTATGCACTTCCTTTTTATTCAGTGCGGCCAATTCCGGCAGCCAGTGCTTGATGAACACGCCTTCGCTGTCGAATTTTTCTGACTGGCTCAGCGGGCTGAAAATCCGGAAGTAGGGCGCCGAGTCGGTACCGGTGGACGAGCTCCACTGCCAGCCACCGTTATTGGCGGCCAAGTCGCCGTCGATCAGGTGACGCATGAAGAAGCGCTCGCCTTCACGCCAGTCGATCAGCAGGTTTTTGGTCAGGAACATTGCCACTACCATGCGCAGGCGGTTGTGCATCCAGCCGGTTTCCAGCAATTGACGCATGGCGGCGTCGATGATCGGCAGGCCAGTGCGAGCTTCTTGCCAGGCTGCCAGATCCTTGGGCGCATCACGCCAGGCCACGTCCTCGGTCTCGGGGCGGAACGCACGGTGACGGGACACCCTTGGGTAGCCCACCAGAATGTGTTTATAGAACTCACGCCAGAGCAGTTCGTTGATCCAGGTGATGGCGCCGATGTCGCCACTTTCGAATTCGCCTTGGTTGCTCTGCAAGGCTGCATGCAGGCACTGGCGCGGCGAAACCACGCCGGCAGCGAGGTAGGCCGACAGCTGGCTGGTACCGGGCTTGGCGGGGAAGTCGCGTTCGTCTTTGTAGTAGCTGATCTGCTGGTCGGCGAATGCATCGAGGCGTCGCCGGGCTTCGTCCTCACCGGCTGGCCATAGGGCACGCAGGGTGTCGCTGGGCGGCTCGAAGCCTGCGACGGTGGTCGGGACCGGATCGCTTTTAAGGTCGAGTTTGGCCTGGGCCTTTGGCGTGGGCACTACCTGTGGAAGCGCGCTGTGCAGCCGTGTGTAGCAGACCTTGCGAAACTGACTGAAGACCTGGAAGTAGGTACCGGTCTTGGTCAGCACACTGCCCGGTTGGAAGAACAATTGATCAAGGTAACTGTGGAAGGTCACGCCCTCGGCTTCCAGCGCCTGGGCCACGGCGGCGTCACGACGGCTTTCATGAATGCCGTACTCCTCGTTGACGTGCAGCGATTGCGCCGACAGGTCCCGGCACAGTTCGCTGAGCACGCTGGGCGCCTGGTCCCAGGTGGCAGCTGTGCGGATCAGCAGGGGAATGTTCAGCTCGCCTAAGTCTTTGCTCAAGTGCTGCAGGTTGCGCAGCCAGAAGTCGACCTTGCACGGAGCATCATCGTGGGCCAGCCATTGCTCAGGCGTGATCAGGTACACGGCGGCAACCGGGCCTCGCTGGGTCGCGGCGGCCAAGGCGGTGTTGTCGTGTAGGCGCAGGTCGGTGCGCAGCCAGATCAAGTGCATTTAAATAAGTCCACGCTGTATCAGTAGCTGGTGGGCCGACAACACATCTTCGGCCACGAATAATTCAGGAGTGTCATGGGTTAATACGGCTAACTCCGCCTGATGGATGCAGACCGTTGGTCCGACGAGCAGCGTCGGGCGACTGACGCCCGTGAGCAGCTTGGTCAGGCCCGGCAGGTGCAGTGCTTTGCTCGAATACAGCAAGACCGCGCGCGGTTGCAGGTGCTCGACTGCAAGGGCCAGCTCGCCGGCGGGCAGCGGCCAGTCAAACACTTCCACGGGGCAGTCGGCGCTGCTGGCCAGCCAGGCGCTGAGCCACAACTGCGGCTCCAGGGGCAGGTCGGACTGGTTAATCAGCAGCAGCGGCGCACCGTGCAACTGGCGATTGTTGTGGTAGATGCGCGCACCGAACTTACTGCGCAGCCAGGACAGGAAAAATACCCGCTCCATCTGCGCGCCGAACTGGCCCTGCCAACGCTGCTCCAGCTCCTTGATCAGGGGCAGTAGCAGTTGTTCACACAGGGTGCGCGGCGGGTACAGTGCCATGGCCTGGTTGAAGGCATCGTCGACCCGGCGTTCGGTCAGTTCGCTGATGGCCTGTACCAAGGTCTGGCGCAGGGTGTGCCATTCATTCTGCGACGTGTCGGTGTTGGCCTGGGCAGAGTCGATCAGGTGCTTCACCTGGCTGACCGGCACGCCGCGATTGAGCCAGGTGAGGATGGCGTGGATGCGTTGTACATGGTCGGCGCTGAACAGCCGATGGCCCTTGGGTGTGCGCTGGGGCACGATCAGGCCATAGCGACGCTCCCAGGCGCGCAGGGTCACAGCGTTGACGCCGGTCTGGCGCGCCACTTCGCGGATCGGCAGCCAGCCGTCTTCCAGGGCTTGTGCGATGTCTTCGCCGGGTTCGTCTTGCAGGGCAGCTTTCATGGTCTAGATCGCATTACGCAGGCTGAGATTTTCCGGGTGCGGTTGCAGGTACGCCTGCTGCGCGATGTAGCGGTCCGGGTGTTGGCGAAAGTGATGCTTGAGCAGCGTCAGCGGCACCACCAGCGGCACGATGCCGTGGCGGTATTGGCCGATGACGGTTTGCATTTCCTGCTTGTCATCGGCGCTGATCACCTGCTTGAGGTAGCCGCTGATGTGTTGCAGCACATTGGTGTGGGTGCCGCGAGTGGCGCATTTGGTCAGGCCGGTCATCAAATCGCTGAAGTAAGACTCGGCGAGTTCATTGAGGTCGGTGTCTTTGCCCATGCTGCCCAGCAGGTGACCCAGGCTTTTGTAATGGGCGGGACTGTGGGCCATCAGCAGGTATTTGTAGCGCGAGTGAAAG
The DNA here is from genome assembly GCF_000632245.1 of Pseudomonas sp. RIT357. NCBI lineage: Bacteria > Pseudomonadati > Pseudomonadota > Gammaproteobacteria > Pseudomonadales > Pseudomonadaceae > Pseudomonas > Pseudomonas sp. RIT357. The sequence goes on from NZ_JFYX01000012.1 coordinate 140,735, forward strand.
GCCAGCAGGCGGTGACGGGTCAGCCCTTCGGCCAGCAGCTTTTGCCAGCTGGCGTAGACGAAAACGCGGGTCAGGAAGTTTTCCCGCAGCACCGGGTCGTTCAGTCGGCCGTCTTCTTCGACCGGTAGGTTGGGGTGGCGCGCGCAAAACGCCTGGGCATAGATGCCGCGTCCGCCACCGTCGACCGGTGTGCCGTTTTCGCGGTACACCTTGACTCGCTCCAGTCCACAGGACGGCGACTTCTGCATGAAGATGTAGCCGCACAAATCGGTATGTTCTTCAGCCATCTGCTGGCCGTATTCGTTCAGGGGCTGGGTCACGTTGAGTTCGCGGCGCACAGTGCCCACGGCCTGCGGATGGGCAGGGTCGCCAACCAGGCGGATCGGTTCGCGGGGGATGCCCAGGCCGATCGCAACTTCGGGGCACAGGGGCACAAAGTCGAAGTAGTCGGCGAGGGTTTGGCTGCAGAGCAGGGATTGTTTATGGCCGCCATTGAAGCGCACGTTCTCGCCTAGTAGGCAGGCGCTTATAGCGATCTTCGGTTTTGCGCTGCTGGACATGGCCAAACCTCTGCAAGATTCTTGTACAAGCGTTGATTTCTGTACAACTAATCTCATCATAGGTCTGAAGCTGTACAAGTCAAATTATTTGTACAGGTTTTTTTTGCGGGGGAGACTATTTCCAGCCCATTTTCCATGCCTCGGCATTCTGCAAGGTCTGCCACGGAAGGCGTTCGCCGCGTTTGGTCATGATGGCTTGCAGCTCGATTTCCAGCACCGTGCCTTCTTCATCCCGAAACAGCTCGGTGACCAAAAAGTGTTTTTCCTTATTACGGGGATGGGCTGCTGTCCACTTTGACAGCAGCAGCTTAGCGGGGTTGATGCGGTTCATTGCAGGTGCTCGATCAGGCGTCGCGCGGCTTCCTGGCCACTGAGCCAGGCGCCTTCCACTCGACCGGACAGGCACCAGTCGCCACACACGTACAGACCCAGGTCGGCATCGGCCAGCACACCGAATTCATGGCTGCTGGACGGCCGCGCATAGAGCCAGCGGTGCGCCAGGCTGAACGACGGCGCAGGCATGGCGCTGTGCAGTAACTCGGCGAAGGCGCCGTGCAGGTGTTCGATCACGGCCTCCTTGGACAGGTCCAAGTGGGCTTTGCTCCAGGCGCTGGTGGCGTGCAGCACCCAGGTGTCGAGGGTGGTATCGCGTCCAGGTTTGCTGCGGTTACGCGCCAGCCAGTCGAGGGGGCTGTCCTGCACGAAGCAGCCTTCCATTGGCGTATCAAGGGGTGTGTCGAAGGCCAGGGCGATGGCCCAGGTGGGGTCCATTTTTACCCCAGCGGCGGCGCTGGCCAGCTTTGGCGCAGCAGCGAGCAGGGCGGTGGCTTGTGGCGCTGGCGTGGCGATGATCACGTGGCTGAATGGTCCATGATTGCCACCGTCAGCGTCGAGCAGGTTCCAGTGTTGAGTCCCTTGGAACACCTCGGTAATGCGGCAACCGAACTCCACCGGCAAGTCATCGAGCAGGGCACGGGTGATGGCGCTCATGCGCGGTGAGCCTACCCAGCGGATCTGCTCGTCGGGGGAAGGGGTGAGCTGGCCGGATTTGAAGTTGTACAACTGCGGTTTCCACTGCTCGGCCCAGCCGTTGCTTTGCCAGCGTTGCACTTCATTGACGAAGCGTCGGTCGCGGGCTGTGAAGTATTGGGCGCCCATGTCCAGCGCACCGGCATCACTGCGCTTGCTGGACATGCGGCCACCACTGCCGCGGCTTTTATCGAAGAGTTTCACAGCGTGCCCGGCGTCTCGTAACGCTCGGGCGGCGGAGAGACCGGCGATGCCGGTACCGATGATCGCGATGGGGACAGTCATGGAGGGCCTCGTTCTACCGTTGGGTACAGACTACGCCGACACCAATAGCTGTACAATATTGTTTTTTGGTATAAGTTTTGGCGTACCTGAACGTGTGGCGTGGCCTATGGTTAAAGCTGAGGCTTAAACAACAGTCACGCACGATTACAAATTGATCCCTGCTTATAAAATAGACCAGTGATCGGCGGCGAACGTTACATGAGGAAGATCCCATGCACATTTTGCTGACCGGCGGTACCGGCTTGATCGGCCGCCAACTCTGCCAACACTGGCTCGGTCAAGGCCATCGCCTGACCGTGTGGAGCCGTCATCCCGAAGAGGTTGCCGCCTTGTGTGGCGCCGAGGTGCTGGGCGTTGCGCGCCTGGAAGAGGTGATCGGCGTCGTGGACGCTGTGGTCAACCTCGCCGGCGCCGCCATCGCCGATCGTCCCTGGACCCACAAACGCAAGGCGCTGTTGTGGAGCAGTCGCATCGGTCTTACCGAAACCCTGTTGGCGTGGCTGGAAGGTCTTGCGCAAAAGCCGGCGGTGTTGATTTCCGGCTCGGCGGTAGGCTGGTACGGCGACGGTGGTGAGCGCGAACTGACCGAGGCCAGTGGTCCGGTACAGGACGATTTTCCCAGCCAGCTCTGTATCGCCTGGGAGGAAACCGCCCAGCGTGCTGAAGCCTTGGGCATGCGCGTGGTTCTGGTGCGCACCGGTTTGGTGTTGGCGGCCGAGGGCGGCTTTTTGTCGCGGCTGCTGCTGCCGTTCAAACTGGCGCTGGGCGGGCCTATCGGTAATGGTCGGCAGTGGATGCCATGGGTGCATATCAAGGATCAAATCGCCCTGATTGATTTTCTTCTGCACAAGGATGACGCCAGCGGTCCTTATAATGCCTGCGCCCCACACCCAGTGCGTAACCGCGAGTTCGCCAAGACCCTGGGCCAGGTACTGCACCGCCCGGCGTTCATGCCGATGCCGGCCTTTGCACTGAAGGTAGGCTTGGGTGAGTTGTCGGGGCTGTTGCTGGGCGGGCAGAAGGCGATTCCCGAACGCTTGATGGCCGCCGGTTTCACTTTCCAGTTCACTGAGTTGCATACGGCTTTGGATGACTTGTCCAGCCGCCTCTAGAAATAGGATGTTGCATGACGGATCACGCGTTGTTACTGGTCAACCTGGGTTCACCGGCGTCCACTTCGGTGGCGGATGTGCGCAGCTACCTTAACCAGTTTTTGATGGACCCTTATGTGATCGACTTGCCGTGGCCGGTACGTCGATTGCTGGTGTCGCTGATCCTGATCAAGCGCCCCGAGCAGTCGGCCCATGCCTATGCGTCGATCTGGTGGGATGAAGGTTCGCCGCTGGTTGTGCTCAGTCGTCGCCTGCAACAGCAGATGACGGCGCAGTGGACACAAGGCCCGGTGGAACTGGCCATGCGTTATGGCGAGCCGTCCCTGGAAACGACACTGACGCGCCTCGCCACCCAGGGTATTCAGAAGATCACCCTGGCGCCGTTGTACCCGCAGTTCGCCGACAGCACCGTGACCACGGTGATCGAAGAAGCCCGGCGCGTGGTGCGAAGCAAGAAACTGAATGTGCGACTCTCGATTCTGCAGCCGTTCTACGACCAGCCGGAATACCTTGATGCCCTGGCGGCGAGCGCACGGCGTTATGTCGAGCAGGATTACGATCACTTGCTGCTGAGCTTCCATGGTTTGCCCGAGCGCCACCTGACTAAGCTCGACCCGACTGGCCAGCATTGTTTCAAGGATGCCGACTGCTGCAAGAAAGCCTCGCCTGAAGTGCTTGCCAAATGCTATCGCGCACAATGTTTCAGTGTTGCCCGCGATGTAGCCGCCCGCCTGGGTTTGCCGGATGGCAAATGGTCGGTGGCGTTTCAATCGCGTCTGGGCCGTGCGAAGTGGATCGAGCCCTACACTGAAGCTCGCCTGGAGGCGCTGGCCCAACAAGGCGTGAAAAAGCTGCTGGTGATGTGCCCGGCGTTTGTGGCCGATTGCATCGAGACCCTGGAAGAAATTGGCGATCGCGGGTTGGAGCAATTCCGTGAGGCGGGGGGCGAGGAGTTGGTGTTGGTGCCGTGCTTGAATGATGATCCGCAGTGGGCGGCGGCGCTCAATACTTTGTGCGAAAGAGCGCCGTTGTCCCTATAGGCTGAGGCTCAAGCTGACGGTGAGATTGCGCGGTTCGCCGGGGCTGATCCAGTAGTTGCTGTAGGACCGCTCGTAGTACTTCTCGTCAAACAGGTTGTTCAGATTCAGGCCCACAGTCACGTTCTCGGTGGCTTTGTAGTGCGCCAGCAAATCCACGGTGTGGTAGGCCGGCAGTTCAAAACTGCTGCCGGCTTCACCCGAGCGGTCTCCCACATAGGTGAACGCCGCGCCCACGTCTGAGCCGCGCAAGGCGCCGTCCTGGAATTCATACACCCCCAACAGACTGCCGCTGCGCTTGGCCACGCCGAGAATGCGGCTGCCCGCCGGAATGGCCTTGTCGCCCTTGGTCACCTCGGCGTCAATGTAGGCGAAGGCGCCGATCACTCGCACCGCGTCGGTCAGTTGCCCGGTCAGTTGCAGATCAAAGCCCTGGCTGCGCGCCTTGCCCATTGCACGGTTGGTGTTGGTGGCCGGGTCCAGGGCCAATACGTTTTCCTTTTCTATATGGAACGCCGCGAGGGTAGCGCTGAGGCGGTCGTCGAACAGCTCGCTCTTGATCCCAACTTCATAACCCACGCCTTCTTCGGGCTTGAAGGTGTTACCTGTCGCGTCCAGGCCGCTGTTGGGTTTGAACGAAGTGGAGGCGTTGGCGAACACGCCGACTTCGGGGGTGAGTTGATAAAGCAGGCCGGCGCGCTGGGTAAGAGCGTCGTGAGTTTGCCGGCTCGGTGGGACATTTCGAGTGAAGTCGTCGACGGTTTGCTGGAAATGCTCGAAGCGTGCGCCGACCATGCCGCGCAGGCGATCGGTAAAGACGATCTGGTCTTGCAGGTTAAGCGCGTGGCTTTTGGTGTGCTCGAAAAAGTCGGTGCCGGAGCGTATGCCATTGGGTTTGGTTTGGCCGTAGACCGGGTTGTAGATGTCGATGGCGTACGAGCTACCGGGGCTGCCGGCGATGGCCGTCACGCGTTCCTTCTTGCGGTAGTCCTCGTATTCAGTGCCGATCAACAGTTCATGCTGCCAGCTGCCGACGTCGAACAGGCCGCGCAGTTCCAACTGGGTGATGCTGTCGTGCCAGCCCATGGAGCGTTCGCGGTAGCGGCGGTTTAGGGTATGGCCATCTGCATTGAGAGCGCGGTTTTCCGAGGCGTCGCCCCACAGGCTACCTTGTTTGTAGTGGCTGGCCAGGCGCAGTTTCCAGGCGTCGTTTAGGTGATGTTCGAGGGTCGCCTGGATGCGATTGTTGTGGTTGTCGATGTCACCGTCGTTGGGTTCGCCGAGGAAGGTTTCGCGTGACAGGCCGGGGGCGTCGACGATGCCACGGTCGAAGGTTGAGCTGTGGCGCACGAATTCACTTTCGACGAGCAGGCTGGTGTCTGGGTCCAATTGCCAACTGAACGAGGGCGCGACGAACACGCGCTTGCTCTGCACGTGATCGCGGAAGCTGTGGCTGTCTTCCACTGCCAGGTTGACCCGCGACAGCACGTGGCCTTCGTTGTCCAGCGGCGTGTTGACGTCGAGAGCGGTGCGATAACGGTCCCAACTACCGGCACTGGTTTGCAGGGTAGTGAAGGCTTCTGGCTGAGGTTTTTTGGTCACGATATTCACGGTGCCCCCTGGGTCGCCACGCCCGTACAAACTGGCCGCGGGGCCTTTGAGCACTTCGATGCGTTCGATAGTGGCCGCGTCCGGTGTGCTCGGGTAACCACGGTTGGCGCTGAAACCGTCTTGATAGAACTCTGAGGTCGTGAAGCCGCGCACGCTGTATTCGTAGAGTGTCAGGCCGCCAAAGTTATTTTGCTTGGATACGCCGCCCGCGAATTCCAGGGCGCGTTCCACGTTGGTGCTTCCCAGGTCCTTGAGCACCGTGGCCGGAATAACGCTGATGGATTGTGGGATATCGCGCAGGGCCGTGTCGGTTTTAGTCGCACTGGCTGAACGCGTGGCGCGGTAGCCCTTCACTGGGCCGGTTGCGGATTCATAGGCGTCGGTGGTGACGCTGATGGTATCGAGTTCGACGGTGGTTTCTTCGGCAAAAGCGGGATCAAGCAGCAAGCCCAAGGCCAGGCCAGCCAAGGGGGCAATTCTTCGAGACGGCATGATAGAGCATTCCAATAGCGATATTGAAACAATATAACATGACCAATGAGAATGAATCGCTATGAAATGTTGGCTTGTAGGTGCCCGCGAACGGGCACCTGAGCGAAGCGGCTTATTCCTCTTCTTTAACTGGAGCCGGCGGCGGGCGCAGTCCGATTTCCGCCGACAACTTGATCTCTTTGCCGTTGCGCATCACCAGGATCGTCACCTTATCGGTCGGCTTGATCCGTGCCACCTGGTTCATCGATTTGCGACCATCACCCGCCGGTTCGCCGTTGATGCTCAGGATCACGTCACCCAATTGCAGCCCGGCTTTTTGTGCCGGACCGTCGCGGAAGATCCCGGCGACCACAATGCCTGGGCGCCCGGTCAGGCCAAACGACTCGGCCAGTTCCTTGGTCAGCGGCTGCACTTCGATCCCCAGCCAGCCGCGAATCACTTGGCCGTGCTCGATGATCGACTTCATCACTTCCATCGCCAGCTTCACCGGGATCGCAAAACCGATGCCCTGGGAACCGCCCGACTTGGAGAAAATCGCCGTGTTGATACCGGTCAAGTTGCCATTGGCATCCACCAGCGCGCCGCCGGAGTTGCCAGGGTTGATCGCCGCGTCGGTCTGGATGAAATCTTCGTAGCTGTTAAGCCCCAGCTGGTTGCGTCCGGTGGCGCTGATGATGCCCATGGTCACCGTCTGTCCCACCCCGAACGGGTTGCCGATGGCCAGTGCCACATCACCCACCCGCAGTCCATCGGAGCGGCCGAGAGTGATGGACGGCAGGCTTTTCAAATCGATCTTCAATACCGCCAGATCCGTTTCCGGGTCGCTGCCCACCACACGAGCCAGGGTCTCGCGACCATCACGCAGGGCCACCACAATCTGGTCGGCGCCGGTGGTCACGTGGTTGTTGGTGAGGATGTAGCCCTCGGGGCTCATGATCACCCCGGAACCCAGGCTGGATTCCATGCGCCGTTGCTTGGGCCCGTTGTCGCCGAAATAGCGGCGGAACTGTGGGTCTTCAAACAGCGGATGCGCTGGTTTGTTGATGACCTTGGTGGTGTACAGGTTGACCACTGCCGGCGCGGCAATGACCACTGCGTCCGCGTATGTCACCGGGCCTTGTACCACCGCGCTGGTTTGCGGTGCCTGTTGCAGGTTCACATCAAGGCTCGGTAAGCCCACCCATTGGGGGAAACGCTGAATAATCAGCATCGCGATCAGCACGCCAGCCAACAATGGCCATCCAAAAAAACGCAGTGCCTTGAGCATCAAGTAAGTCCTGACAGGTTGCAGGGGGCGGGAGAGCGCCCATAATGTCGCGCATTATACGAGGCTGCGAGCGCCTCGGAACGGGATATTTAGGAGTCTTTTATGGCCGTCCCCCTTACCACCCTCGTTGAGGAAGCAGACCGCTACCTCGGCAGTGCAAAAATCCCCGACTACTGCCCCAACGGGCTGCAAGTCGAAGGTCGCCCGCAGGTGATGCGCATCGTCAGCGGCGTGACCGCCAGCCAAGCCCTGCTGGACGCAGCCGTCGAAGCCCAGGCCGATTTGATCCTGGTGCACCACGGTTATTTCTGGAAAGGCGAAAACCCCTGCATCACCGGCATGAAGCAACGGCGACTGAAAACCCTGCTCAAGCACGACATCAGTCTGCTGGCCTACCACCTGCCGTTGGACCTGCACCCCGACGTCGGCAACAACGTGCAGCTTGCCAAGCAGTTGGACATCACCGTCGAGGGCCCGCTGGACCCAAGTAACCCCAAGATCGTCGGCCTCGTCGGCTCCCTCGCCGAACCTTTGTCGCCCCGTGACTTCGCCCGCCGCGTACAGGACGTCATGGGCCGCGAACCGCTGCTGATCGAAGGCAGCGAGATGATCCGCCGCGTCGGCTGGTGCACCGGCGGTGGCCAAGGCTACATCGACCATGGGATTGCCGCCGGCGTTGATCTGTTCCTCAGCGGTGAAGCTTCCGAGCAAACTTTCCACAGTGCGCGGGAAAACGACATCAGCTTCATCGCCGCCGGGCACCACGCAACCGAGCGCTACGGTGTGCAGGCTTTGGGAGATTATTTAGCGCGACGTTTCGCCTTGGAGCATCTGTTTATCGATTGTCCCAACCCGATTTGAGCGCCAAACCTGGGGGCATATTCTTATATCGTTTCGATCTAGCTGGCTCCCTGAATAGAAGAAGGTGCTGTGCTAGCATGCCTCGCTCGAACACGGCCCGCTGGCCGTCCATAAGATCGTTTTTCCGTGAGTAGCCATGGTCGACAAACTGACGCATCTGAAACAGCTGGAGGCGGAAAGCATCCACATCATCCGCGAGGTCGCCGCCGAGTTCGACAACCCGGTGATGCTCTACTCGATCGGTAAAGACTCCGCCGTGATGTTGCATCTGGCACGCAAGGCCTTCTTCCCGGGCAAACTGCCGTTCCCGGTGATGCACGTCGATACCCGCTGGAAATTCCAGGAGATGTACGCGTTCCGCGACAAGATGGTCGAAGAACTGGGCCTGGACCTGATCACCCACGTCAATCCCGATGGTGTTGCGCAGGGCATCAACCCGTTCACCCACGGCAGCGCCAAACACACCGACATCATGAAGACCGAAGGCCTTAAGCAGGCATTGGACAAGCATGGTTTCGACGCTGCCTTCGGCGGTGCCCGTCGCGATGAAGAGAAATCCCGTGCCAAAGAGCGCGTGTACTCGTTCCGCGACAGCAAGCACCGCTGGGATCCGAAGAACCAGCGCCCCGAGCTGTGGAATGTCTACAACGGCAACGTCAACAAGGGTGAGTCGATCCGTGTGTTCCCGCTGTCCAACTGGACCGAGCTGGACATCTGGCAGTACATCTACCTTGAAGGCATCCCGATCGTGCCGCTGTACTTTGCCGCCGAACGCGATGTCATCGAGAAGAACGGCACGTTGATCATGATCGACGACGACCGCATCCTCGAGCACCTGTCCGACGAAGACAAAGCCCGTATCGTCAAAAAGAAAGTACGTTTCCGTACCCTTGGCTGCTACCCGTTGACGGGCGCGGTGGAGTCCGAAGCCGAGACGCTGACGGACATCATTCAGGAAATGCTCCTGACGCGAACTTCCGAGCGCCAGGGCCGTGTCATCGACCACGATGGTGCAGGCTCGATGGAAGATAAAAAACGTCAAGGCTATTTCTAAGGGGCTGTCATGTCGCATCAATCTGATTTGATCAGCGAGGACATCCTCGCCTACCTGGGCCAGCACGAGCGCAAAGAGATGTTGCGCTTCCTGACCTGCGGCAACGTCGACGACGGCAAAAGCACCCTGATCGGGCGCCTGCTGCACGACTCCAAGATGATCTACGAAGATCACCTGGAAGCCATTACCCGCGATTCGAAGAAGTCCGGCACCACCGGTGATGACATCGACCTGGCGTTGCTGGTCGACGGCCTGCAGGCCGAGCGTGAGCAGGGCATCACCATCGATGTTGCCTACCGCTACTTCTCCACCGCCAAACGCAAATTCATCATCGCCGACACTCCTGGCCATGAGCAGTACACCCGCAACATGGCTACCGGTGCCTCCACCTGTGACCTGGCGATCATCCTGATCGATGCCCGCTACGGTGTGCAGACCCAGACCCGTCGCCACAGCTTCATCGCCTCGTTGCTGGGCATCAAGCACATCGTCGTTGCCATCAACAAGATGGACATCAATGGCTTTGACCAAAGCGTATTCGAGTCGATCAAGGCTGATTACCTGAAGTTCGCCGACGGTATCGCGTTCAAGCCGAGCACCCTGGCATTCGTGCCGATGTCGGCGCTCAAGGGTGACAACGTGGTGAACAAGAGCGAGCGTTCGCCTTGGTACACCGGCCAGTCGCTGATGGAAATCCTCGAAACCGTCGAGATTGCCAACGACCGCAACTACACCGACCTGCGTTTCCCGGTGCAGTACGTTAACCGTCCAAACCTTAACTTCCGCGGTTTCGCCGGCACCCTGGCCAGCGGCATCGTGCATAAGGGCGACGAAATCGTTGTTCTGCCATCGGGCAAGAGCAGCCGCGTCAAATCCATTGTCACCTTCGACGGTGAACTGGAGCACGCCGGCCCAGGTCAGGCCGTGACCCTGACCATGGAAGACGAGATTGACATCTCCCGTGGCGACCTGTTGGTGCATGCCGACAACGTGCCGCAAGTGACTGACGCCTTCGACGCCATGCTGGTGTGGATGGCCGAAGAACCGATGCTGCCGGGCAAGAAATACGACATCAAGCGCGCCACCAGCTATGTGCCGGGTTCCATCACCAGCATCGTGCACCGCGTGGACGTGAACACCCTGGCCGAAGGCCCGGCGAGTTCGTTGCAACTGAATGAGATTGGCCGGGTCAAGGTCAGCCTCGACGCCGCCATCGCGTTGGACGGTTACGACAGCAATCGCACCACGGGCGCGTTTATTGTCATCGACCGTTTGACCAACGGCACCGTCGCCGCGGGCATGATCATCGCACCGCCTGTTACCCACGGCAGCGCGGCGCAGCACGGCAAGTTGGCTCATGTGGCCACTGAAGAACGTGCCCAGCGCTTTGGCCAGCAACCGGCCACCGTTCTGTTCAGCGGCCTCTCGGGCGCTGGCAAAAGCACCTTGGCCTACGCGGTTGAGCGCAAGCTGTTCGACATGGGCCGTGCAGTGTTCGTACTGGATGGTCAGAACCTACGCCACGACCTGAACAAAGGCTTGCCTCAGGATCGTGCCGGGCGCACCGAGAACTGGCGTCGTGCTGCTCACGTGGCGCGTCAGTTCAACGAGGCCGGCCTGCTGACCCTGGCGGCGTTCGTTGCCCCGGATGCCGAAGGCCGTGAACAGGCCAAGGCGCTGATTGGCAGCAACCGCTTGCTGACCGTCTACGTGCAAGCGTCGCCGTTGGTGTGCGCCGAGCGTGATCCGCAAGGTTTGTACGCTGCCGGTGGGGATAACATCCCTGGCGAGTCCTTCCCGTACGACGTGCCGTTGAATGCCGATCTGGTACTCGACACCCAGGCTCTGTCGTTGGAAGAGAGCGTCAAGCAAGTGCTGGAGCTGTTGCGTCAGCGCGGCGCGATCTAAACTTCGCGGCCACAAAAAAGCCCGCCACCGAGTGATCGGTGGCGGGCTTTTTCACATCTTCAAGATCGGGCGCGGTCAGATGTGGGAGGGGGCTTGCCCCCCGATAGCGGGGGGTCCGCTACGGCTGCATCAACTGATACTCCCTCATCGGGGGCAAGCCCCCTCCCGCAGGTTGATCATCGCTTGCTTGGGAATTCGGTGTGAAGCTGCTCCAGCAACGCATCCTTGGTTTCCCACAGCTGGTTAATCCACCCCTGGAACGCCAGCCGATACTCCGCATCCTGCTCATAATTCCTGCCGACGAACTCGGCTGGAATCTGCACCTCTTCAAACTGCACCACCACGTCCTGCACCTTGCCGCAGAGCAAGTCCCAATACCCAGGGCGTCCGCCAGGGTAGTGAATGGTCACGTTGACCAGTGATTTCAGCTGTTCCCCCATGGCATCCAACACAAACGCGATTCCGCCCGCCTTGGGTTTGAGCAAGTAGCGAAACGGCGACTTCTGCTGGGCATGTTTGCCCGGCGTAAACCGAGTGCCTTCGGCAAAGTTGAAAATCCCTACCGGGTTTGCGCGAAACTTCGCACAGGTCTTGCGGGTGGTTTCCAGGTCTTTACCTTTCTTCTCCGGGTGTTTCTCCAGGTAAGCCTTGGTGTAGCGCTTCATGAACGGAAAGCCCAACGCCCACCACGCCAGACCAATCACCGGCACCCAGATCAATTCCTGCTTGAGGAAGAACTTCAGCGGTCGAATCCGTCGATTGAGCACGTATTGCAACACCATGATGTCGACCCAGCTCTGGTGGTTGCTGGTCACTAGGTACGAGTGCTGATAGTCCAGCCCTTCAAGGCCTTTGAGATGCCAACGCGTTCGCTGTACCAGGTTCATCCAGCCCTTGTTGTTAGTTACCCAGGCTTCGTGGGTGTGGTTCATCAGCCATTCGCTGAAGCGTTTGGCAAACGGTAGCGCCTTGAACAGCGCGACGATGAACAGGAATGAACACAGCAGTATCGTGTTCAGTGCCAGCAACAGCGAAGCGATGACCCCGCGCACGGCGGCAGGTAGAAAATCCAGCATTTAGATATCCATTGGTCGGTTGGCGGCTTGGATCGCAGTCAGTGCGATGGTGTACACGATGTCGTCGACCTGGGCACCACGGGGCAGGTCGTTGACCGGTTTGCGCAGGCCCTGCAGCATCGGGCCAAGGCTTACGCAGTCGGCGCTGCGTTGCACGGCTTTGTGGGTGGTGTTACCGGTGTTCAGATCGGGGAAGACGAACACCGTGGCTTTGCCGGCGACCTGGCTGTTGGGCGCCAATTGCCGCGCTACGTTTTCGTTGGCGGCGGCGTCGTATTGCAGCGGGCCGTCGATCAGCAGCGAGCTTTGCTGCTCGTGGGCGAGCAGGGTGGCCTCGCGGACTTTTTCCACTTCTTCTCCGCTGGCTGAATCACCGCTGGAATAACTGATCATCGCCACACGTGGGGTAATGCCGAATGCCGCCGCCGAATCGGCGCTTTGCAGGGCGATTTCCGCCAGTTCCGCAGCGCTTGGGTGCGGGTTCATCACGCAGTCGCCGTAGACCAGCACCTGCTCGGGGAACAGCATGAAGAACACGGACGACACCAGGGTGCAGCCCGGCGCCGTTTTGATCAGCTGCAGGGCAGGGCGGATGGTGTTCGCGGTGGAGTGGATAACGCCAGAGACCAGGCCGTCCACTTCGTCCAGCGCGAGCATCATCGTGGCGATCACCACGGTGTCTTCCAATTGTTGCTCGGCCATTGGCGCGTTGAGGCTCTTACTTTTGCGCAGCGCGACCATCGGTTCGACGTAGCGTTGGCGGATCAGGTCCGGGTCGAGAATCTCAAGGCCATCGGGCAATTCGATGCCTTGGGCGCGGGCGACGGCTTCCACGTCTGCCGGCTTGGCCAGCAGCACGCAGCGCGCGATGCCCCTTGCCTGGCAGATAGCGGCGGCTTGCACGGTCAGCGGCTCGCTGCCTTCGGGCAGCACAATGCGTTTGTTGGCAGCCTGGGCGCGTTGGATCAACTGGTAGCGGAACACCGCCGGCGATAGACGCATCTCCCGCGGCGTGCCGCAGCGCTGGTGCAGCCAGCGCGCGTCGAGGTGGCTGGCGACGAAATCGGTGATGATCTCCGCACGCTCACGGTCATCAATGGGGATTTCCTTGTTGAGGTTGTTGAGCAGGTTAGCGGTCTCGTAGGAACCGGTACTCACCGACAAAACCGGCAGCCCAGCCTGGAAGGCGCCGCGGCACAGATCCATGATGCGCGGGTCGGGCAGGGTATCGCTGGTCAGCAGCAGGCCGGCCAGGGGTACGCCGTTGATCGCGGCCAGGCTGACGGCGAGGATGATGTCGTCACGGTCGCCGGGGGTCACCACCAGCACGCCGGGCTTGAGCAGCTCTACGGTGTTACGCATGGTGCGGGCGCAAATGATGATTTTGGTCATGCGCCGAGTTTCGTAGTCGCCGGCGTTGAGGATCTGCGCGCCCATCAGGTCGGCTACGTCGCGGGTGCGCGGCGCGTTGAGTTCCGGCTGGTACGGGATGCAGCCCAGCAGGCGGAAGTCACCGCTGCGCAACAGCGGCGAATGTTCTTTCAGGCGTGCCGAGAAAGCTTCCATGCTTTCGTCGGTGCGTACTTTGTTGAGGATTACGCCGAGTACCTTCGGGTCTTTCGGGCCGCCGAACAACTGGGCCTGCAATTCCACGCGGCCTGAGAGTTCGGTAAGCACTTCGTTTTCCGGAGCGGAGACTAGAATCACTTCAGCGTCCAGGCTCTTGGCCAAGTGCAGGTTGACCCGCGCCGCGTAGCTGGCATTGCGGGTCGGCACCATGCCTTCGACGATCAGCACATCCTTGCCCACCGCGGCCTGCTGATACAGCGTGATAATTTCTTCGAGCAGTTCATCCAGCTGGCCGTCGCCGAGCATCCGCTCTACATGGGCGAGGCCCAGGGGTTGTGGAGGCTTCAGGCCGTGGGTGCGTGCCACCAGTTCGGTGGAGCGTTCTGGGCCGGTGTCGCCAGGATGCGGTTGGGCAATCGGCTTGAAGAAGCCGACTTTCAGCCCGGCCCGTTCAAGGGTGCGCACCAGCCCTAGGCTGATGGAGGTCAGACCCACACCAAAATCGGTGGGCGCGATAAAAAAAGTCTGCATGCGAATTCTCTGGAGGTGCATGGCTTCGGTGGCGCTCTATGGCTGAGTGCCTACCGGGAATCAGGCGTCAAGGTTATCGTTATTCGGCGCTTGCGCACACCAGCCGCAGGCAAAGGGCTGGCCTATTTTTTCCAGGCGCTGTGCGGGGTCGAGTACCCACGCGCGGGATTGCCACGGCGGCTGGTGGCGCAGGTGCTGGGTATGGCCGCATGACAGCTCGGCCACCCAATGCCCTTCTTCGTCCGAATGAAAACCGATGATCATGACCGTTGATTGGTCCCGTCCGTCCGGGTTCCGTTCGCTTTCGGGCAAATCCTTGTTTAGACTTGTCCGTTCTTCATTCTTATGCAAAAGGTCTCGCCCCATGACGATCGCCGCTAACAAGGCTGTCTCCATCGACTATACCCTGACCAACGACGCTGGTGAGGTCATCGACAGCTCCGCCGGCGGCGCGCCGCTGGTCTACCTGCAAGGCGCAGGTAATATCATCCCAGGCCTGGAAAAGGCCCTGGAAGGCAAGGCAGTTGGTGATGAACTGACCGTAGCCGTAGAACCTGAAGATGCCTACGGCGAATACTCTGCTGAACTGGTCAGCACTTTGAGCCGCAGCATGTTCGAAGGCGTTGACGAGCTGGAAGTGGGCATGCAGTTCCACGCTTCCGCGCCGGACGGCCAAATGCAGATCGTGACCATCCGTGATCTGGACGGCGACGACGTAACCGTCGACGGCAACCACCCTCTGGCTGGTCAGCGCCTGAACTTCCAAGTGAAGATCGTTGCCATCCGCGACGCTTCCCAGGAAGAAGTTGCTCACGGCCACGTTCACGGTGAAGGCGGTCATCAGCACTGATTGATGCGTTAATCAGCTGATAGCAAAAACGCCCCGACTGGTTCGGGGCTTTTTTTTGTGCCTGAAATCATCACTGCTCCATCTGTGGCAGGGGGCAAGCCCACTCTCGCATGTGTTTTCAGGCACAAACAAAAATGCCCCGGACCTTTCGGTACGGGGCATTTCCTAACTGTTTCGCAACCAAGGTTACGTAGCAGTTGTTACCACTTAGGCTGCAGCAGCAACGCTCAGAGCCTTGATGTGGCCATTCAGGCGGCTCTTATGGCGAGCGGCCTTGTTCTTGTGGATGATGCCTTTATCGGCCATACGGTCGATAACTGGCACAGCCAGAACGTAAGCTGCTTGAGCTTTTTCAGCGTCTTTGGTGTCGATGGCTTTAACTACATTCTTGATGTAGGTACGAACCATGGAACGCAGGCTGGCGTTGTGGCTGCGACGCTTCTCAGCCTGTTTTGCACGTTTTTTGGCGGAAGGTGTGTTGGCCACCGTCGAGCTCCTCGAAAGACTTTTTAGGAAATAGCAAACAAAATAGGCCGCGAATCATGCCGATGACTTGATGTGTTGTCAAGGGCGGCTGATGCGAACTGCTGAGTGGTCGATCTGAAGAGGCGGGTGATTTATTTCCGGCGCTTGACCTGTAAACTCGCGAGCTTTGGCTCTGTGCTGTTGCAGGCGCGCAGTATCGCATAAGTGGGCGCTTTGTTCGCCTGCTCTTTATCTATAGGCGCAAACTCTTTCAATGAATCTGCTCAAATCGTTGGCTGCCGTCAGCTCTATCACAATGATCTCCAGGGTTTTGGGGTTCGTGCGTGACACCCTGCTGGCGCGCATTTTTGGCGCCAGCATGGCCACGGATGCCTTCTTTATTGCCTTTAAGTTGCCCAATCTGCTGCGCAGGATCTTCGCTGAAGGCGCATTTTCCCAAGCGTTCGTGCCGATTCTGGCTGAATACAAGACTCAGCAGGGCGAGGAAGCTACTCGTACCTTTATTGCCTACGTTTCGGGCCTGCTGACCCTGGTTTTAATGCTGGTGACCCTCCTCGGAATGCTCGCCGCTCCCTGGGTGATCTGGGCGACGGCCCCCGGTTTTGCCAATACGCCGGAAAAGTTCGCGCTGACCACTGATCTGCTGAGAGTGACCTTTCCTTATATATTGCTGATTTCCCTGTCATCCCTGGCCGGGGCGATCCTCAATACCTGGAACCGGTTTTCGGTGCCGGCGTTCGTGCCAACGTTGCTAAACGTCAGCATGATTATTTTCGCGCTGTTTCTCACGCCGTACTTCGATCCGCCGGTCATGGCCTTGGGTTGGGCGGTGCTGGCCGGTGGTCTGGCGCAATTGCTCTACCAACTGCCGCACCTGAAAAAGATCGGCATGCTCGTGCTGCCTCGCCTGAATCTGAAAGACACCGGCGTCTGGCGCGTGATGCGCAATATGCTGCCGGCGATTCTCGGCGTGTCGGTCAGTCAAATTTCCCTGATTATCAACACGGCCTTTGCCTCGCTGCTGGTATCGGGCTCGGTGTCGTGGATGTATTACGCCGATCGTCTGATGGAGTTGCCTTCCGGCGTGCTCGGCGTGGCCTTGGGCACAATTCTGCTGCCGACCCTGGCGCGTACCTACGCAAGCAAGGACCGCCAGGAGTACTCGCGCATCCTCGATTGGGGCCTGCGCCTGTGTTTCGTCCTGGTGTTGCCGTGCGCCCTTGCGCTGGGGATCCTGGCCGAGCCGCTAACGGTCTCACTGTTCCAATACGGGCAGTTCGACGCCCATGACGCCTTGATGACGCAGCACGCGCTGGTTGCTTACTCCGTTGGCCTGCTCGGAATCATCGTGATCAAAGTGCTGGCGCCTGGCTTCTACGCCCAGCAGAACATCCGCACCCCGGTCAAAATCGCGATTTTCACGCTGATCGTCACGCAACTGCTCAACCTAGTGTTTATCGGCCCGTTGGCTCACGCCGGCCTGGCCCTGGCCATCAGTGCGGGCGCCTGCATCAACGCTGGACTGCTGTTTTATCAGCTGCGCAAACAGCAGATGTTCCAGCCGCAGCCGGGCTGGGGCATGTTTGCCCTGAAATTGCTGGTGGCGGTGGCAATGATGTCGGCGGTTCTGCTTGGGCTGATGCACTTTATGCCAGCGTGGGACCAAGGCCACATGTTAGATCGCTTCATGCGCCTGGGTGCGCTGGTGGTCGCCGGTGTGGTGGTGTACTTCGGTATGTTGCTGCTGCAGGGTTTCCGTCTGCGCGATTTCAATCGCAAGTCGCTGAGCTAGAGAGTTTGCTGCGATAAAACAGGTGTTTTATCGATTCCATCCACCTTGCCCTGCGCTGTTGCCTGTCGTCCGGGGCTGGGTGTGGTTATAATCGACCACTTTATGAGCAAGAAGCGCGTTATGCAGCTGGTTCGAGGTCTCCACAACCTGCGCCCCCAGCATCGGGGCTGCGTCGCCACTATTGGCAACTTTGACGGTGTTCACCGTGGTCATCAGGCTATTCTGGCCCGGCTGCGCGAGCGTGCGGTCGAGTTGGGCGTGCCCAGCTGCGTGGTGATTTTTGAGCCACAGCCGCGGGAATATTTCACTCCGGAAACGGCGCCAGCCCGCTTGGCTCGCTTGCGGGACAAGCTGCAACTGCTAGCTGAAGAAGGTGTGGACCGCGTCCTCTGCCTGGCTTTCAATCAGCGCTTGCAAAGCCTCAGCGCTGCCGAGTTCGTTGACCGCATCCTCGTGGATGGCCTGGGCGTACAACATCTGGAGGTCGGCGACGACTTCCGTTTTGGTTGCGACCGGGTTGGGGATTTTGAATTCCTGCAGCACGCCGGCGTCATCCAGGGCTTTACCGTCGAAGCCGCGCAAACCGTCGAATTAGATGGCCTGCGCGTGAGCAGTACCCAAGTGCGTAATGCGCTGGCGGCTGCCGACTTCGCCTTGGCTGAGCGTTTGCTCGGTCGCCCGTTCCGCATTGCCGGGCGGGTGCTGCACGGCCAGAAGCTGGCGCGCCAATTGGGCACGCCAACCGCCAACGTGCAACTCAAGCGCCGTCGTGTGCCGCTGACAGGGGTTTACCTGGTTAGCGTCGATATCGACGGCCAGTCGTGGCCGGGAGTCGCCAACATAGGCGTCAGGCCCACGGTTGCAGGTGATGGCAAGGCCCACCTGGAGGTTCACCTTTTGGATTTTGCCGGTGATTTATACGACCGGCGTTTGACGGTGGTTTTCCACCAGAAGCTGCGTGAAGAGCAGCGTTTCGCCTCCCTTGAGGCGTTGAAAACGGCGATCAATGCGGATGTCGCCGCCGCCCGTGCACTAGCCGCACCTAGCGCCCATCGCTAACCGAAGAGCCTTAAATGACCGACTATAAAGCCACGCTAAACCTTCCGGACACCGCCTTCCCAATGAAGGCCGGCCTGCCACAGCGCGAACCGCAGATCCTGCAGCGCTGGGACAGTATTGGCCTGTACGGAAAGTTGCGCGAGATTGGCAAGGATCGTCCGAAATTCGTCCTGCACGATGGCCCTCCTTACGCCAACGGCACGATTCATATCGGTCATGCGCTGAACAAAATTCTCAAGGACATGATCCTGCGCTCGAAAACCCTGTCGGGCTTCGACGCGCCGTATGTGCCGGGTTGGGACTGCCACGGCCTGCCGATCGAACACAAGGTCGAAGTGACCTACGGTAAGAACCTGGGTGCCGATAAAACCCGCGAACTGTGCCGTGCCTACGCCGCCGAGCAGATCGAAGGGCAGAAATCCGAGTTCATCCGCCTGGGTGTGCTGGGCGAGTGGGACAACCCGTACAAAACCATGAACTTCAAGAACGAGGCCGGTGAAATCCGTGCCTTGGCCGAAATCGTCAAGGGCGGTTTCGTGTTCAAGGGCCTCAAGCCTGTGAACTGGTGCTTCGATTGCGGTTCGGCCCTGGCTGAAGCGGAAGTCGAATACGAAGACAAGAAGTCCTCGACCATCGACGTAGCTTTCCCGATTGCTGACGACGCCAAGCTGGCCCAGGCGTTTGGCCTGGCTAGCCTGAGCAAACCGGCTGCCATCGTGATCTGGACCACCACCCCGTGGACCATTCCCGCCAACCAGGCGCTGAACGTGCACCCGGAATTCACCTATGCCCTGGTGGACGTCGGTGATCGCCTGCTGGTACTCGCCGAGGAAATGGTCGAAGCGTGCCTGGCTCGCTACGAACTGCAAGGTTCGGTGATCGCCACCACCACCGGTTCTGCGCTGGAGCTGATCAACTTCCGTCACCCGTTCTATGACCGTCTGTCGCCGGTGTACTTGGCTGACTACGTCGAGTTGGGTTCGGGTACCGGTGTGGTTCACTGCTCGCCCGCCTATGGCGTGGACGACTTCGTGATCTGCAAGAAGTACGGCATGGTCAACGATGAGATCATCAACCCGGTGCAAAGCAACGGTGTTTACGTGCCTTCGCTGGAGTTCTTCGGCGGCCAGTTCATCTTCAAGGCCGATCAGCCGATCATCGATAAGCTGCGTGAAGTCGGTGCGCTGATGCAAACCGACACCATCAAGCACAGCTACATGCACTGCTGGCGTCACAAGACCCCGCTGATCTACCGC
Organism: Pseudomonas sp. RIT357; assembly: GCF_000632245.1. Lineage (NCBI taxonomy): Bacteria > Pseudomonadati > Pseudomonadota > Gammaproteobacteria > Pseudomonadales > Pseudomonadaceae > Pseudomonas > Pseudomonas sp. RIT357. Next base: position 160,570 of record NZ_JFYX01000012.1, read on the forward strand.
GCCACCGCGCAATGGTTTATCGGCATGGACAAAGAACCGACCAGCGGCGACACCTTGCGTGTGCGCTCGCTGAAGGCCATCGAAGACACCACGTTCGTCCCGGCCTGGGGCCAGGCGCGCCTGCATTCGATGATCGCCAACCGTCCGGACTGGTGCATCTCCCGTCAACGCAACTGGGGTGTGCCGATCCCGTTCTTCTTGAACAAGGAAAGCGGTGAGTTGCATCCGCGTACCGTCGAACTGATGGCAGTGGTGGCCCAGCGTGTTGAACAGGAAGGCATCGAAGCCTGGTTCAAGCTGGACGCCGCCGAGTTGCTGGGCGAAGAAGCGCCGCAGTACGACAAAATCAGCGACACCCTCGACGTATGGTTCGACTCGGGCACCACCCACTGGCACGTGCTACGCGGTTCGCACCCAATGGGCCACGAGACCGGTCCGCGTGCCGACCTGTACCTGGAAGGCTCGGACCAACACCGTGGCTGGTTCCACTCGTCATTACTGACCGGTTGCGCCATCGACGATCACGCCCCGTATCGCGAGCTGCTGACCCACGGTTTCACCGTCGACGAGACGGGCCGCAAGATGTCCAAGTCGCTGAAAAACGTGATCGAACCGAAAAAGATCAACGACACCCTGGGCGCCGACATCATGCGTCTGTGGGTTGCGTCTACTGACTACTCGGGCGAGATCGCCGTATCGGACCAGATCCTGGCCCGCAGCGCCGATGCCTACCGTCGTATCCGTAATACCGCGCGCTTCCTGCTGTCGAACCTGACCGGCTTCAACCCGGCCACCGATATCCTGCCGGCCGAGGACATGCTCGCCCTGGACCGTTGGGCTGTGGACCGTACCCTGTTGCTGCAGCGCGAGTTGCAGGAGCACTACGGCGAATACCGCTTCTGGAACGTGTATTCGAAGATCCACAACTTCTGCGTGCAGGAGTTGGGTGGTTTCTACCTCGACATCATCAAGGACCGCCAGTACACCACCGGCGCCAACAGCAAGGCTCGCCGCTCGGCGCAGACCGCTCTGTTTCACATCTCCGAAGCGCTGGTGCGCTGGATCGCACCGATCCTGGCCTTCACCGCCGACGAGCTGTGGGAATACCTGCCGGGTGAGCGTAACGAGTCCGTGATGCTCAACACCTGGTACGAAGGCCTGACCGAACTGCCGGCCGATTTCGAACTGGGCCGCGAGTACTGGGAAGGCGTGATGGCCGTCAAAGTTGCAGTGAACAAGGAGCTGGAAGTGCAGCGTGCGGCCAAGGCCGTCGGCGGCAACCTGCAGGCCGAAGTCACCCTGTTTGCCGAGGAAGGCCTGACCGCCGACTTGACCAAGCTGAGCAACGAACTGCGCTTTGTACTGATCACCTCGACTGCAAGCTTGGCGCCATTCGCCCAGGCCCCAGCGGACGCTGTGGCCACCGAAGTGCCGGGCCTCAAGCTCAAAGTGGTCAAGTCGGCCTTTGGCAAGTGCGCTCGTTGCTGGCATTGCCGTGAAGACGTCGGTGTGAACCCTGAGCATCCAGAAATCTGTGGTCGTTGCGTCGACAACATCTCGGGTGAAGGCGAGGTTCGCCATTATGCCTAATACCAGTCGTTTCGGACGTCTGGGCTGGCTCGTACTGAGTTTGCTGGTCTTGGTCATCGACCAGGTCAGCAAGGCTCATTTCGAAGGCTCCCTGGAAATGTTCCAGCAAATCGTGGTGATCCCGGATTACTTCAGCTGGACCCTCGCCTACAACACCGGCGCCGCTTTCAGCTTCCTGGCTGACGGTGGCGGCTGGCAGCGCTGGTTGTTCGCGCTGATCGCCTTGGTGGTCAGTGCGGTGCTCGTGGTCTGGCTCAAGCGCCTGGGCCGCGATGACACCTGGCTGGCCGTCGCCTTGGCCTTGGTTCTGGGCGGCGCGCTGGGTAACCTGTACGACCGCATTGCCCTGGGCCATGTGATCGACTTTATCCTGGTGCATTGGCAGAACCGTCATTATTTCCCTGCGTTCAACTTTGCCGACAGCGCCATCACCGTTGGTGCAATCATGCTGGCGCTGGATATGTTCAAAAGTAAGAAAACCGGAGAGACCGTCAATGACTGATCAGGTATTGGCTGAGCAACGCATCGGCCAGAACACGGAAGTCACTTTGCATTTCGCATTGCGCCTGGAGAATGGCGACACGGTCGACAGCACGTTCGACAAGGCCCCGGCGACCTTCAAGGTCGGCGACGGCAATCTGCTGCCGGGTTTCGAAGCGGCTCTATTCGGTTTCAAGGCTGGCGACAAGCGCACCCTGCAGATCCTGCCGGAAAACGCTTTTGGTCAGCCTAACCCGCAAAACGTGCAGATCATCCCGCGTTCGCAGTTCCAGGACATGGACCTGTCGGAAGGCCTGCTGGTGATCTTTAACGACGCCGCGAATACTGAGCTGCCTGGCGTGGTGAAAGCGTTCGATGACGCGCAAGTGACCATCGACTTCAACCACCCGTTGGCCGGTAAAACCTTGACGTTTGACGTTGAAATCATCGACGTTAAAGCGCTCTAACTGACGAAACACACTAAATGTGTGGATCGGACTTGTGTGAGGGGGCTTGCCCCCGATAGCGGGGCATCAGTCAAAGTTTTTTACTGACCCATCACTATCGGGGGCAAGCCCCCTCCCACCTTTGATCTTCATTGTCAGTTGAGTAGCTTCAATACTGACCCATAGTAGCTGCAAGACACGAGGCACAGCATGCAAATCAAACTCGCCAACCCCCGTGGCTTCTGCGCCGGCGTGGACCGTGCGATCGAAATCGTCAATCGTGCCCTGGAAGTTTTCGGTCCGCCGATCTACGTGCGTCATGAAGTCGTCCACAACAAGTTTGTGGTCGAAGACCTGCGCGCACGTGGCGCCATCTTTGTCGAAGAACTGGAGCAGGTGCCGGACGACGTGATCGTCATCTTCAGTGCTCATGGTGTTTCCCAAGCCGTGCGTACCGAAGCGGCGGGCCGGGGCCTGAAAGTGTTCGACGCGACTTGCCCGCTGGTTACCAAGGTGCACATCGAAGTCGCGCGCTACAGCCGTGATGGTCGGGAATGCATTCTGATCGGTCATGCCGGTCACCCGGAAGTCGAAGGCACCATGGGCCAATACGACGCCAGCAACGGCGGCGCCATCTACTTGGTGGAGGACGAGAATGACGTCGCCAGCCTTCAGGTACACAACCCTGATCGTTTGGCCTTCGTGACTCAGACAACCTTATCCATGGACGACACCAGCCGTGTGATCGACGCGCTACGCAGCCGCTTCCCGGCCATTGGCGGCCCGCGCAAGGATGACATCTGCTACGCCACCCAAAACCGCCAGGACGCGGTCAAACAATTGGCTGACGAGTGCGATGTGGTTCTGGTGGTCGGCAGTCCTAACAGCTCCAATTCCAACCGCCTGCGTGAGCTGGCTGAGCGGATGGCGACACCGGCGTACCTGATCGACGGTGCCGAAGACATGCAACGCAGTTGGTTCGATGGCGTCGAGCGTATTGGCATCACTGCGGGTGCTTCTGCCCCTGAAGTGCTGGTGCGCGGTGTTATCCAGCAACTGCACGCCTGGGGCGCTACCGGCGCTGATGAGCTGGCAGGACGTGAAGAGAACATCACTTTCTCCATGCCCAAGGAGCTGCGCGTTCGCTCATTGCTTTGAACGTCAGGGTGCCGGATTAACTTCGGCACAACGCCTGTTCGGCTTTATCGCTACGCAGGCTGATACGCCCACTAGGCGCCAGCACCAACTGGTGCAGGCTTTGCGCCGAGTCCCTGGCGCATACGTGCACAGTGCCAGCACGAAAACCTCCCCCTGAAAACACCGGCTCGCCTGAACTGCTGAAGCGCACCTGGCTTTTGACCGGCCCATTCCCGACTATCGGCACGCGCCCGCTGTCTTGGCGCTCCAAGAGCACGGGGTTGTCGTCGTCCTGATGGCCGTGTCCGCTCACATCCAATATCACCCGCCAACCCTTGCTCCAGTCCTCGTCCAGTGCGTGGATGACCACCGCACGGTTACGCGCGATGGCTTCAGTGCGTGCGAAGCGAAGCCCGCTGGTAAGTGATTGTGCCGCGCTTTGTCGCAGCTGTGACTCCAGCAGGCCCATGAAATTAGGTGCTGCCAGATGCAGCAGAGTGCCGCTCACAAGGAGTCCAAGCAGCAGTTCGATCAGGGTAAAACCTCGCTGTTCCATCGGCTTTCTCTCCGTGGGCGTGTTTAGGAAACAGGTCTAGGCATAGGTATAGCGTCCGTTTCTGGGAGGCGAATGATGGCCTATAGGTCCAAAGTATTTCCCTTTGTGCCGTGGGCAGCACGGGCGAAAAACCGACGCTAGTCTTGGATCGCTCAGCGGGATTTCCTGCTTTCTTCGACCTTCGACACGGATGACGACGGTAATGCTTTCCTGCCTTAACACCTGTTTTCCCCACGCTTTTGCGCGATGCCAGACCGGCATGACGTTGATCGAGGTACTGGTGGCGATGCTGATTCTCACCGTGGGCCTGTTAGGCGCAGTGGTGCTTCAACTAAATGCCCTCAAGTACACCGAAAGTTCGAGGATGACCAGTCAGGCCAGTTTTATTGCCTACGATATGCTCGACCGAGTCCGCGCCAATTCCGGCGCGGACTACTCATTGCGCCACGGAGTGCAGGCCCCCAGTACTGGGAACGTCAGCGTGCGTGATTTGGACCTCCATGATTTCGAATCCAATATTCGCGCCTTTGCCGGGGAGGGTGCCAAAGGTTCAGTGGCGGTCAGCACAAATGAAGTGACTGTCAGTATCAGTTGGGATGGCAGCCGAAGTGAGAACACGCTTGGCGCGCGGGAAACCTTGTCCCTGACCAGTCGCATCGACAATGAACCAGGGGTAATGCAATGAGGCCTCTGGTTAGCGGTTTCAGCCTGGTGGAATTGTTGCTGGCACTGGCCGTCGGTTTGGTACTGGTGATTGGAGGGAGCCAAGTGGTGATCAGCTCCCGAGTTACCTACGCCAGCCAGCAGGCTTCCATGTTGTTGCAGGATGACGCGCGGTTTGCGCTGGGCAAGATGATTCAGGACATTCGTCAGGCTGGGATGTTTGGCTGTTTGGCCACGGAAGTTATTGATAACGCGCCGCCAGCCTTTGAACAGCCCGTGCGCTGGACTGCCGGGGGTAGCTCAAAGTCGCTAACGCTGGTCACCACTGATGTCGGCCGAGGGGTTGGCAGGCCAGACTGGACGGTGCTGTCCGACTGCACGACTAACGCTCAAGCCTATGCAGGGAATCCACCTGCCCCTGATCCTGGACAGATTCGTTTTGCGATTCGACAGCTGACTTACACCTTCGAGACCAGCCAGTTAAAGGTCAGCACGCTCGCAGCGCCGGCCAAGGCGGTGCTGGTGGATAACGTACGGGATTTCGATATCAGTTTCGGCGTGGCTGCCAGGGCGTCATCACCGCGAGTTGTGGGCTACGACGCCATGCCATCCGATGAGGCATTGATCCGCAGCGTGCGCATCCGCATGACGCTGCAGGACCCCACTGGGACGGTGAGAGATCAAACCTACAGCGTGGTGGTGGCTCTGCGAAACCGTGTGGGGTAGGGCAGCCATGAAGAGTGCTGGAGGTATTTCTTTGCGACAAAGAGGGATAGTCCTGCTGATAAGCCTGGTGTTTCTGCTGTTGTTGGCGTTGATCGGGTTGTCGTCCATGCAGGGGGCAGTCACCCAGCAAAAAATTGCCGGCAGCCTGTGGCATCGCAACCAATCGTTTCAATCAGCAGAAAGTGGCTTAAGGCTGGGGGAGGAAGTTGTGAGGCGAAAGGGTGCGGATTTGCCGCAGTGCCATTCGATTGTTGCCTGTGGGCCTCCGGATGAGGCGTTGTCGGTGGTCGCGGCCGGTACCAGTCCTGTTTCATCAGTTAACTGGGTTGCCATCAAAGGGGGGCTCTACGGTATTCAATCCCTTGGTCCGAGCGTAGGGCTGGCGAATTTGCCACCGCAAACCCCAGCAACGTTGTACCGGGTGACGGCGATTGGGATCAGTGGTCAGTCACGCACGGTATTGGAGACCGTGTACGCGCGAGTGGAAGAAGCCAGTGGCTCTCGTTTTAGGCGAGTGTCTTGGCGACAACTTCAATAAGGAGCAATGGAATGGGCGTGGACAGCCAGGGATTTACCCTGATCGAGTTACTGATCGCTGTGGCGATTATCGCGTTTCTGGCCGGGATCGCTTACCCCGGGTACACCGGCCATGTGAAAAAAGTCTATCGCGCGGAAATTGTCGCGCTGCTGACTGAGCAAGCTCAGCTACTGGAGCGCTTTTATACGAGGAACGGCACATTTATTGACGCAAGCGGCATCAGCACGGGCAATGATCGCTATAGAATCACCGCTGCGTTGAACCCTCAGGATTTCTACCTGGTCGCTACGCCGGGCGCCGATTCGTTGATGGCTGGTGACCCTTGCGGTGGCTTCAGCCTCAGCAGCACCGGTCTACGGGCCAATCCGGGTGCTGCTCCTGAAATGTCGCGCCAGACATGCTGGGGGCAATGATGAGGTGGCTGGATGATTGGGCGCCGGGCGCGCCTGTTCCTATTTTATCGGCTGGATCAAATGATGGCTAAGCAACAGCAAGTGGTGATTGTCGGGGGCGGAGTCATTGGCCTGCTGACGGCGTACAACCTGGCGAGCCAGGGGCAGGCGGTCGTCCTGTTGGAGCGCGCCGGCGTTGGGCAGGAGTCTTCATGGGCGGGCGGTGGCATTGTTTCGCCGCTGTATCCGTGGCGCTACAGCCCGGCGGTCACTGCTTTGGCCCATTGGTCCCAGGATTTTTATCCACAACTGGGTGAGCGCCTGTTTGCCGCCACCGGCGTGGATCCGGAGGTTCATGTCACCGGCTTGTACTGGTTGGACTTGGACGACGAGGCTGAAGCGCTGGCGTGGGCGATCCGTGAAGGTCGGCCCCTGACCAGAGTGGATGTTTCGGCCGCCCATGATGCGGTGCCGGTGCTGGGCGGCGGGTATTGCCAGGCAATCTATATGGCGAATGTGGCCAATGTGCGAAACCCTCGCTTGGTTAAATCCCTTAAAGCCGCGTTATTGGCGATGCCTGGCGTAATCGTTCACGAACAGTGCGAAGTCACCGGATTTGTTCTGGAAGGCGACAATGTGGTGGGCGTAAATACGGCAGAGGGGCCGATTGTGGGGGCGCATGTAGTGTTGGCGGCAGGAGCGTGGAGCGGTGAGTTGCTTGGCACGCTGGGCTTGGCGCTTCCGGTGGAGCCGGTCAAGGGGCAGATGATTTTGTACAAGTGCGCCTCGGACTTCCTGTCGAGCATGGTCCTGGCCAAGGGGCGTTACGCCATCCCCCGGCGCGACGGACACATTCTCATCGGAAGTACCCTGGAACATGAGGGCTTCGACAAGACACCCACCGAAACTGCGCTGGAAAGTCTCAAGGCCTCGGCTGTGGAACTGATTCCCGCTCTGGCGGATGCCGAGGTGGTTGGGCATTGGGCCGGTTTGCGCCCCGGTTCACCGGAAGGCATTCCCTATATTGGCCAGGTGCCCGGCTTCAAAGGGCTGTGGCTCAACTGCGGGCACTACCGCAACGGCCTGGTTCTGGCGCCGGCGTCCTGTCAGTTGTTTGCAGACTTGCTGCTAGGGCATACGCCGATTATCGACCCCGCACCTTACGCGCCTGAAGGTCGGGTCAGCGCTGGATAGACTTCGGTCCCTGCTCCAGATGCGCCTGGGTGCAATACCACTCCTGGCGCGAGCTTAGAGCGCGATCCTGTGGCAGGTGCACGCCGCAGTGGGCGCAGCGCACCATCAACGCAGCGCTTGGCTCGCTTGTGCGTCGCTGCTTGGTGGCCGGGCTTTTGAATTTGCGCCAGAACCATACCGCGGCAGCAATAACGGCAATCCAGAACAGAAGACGAAGCATGATGGGCGGTTTCTCGATAAGGAATGCGCCAGTTTAGCCAAGGACGTGGCAAGCGCACAGCGCAATAATACTGCCCAATAAAAAAGGAGCCCCGAGGGGCTCCTTTTTGCGTTGCGTCGACAGATCAGTCGAACACACCGAAGGTCATGTAGCTGAACCAGGAGCGGTCCTGATTGTTGCCCAGGGCCTCTGGCTCTTCTTCTTCGATCACGTCGCCGTTCTCGTCGTGCGGCTTGAGCTCCGAAGGAATGGCTTCCTTGGCGTCCTGGTACTGCTTGATCACGTCCTGATTGGCGCGGGTTTCGCCCGGCGGCAACGGTGGGCGCGACTCGATCAGGCCCAGGGTGTATTTGCTCAGCCACGAACGGTTGTCCGCTTCTGCAACCTGAGGCACGAACTGGCCGTCTTTCAGGCTCGGGTGATCCGGGTAGTTGAGCTTCAGGGTTTCCAGGCTGGTGTTGGCCAGTTCGTCCAAGTGCAGACGTTGGTAGGCCTCGGTCATCACTGCCAGGCCGTCACCCACGGAAGGGGTCTCCTGGAAGTTTTCTACTACGTAGCGGCCACGGTTGGCAGCAGCGACATACGCTTGACGGGTCAGGTAGTAGTGAGCTACGTGGATCTCGTAAGACGCCAGCAGGTTGCGCAGGTAGATCATGCGCTGCTTGGCGTCCGGGGCGTAGCGGCTGTTCGGGTAGCGGCTGGTCAGCTGGGCGAACTCATTGTAGGAGTCGCGGGCAGCACCTGGGTCACGCTTGGTCATGTCCAGCGGCAGGAAGCGCGCCAGCAGGCCAACATCCTGGTCGAACGAGGTCAGGCCCTTGAGGTAGTAGGCGTAGTCCACGTTCGGGTGTTGCGGGTGCAAACGGATGAAACGCTCGGCGGCGGACTTGGCGGCTTCCGGTTCGGCGTTCTTGTAGTTGGCATAGATCAGCTCAAGCTGAGCCTGGTCGGCATAGCGCCCGAACGGATAACGCGACTCCAGTGCCTTCAGCTTCGCTGTGGCGCTGGTGTAGCTATTATTGTCCAAGTCTTTCTGTGCCAGTTGGTACAGCTCGACTTCGCTCAGGTTTTCGTCGACGACTTCCTTTGTTGACGAGCAAGCAGCAGTCATGGCGAGGATGGCGATCAGCAGCAGGTGTTTCACTTGCATGGCGGCTTGCGTCCCTATGACGGCCGCTGTCTTGGGCGGGGCCGTCCTGTTATGATGAGCGCCCCGTTGAAAGCCTCGGGGCAAAAGACGCCGTATTTAACCACAAGCGCGCAGCCGAAACCAAAGGCTGTGCCACGCCTAGTCTGAGCATGTCCGATAAAATTGAACTTCGCGCAGAGGTGCCGTCCGAATTGGGCGGCCAACGCCTCGATCAAGTCGCCGCACAATTATTCGCTGAGCACTCGCGCTCGCGCCTTTCCGCCTGGATCAAAGACGGCCGCCTGACTGTGGATGGAGCGGTTATCCGCCCGCGAGACATAGTCCATGGCGGTGCGATTCTTGAGCTGACTGCCGAGCAGGAAGCCCAGGGAGAATGGGTCGCCCAAGACATTGAGCTGGATATCGTCTATGAAGACGACGACATCCTCGTCATCAACAAACCCGCAGGCCTGGTGGTTCACCCGGCGGCCGGGCACGCTGATGGCACCTTGCTCAATGCCCTGTTGCACCATATCCCGGACATCATCAACGTGCCGCGCTGCGGTATCGTGCACCGTCTGGACAAGGACACCACCGGCCTGATGGTGGTTGCCAAGACCATTCAGGCGCAGACGCAACTGGTTACGCAGTTGCAGAGCCGTAGCGTCAGCCGGATCTATGAGTGCATCGTGATCGGCGTGGTCGTCGCGGGTGGCAAGATCAACGCCCCTATCGGTCGCCACGGCCAGCAGCGCCAGCGCATGGCGGTAATGGAGGGCGGCAAGCAGGCCGTAAGCCACTACCGTGTATTGGAGCGTTTCCGTTCCCACACCCACGTTCGGGTCAAGCTGGAAACCGGTCGTACTCACCAGATTCGAGTGCACATGGCACACATCAACTTCCCGTTGGTCGGCGATCCTGCCTACGGTGGTCGCTTCCGCATTCCGCCTGCGGCCAGTCAGACAATGGTTGAATCGCTCAAGACGTTCCCGCGCCAGGCACTGCATGCACGCTTCCTGGAACTGGATCATCCGACGAGTGGTAAGCGCATGAGCTGGGAATCGCCACTGCCGGACGATTTTGTCTGGTTGCTGTCACTGCTCAAGCAGGACCGTGAGGCGTTTGTTGGATGAGTGACTGGCTGATACCTGACTGGCCCGCGCCGGCTCGGGTAAAGGCCTGCGTTACCACCCGTGCGGGCGGCGTCAGCCTGGCGCCGTTCGACAGCCTCAACTTGGGCGATCATGTAGAGGACAGGCTGGAGGCCGTTCTTGAAAATCGCCGTCGTCTTAGCGACGCATTTGATATTCAGCCGGCCTGGCTGCGCCAAGTTCACGGGGTGACCGTGGTTGAGGCTGATCCTGGCCGCACGGCTGAAGCCGATGGCTGTTGGACCAGCAACCCAGGCATCGCTTGTACCTCTATGACTGCCGATTGCCTGCCCGCGTTATTCTGCAACCGCGCAGGGACTCGTGTCGCAGCGGCCCATGCCGGTTGGCGCGGGTTGGCGGCTGGCGTGTTGGAAGCGGCTTTCGAAAGTCTGGATACCGCTCCTGCCGACGTATTGGTCTGGTTGGGCCCGGCAATCGGTCCTCAATCCTTTGAAGTCGGTCCTGAGGTGCGTGAAGCCTTCATGCAGCAACTGCCGACCACTGCCCAAGCCTTTGTGCCGAGCCGTAATCCTGGCAAGTTCATGGCCGACATCTATCAACTGGCTCGCCTGCGCCTTGCCGCACGGGGTGTCACGGCTGTTTACGGTGGTGGTTTGTGCACCGTGACCGATCCGCGCTTCTTTTCTTACCGGCGCAGTCCGCGCACCGGTCGATTTGCCTCCCTTATCTGGCTCGAACGCTAGACTCTCCTGACTTACGTCAACTGTCCGTAGCTTGAATCTTCCAGAATCCACCCCATCTATAAGGGTATCTGGCAGGTTTCTTCATTCAGGAATGTTTTATAGCTCCGGCCTGCTCAAAAGGAAGGTGACTAATGCGTATTGATCGTTTAACCAGCAAATTACAGTTGGCGTTATCGGACTCCCAGTCGTTGGCGGTGGGTCTCGACCACCCGGCCATTGAGCCTGCACACTTGATGCAGGCTCTTCTGGAACAGCAAGGTGGTTCTATCAAGCCCTTGCTGATGCAGGTGGGCTTTGATGTCAGCAGCCTGCGCAAGGAGTTGAGCAAAGAGCTCGACCAGCTGCCAAAAATCCAAAATCCAACCGGCGACGTGAACATGTCGCAGGATCTGGCGCGCCTGCTTAACCAGGCCGACCGCCTGGCCCAGCAAAAGGGCGACCAGTTCATCTCCAGCGAACTGGTGCTGCTCGCCGCCATGGACGAGAACAGCAAGCTCGGCAAGTTGTTGCTGGGCCAGGGCGTGAGCAAGAAAGCCCTGGAAAATGCCATCAACAATCTGCGTGGTGGCGACGCGGTGAATGATCCTAACCACGAGGAGTCGCGCCAGGCCCTGGACAAGTACACCGTCGATCTGACCAAGCGTGCCGAAGAAGGCAAGCTTGATCCTGTCATCGGCCGCGACGACGAGATTCGTCGCACCATCCAAGTCCTGCAGCGTCGCACCAAGAATAACCCTGTGCTGATCGGTGAGCCTGGTGTGGGTAAAACCGCGATTGCCGAGGGTTTGGCTCAGCGCATCATCAATGGTGAAGTGCCGGACGGCCTTAAAGGCAAACGCCTGCTGTCCTTGGACATGGGGTCGTTGATCGCCGGTGCTAAGTTCCGCGGCGAGTTTGAAGAGCGCCTGAAATCTCTGCTTAATGAACTGTCGAAGCAGGAAGGGCAGATCATTCTGTTTATCGACGAACTGCACACCATGGTCGGCGCCGGAAAAGGCGAGGGCTCGATGGATGCTGGCAACATGCTCAAGCCAGCTTTGGCGCGCGGCGAGTTGCACTGCGTAGGTGCAACGACGCTCAACGAGTACCGTCAATATATAGAGAAGGATGCAGCCCTTGAGCGTCGCTTCCAGAAAGTGCTGGTGGAAGAACCGAGCGAAGAGGACACCATCGCCATCCTGCGCGGTTTGAAAGAACGCTATGAGGTCCACCACAAGGTGGCGATCACTGACGGTGCGATCATTGCAGCGGCCAAATTGAGCCATCGCTATATCACCGATCGTCAGTTGCCGGACAAGGCCATCGATTTGATCGACGAAGCGGCCAGCCGCATTCGTATGGAAATCGACTCCAAGCCGGAAGTGCTCGACCGCCTGGATCGGCGCCTGATTCAACTGAAAGTCGAATCTCAGGCTTTAAAGAAAGAAGAAGACGACGCTGCGAAGAAACGCCTGGAAAAACTCCAGGAAGAAATTTTGCGGCTTGAGCGCGAGTATTCGGACCTGGAAGAGATCTGGACCTCGGAAAAAGCCGAAGTGCAGGGCTCTGCGCAGATCCAGCAAAAGATCGAACAGTCCCGTCAGGAACTGGAGGCTGCACGCCGTAAGGGCGACCTGAACCGCATGGCCGAATTGCAGTACGGTGTCATCCCGGACCTGGAGCGCAGCTTGCAAATGGTCGACCAGCACGGCAAGAGCGAGAATCAGTTGCTGCGCAGCAAGGTGACCGAGGAAGAAATCGCCGAAGTCGTCTCGAAGTGGACCGGCATTCCTGTGTCGAAAATGCTCGAAGGCGAGCGCGACAAGCTGCTGAAGATGGAGCATCTATTGCACCAGCGCGTGATCGGCCAGGAAGAGGCGGTCGTGGCGGTGTCCAACGCGGTACGGCGTTCGCGGGCCGGCTTGTCCGACCCGAACCGCCCGAGCGGCTCGTTCATGTTTCTTGGCCCGACCGGCGTGGGTAAGACCGAGCTATGCAAGGCGCTGGCTGAGTTTCTCTTTGATACTGAAGAGGCCATGGTGCGGATCGATATGTCCGAGTTCATGGAAAAACACTCGGTGGCTCGCCTGATCGGTGCTCCACCAGGCTATGTGGGCTACGAGGAGGGCGGTTACCTGACCGAAGCCGTGCGGCGTAAGCCTTACTCGGTGATCCTGCTGGATGAGGTCGAGAAGGCGCATCCGGATGTATTCAACATCCTGCTGCAAGTGCTGGAAGATGGTCGGTTGACGGACAGTCACGGGCGTACCGTTGACTTCCGCAACACGGTGATCGTGATGACGTCCAACCTGGGCTCCTCCCAGATCCAGGAGTTGGTAGGTGATCGTGAGGCCCAGCGCGCTGCGGTAATGGATGCGCTGACCACACACTTCCGCCCGGAATTCATCAACCGGGTCGACGAAGTGGTGATCTTCGAGCCATTGGCGCGTGATCAGATCGCGGGCATCACCGAGATCCAGTTGGGCCGCTTGCGCGGTCGTCTGGCAGAGCGCGAGCTGTCGCTGGAGCTGAGCCGCGAGGCGTTAGACAAGCTGATCGCAGTCGGTTACGACCCGGTGTATGGTGCACGGCCTTTGAAACGTGCGATCCAGCGCTGGATCGAAAACCCGCTGGCGCAGTTGATCCTGTCAGGCAGCTTTATGCCAGGCACCAGCGTAGAGGCGACTGTGGAGAACGACGAAATCGTCTTCCATTAAGCCTGGATTGCAGCGTTATGAGAGAAGGTCCCGCATCGCGGGACCTTTTTTTTCGTTAGGGCGTTGAACTGTAAGGGAAAGGCTTGTAAAGTGCGCCCCGCAGCAACGTCAGCCCACGGGTTTCTTCTCCCCAAGAAGAAATCAGAAAGAAGCGCAAATCATTGTCTTAAAAGCAATTTAAAGGGTTGACAGGGGTTTTTAAGATTGTAGAATAGCGCGCCTCAGAGACGCTAACGTAGCGATACGGACAGGGTCGAAGAGGAGAGTTTCAAGCAGTAAAAGTTGTACTTTGAAATATGTAGTTCCGTGATAGCTCAGTCGGTAGAGCAAATGACTGTTAATCATTGGGTCCCAGGTTCGAGTCCTGGTCACGGAGCCAATTTCAAACCGGGGTATAGCGCAGTCCGGTAGCGCGCCTGCTTTGGGAGCAGGATGTCGGGAGTTCGAATCCCCCTACCCCGACCATTTTTGGGTCGTTAGCTCAGTTGGTAGAGCAGTTGGCTTTTAACCAATTGGTCGTAGGTTCGAATCCCACACGACCCACCATTTTTGAGACCAGTTAGCGCTGGAATCGAATCTTAAGATCAGAGGCCAAAAGCGCTGATCGAAGAAGGCGACTGAGAGGTCGCCTTTTTTTTACCGGGGTATAGCGCAGTCCGGTAGCGCGCCTGCTTTGGGAGCAGGATGTCGGGAGTTCGAATCCCCCTACCCCGACCATATTAAAAATCCTCGTATCGAAAGATACGGGGATTTTTTTTGCGCACGCAAAACCTCAAAACACTGCGCATCAAACGTGAGAGGGGGCCTGATCCCGACAGCAGTCTGTCAGCCAATGAAGACATAGCTGACCCACCGCGATCGGGAGCAGGCCCCCTCCGACATTATTTTATGTTGTTAGTGAAGTTTGAGTCGCGGCTCAGTACCACGCCCAATCCTGCTGCCCAGCATCAGCATCGCCGTGCGGAAGAAGCCATAGAGCGCCATCTGGTGCATCCGGTACAGCGACACGTAGAACATCCGCGCCAGCCAGCCTTCCAGCATCACACTGCCTGTCAGATTGCCCATCAAGTTACCCACCGCTGAAAAGCGTGACAGCGAGATCAGCGATCCATAGTCGGTGTACTTGTACGACGGCAGCTCCTTGCCCTCGATGCGTAGCTTCAGCGACTTAGCCAGCAACGATGCTTGCTGGTGGGCAGCCTGGGCCCGTGGTGGTACGTTGCGGTCGGTGCCCGGTTGCGGGCACGCGGCGCAGTCGCCGAACGCAAAGATATTTTCGTCGCGGGTGGTTTGCAGCGTCGGCAGCACTTGCAGCTGATTGATGCGGTTGGTTTCCAGGCCATCAATATCCTTGAGGAACCCTGGCGCGCGAATCCCCGCAGCCCACACTTTAAGACTGGCCGGAATCACCTGGCCGCTGCTGGTAATCAGTGCATCGGCGGTGACTTCGCTGACGGCCGAGTTGGTCAGTACGGTCACGCCGAGCTTCTCCAGGGTTTTATGCACAGGCCCGCCAATACGCTCCGGTAGGGCGGGCAGTACGCGTGGGCCGGCTTCGATCAGGGTGATGTGCATGTTTTCCGGCTTGATTCGGTCCAGGCCGTAGGCAGCCAGCTCATGGGCAGCGTTATGCAGCTCGGCGGCGAGTTCGACGCCGGTGGCGCCGGCGCCGACGATGGCGACACTGATCTGCTCGACGACATCGGTCTGTCCGGCATGTGCGCGCAGGTAGTGGTTGAGCAGTTGCTGGTGAAAACGTTCGGCCTGTTTGCGGGTGTCGAGAAACAGGCAGTGTTGCGCCGCGCCCTCGGTGCCGAAGTCGTTAGTGGTGCTGCCTACCGCAATCACTAGGCTGTCGTAGCTCAGAACGCGCGCAGGCACCAGTTCGCGGCCCTCTTCGTCGAGGGTGGCGGCCAACTGAATCTTCTTCTGCTCTCGGTCAAGCCCGCTCATGCGCCCCAGTTGGAACTCGAAGTGGTTCCATTTGGCCTGGGCGACGTAGTTGAGTTCGTCTTCCGAAGAGTTCAGCGACCCGGCGGCCACTTCGTGCAGCAGCGGCTTCCAGATATGGGTCAGGTTGGTGTCCACCAGCGTGATGCTGGCAGTGCCACGCTTGCCCAGAGTCTTACCCAGGCGGGTAGCCAACTCCAGACCGCCGGCGCCGCCGCCGACGATAATAATACGATGGGTCATAGGGATATCTCGCAAGGCTAAAAGAAATCGGAGCAGTTACCCTCGCGAGCGCCAGGCAGCTCATAGCGTTAGGTAACTCAAAAGGCGGCTCAGCAGACCGAGCCCGATCACCACCACCAGCACCACACCAAGGAGCAGCCACGGCCGGAAAGGCTTGCGCTCGACTCGGTTTTGGGAGAGTTGCAGATACTCTTCGACATGCTTTTGGTCGTCGGGGTTCAGGCGACTGGTCATATAAGGCCTCGTCAGGTAGACGTTGCAAAAGGGCGCCACGTTACAGTCGGGGTGCGATCAGAGGCTGATCCCCACGTCGAACACTATGCTGCGCCCCAGGTTGTTGCGCAAGAAGTCCGGGGCGTCCGGGTGAGCGAACAGCACTCGCGCGAACGTTGGCCCCACCAGAGACAGCGAGCGCCAGCCTTGGCGCAAGTATTCGGTGGGGGGTGGGAAGTGGCTGTTGAGGTCGAGCACTTCGCGCTTGAGGCTGGTGAACGCGACAAGATCCAGTTCGCCCAGGTCCATCCCGCGCTCTTTGTAGTTGTGGGCCTTCTTGCGCAACGTGGGCGCCAGGCGCAGCAGGAATTCATGAGCGGGGATTCGCCGAGGCTTGGCTTCGCGCCGCACCAGTTGGCTGAGGGAGAATGCGCTACGCCGGCGCAGCAGTTCGTCTCGCCATTCGTCGTTCAGTCGCCGCCCTTCATCAAGTACGAAAAACACCTCGAAACTGGCATCGCGAAACAGCACATCCGGTGGTTCTTGACCTGCGGCATGAAACTCTTCGGCGCGGTAAGGCACGTTCAAACCTTGCAGCAGGCGCTGGCAGACCCAACGCTCACGCTCCCATTTGCGGGCATTGGACAGGAACGCATTGGCTTGTTCGGCTGCTACGGTGAGCAGGCGCAAATAATCTGAGTCATCCATGCATGCAGCTTAGCGTCCAAATGATGACCGCAGGAAGTCCTGCCGCAAAAGCCAGGGTGTAGACTGGCCTTTCAAGCGTAATTCCCCCAAATGAGGAGCGTGCAGTGAAGTTTCTGGTGGTGTTGTTGCTAAGTCTTTTACCGGTATGGGCGCAGGCTGTTGAAGTGGGCGAGCGCCTCACTCCCTGGACCTTGCTCGATCAATTCGACCAAGCCTATACCCTCGATAACCATGCGCAGATTCTGCTGGTGGCGCGCAGCATGGACGCAGCGAAGCTGGTAGATGCGGCGCTGCAAGGCCAACCTAAAGGCTACTTAGAAGCACGGCATGCAGTGTTCGTCGCCGATATCCAGCGCATGCCTCGACTGATCGCCAAACTGTTCGCGGTACCCGCCATGCAATCCTACAACTACCGGGTCATGCTGGACCGTGACGCGCGTATCGCCCCGCGTTATCCCGCAGCGGCGGATAAAGTGCTGTGGCTGCAGCTGGAAAACGGTGCGTTGGTTTCTCAGCACGAATACGGCACTGCTGCCGAATTGCGCCAGGCCCTGGAGCAGGTGAGGCCGTGATCAGCGCCGCAGTGCTGGCGCCCACAACCCTGGGCATCGGCTGGCTGTTGTACGCGCCTGTGCTGCTATGGGCGATCCTGCGCTCGCCCTGGGTCGAGTTGTTTGCCGACCGGCGGCGCCAGCATTTGCTGTTCGGTACGGTGTTCGCACTGTTCATGTTGTGGCTGGTGCGGCGGGATTTCGACACTGGTGTGTCCTACCACTTTATTGGTATGACCGCCGTAACCCTGCTGCTGGATTGGCCCCTGGCCATCGTCGGTGGTTTTGCCGCCCAGTTCGGGTTAATGCTGCTTGGGCGCCAGGACCTGGCGGCCCTTGGCGTCAACGGCCTGCTGCTGGTCGTGCTGCCGGTGCTGATCACCGAAGGCTGTGCGCTTGTGGTCGAGCGGGCGCAGCCGCGCAATCCTTTCGTGTATATCTTTTGCTCCGGTTTTTTTGCTGCCGCGCTGTCCGCCTTGCTCTGCCTGTTACTGGGGTTGGGTTTGCTATGGTTTGACGGCCGTTTTGCCATGCCGGAATGGCTGGAAGATTTCGTCGGCTACCTGTGGCTGATCATCTTCCCAGAGGCCTTTATCAACGGCATGGTCATCAGCGCTCTGGTGGTGTTTTGCCCCGAATGGCTGGAGACCTTCAACCGCACCCGCTACCTCTCTGCGCCTTGGAAGGATGACGATTCGCAGCGTTGATCCAGATCAAACCCAGGGCGAGCGAGCAGGCCCATGCTCTGCCAAATTTTAGATAAGCAGGCGGGAGCACGGATCATGGGTGTGTATGAGTGGGCACGGCAGGAGTTGCGAAAAAGCCAGGATGCGGCGCAGGAAATCGGTTTCGACCCAGGCCTGACCCTGCGGGCCATGCTCAGTGCGGTTGTGCAGCAGAGCAAGGGCGTGCGCAGTTTTGAAGACCTGGCCGACGAGCTGCAATACCTTGCAGAAAACCTCGACGACCAGCAGGAATATGCCTTTATGCGGCCTTAATGGCGAGGCGGCAGATCTTCGGAAAACAGCTCGTCTTCTGCGTCCGGGGCTACGGGGATCTTGTGTTCTTCAGCGGCCCAGGCGCCCAGATCGATGAGTTTGCAACGGTCCGAGCAAAACGGCCGGTTGAGATTGTCGGTTTTCCATTCCACGGGGGCGCCGCAGGTTGGGCAGTCGACGGTCAAGGGTTGGCTCATGATCGGCCTCCACGCAAAGTAAGGTAAAAGTGGTGCAGTCGCTCGACCTCGCTGTGCAGCCAGGCGAGGTCCTGGTCATTGACCAGTACGTCATCGGCATGGTTCAGGCGGTCTTCACGGCTGGACTGAGCCTTTAGAATCGCCTGTACTTGCTGTTCGCTGATGCCGTCGCGCTGCAGGGTACGCTGAATCTGCACCGATTGCGGCACGTCGATCACCAGGATGCGCTGGGTCATGCTGTACTGGCCGGACTCGATCAGCAGCGGCGACACCAGGATCGCGTAAGGCGAGCGCGCGCGCGCCAGGTGGCTGCGAATCTCCTCGCCGATCAGCGGGTGTAGCAAGCCTTCCAGCCATAGGCGCTCTTCAGGTACTTCAAAGATCAGCTTGCGCAACGCGGCGCGGTCCAGTTGACCGTCGGGCTGCAGCACGTGTGCACCAAAGTGCTCGGCGATGCGTGCCAGTGCCGGCCGGCCAGGCTCGACCACCCAGCGCGCGGCGTGGTCGGCGTCGACCAGGTCCACGCCCAGGTCGATAAAGTGCTGGGCCGCCGCGCTTTTACCGCTGCCGATGCCGCCGGTGAGGCCAAGAATCCAGGGTGTTGCAACAGAAGTGGTCATCTGAAACCGACAGACTGCAAATAGAAGTCGGTTATTTGACCACCCCAGAGCAATGCAATCCAGCCGGCAATTGCCAGATACGGACCAAACGGCATCGGGGCCGAAGCCTGAGTCTTGCGCACGCGCATCAGGATCAGCCCGATAACCACTCCCACCAGCGACGACATCAACAGTGTCATCGGCAAAATCTGCCAACCACCCCAGGCGCCGAGCAGAGCCAGTAACTTGAAGTCGCCGTGGCCCATGCCGTCCTTACCGGTGACCAATTTGAACAGCCAGAACACGCTCCATAAGCTCATGTAGCCGATCACTGTGCCCCAAAGGGCGTCGGGTAAAGTTGTCAGTAATTCAAAGCTGTTGACGATCAACCCCAGCCACAGCAATGGCAGCACCAGCACATCTGGCAGTAATTGGTGGTCCGCGTCGATCAGGCTCATTGCCAGCAACCCCCAACTCAATATCAGCACTGCTGCGGCTTGCCAGCCAAAGCCGAAATGTAGGGCGACCCAGGCCGAGATCAGCCCGCACGCAAGCTCGGTGAAGGGGTAGCGTGTGCTGATGGTTGCCTGGCAGTGGGCGCAGCGGCCTCGGAGTATCAGGTAACTGAGCACCGGGATGTTTTCCCACGGCCGGATCGGATGATCACAGTGCGGGCAGCACGAGTTGGGGTGCATCAGGTTGTAGGTCGGCCCGGCAGGCTCAGCAGGTAAACCGAGCACTTCGTGGGCCTGAGCACGCCATTCCCGTTCGAGCATTTTTGGCAGGCGCCACACGAGCACATTGAGAAAACTGCCGACGATCAGCCCCAGTACCGACGCTATCGCCACAAAGGCCCATGGGTGCTCACTCAACAGCAAATTCAAAATGCGCTCCCCAGTTGGAAGACCGGCAGGTACATGGCGATGACCAGCGTCGCGACAATCCCCCCCAGAACCACCATGATCAGCGGTTCCATCAGGCTGGTGAGGCTGTCGACTTGGTTGTCCACGTCGTTCTCATAGTGGTTGGCGACTTTTTCCAGCATCTGTTCCAGCATGCCCGATTCTTCGCCGATTGCTGTCATCTGAATCGCCATACTGGGAAACAGGCCGCTGTTGGTCATGGAGTGATTCAACTGCATGCCAGTGGATACATCGTGACGCATATGTTCGATTGCCTGTTTGAACGGAGCATTGCCCACGGCGCCGGCGACTGAGTCCAAAGCCTGTACCAGTGGAACACCCGCTGCAAAGGTGGTGGACAACGTACGGGCGTAGCGGGCCACTGCGGATTTTGTCAGCAGTTTGCCTGCCAAGGGCGCATTCAACAAACCGGCGTCGAGCCAGTAGCGAAAACGCGGCGAGCTCCGATAAGCCTTACGCAATCCCATGATTCCGGCGGCAATGCCCAACACCAGCATCCACCAGGCTTGCTGCACGAATGCCGACAAGGCGATCACCTGCAAGGTAAGCGTTGGCAGCTTACCGTCAACCCCGGCGAACAGGGTCTGGAACTGCGGGACTACGTGAACCAGCAGTATGCCGGTGACCAGGCTGGCAACCACCAGGACCGCAACGGGGTAGGTCATGGCCTTTTTAATCCTGGCATTGAGTTGCTCGCTCTTTTCGCGGTGGATCGCTACCCGGTCCAGCAGGGTCTCCAGCGCACCCGCTTGTTCGCCCGCGGCCACAAGGTTGCAGTACAGCTCATCGAAGTAGCGCGGTTGTTTACGCAACGCCTCGGCCAGACTGGTGCCGGCTGCGATGTGCTGTTTCAGGTCTTGTACCAGCTCACGCACCGCGCGGTTGTCGAAGCCTTCGTTGATGATATCGAAGGCTTGCAAAAGGGGGATTCCGGCTCTGAGCAGCGTTGCCAGTTGGCGAGTGAACAGCGTGATGTCAGTGGCTTTAACCGAATGAGTAAGGCTTGGCAGCATCGGGGAGTGCTTGCGCACACGGCCAGGGCTGATGCCTTGCTGGCGTAGTTGCGCCTTGACCAGGGCAGGGTTGTGAGCCTTGGTTTGCCCGGACACCCTGCGCCCTTTTCGGTTGATGCCTTCCCAAGCATAAATCGTTGAAGCGTTGTTCATGTCGCGGTTCCGCATATAAACCTTCGAAGATTTATAGCGTAGTCAGGTGACGGATTCGGGCGTGTCGAGGGCGCAGGATAAAATGTCAGAATGTGCGTCTTGTGCGCGATTGACCGCTTACGGGTGAGTACACTGGCGCCGCTGAAAAAAACGGGGTGCAGGACGCGCCTTGTCATGAGTTCTATTCTGGAGAGTGAATGTGATGAGTCAAAAAGGCTTTACCTTGATCGAGTTGTTGATCGTCGTGGCAATCATCGGCATTTTGGCCACCATCGGCCTCCCGATGTACACCACACACCAGGCCAAGGCCAAGTTCACTGCCGGCCTGGCTGAAATTACCGCCTTGAAGGCCGGCTACGAAGACACCTTCAATCAGGGCACCGTACCCACCTTGGCCTTGATTGGCGGCACGACCCCGACCGCCAACTGCAAGATCGATGTAGCAGGCGACGTCACGACGGGCGTGGGCTCCATCAGTTGCGAAATACTTGATGCGCCAGCGCCTGTGCTGGGCAAGACCATCAGCCTGACGCGCAGCGCCACCGGCTGGAAATGCACTACAACTGCTGAAGAGAAATATGCCGGCAAGGGTTGCGGCGCATAACTGCTAAACCATCCACAGGGAAGTAGAGGTGGCCGATGGCGTTATCCGTACAGCAGCGAGGCGGTGTGTTCCTGGTAGCAGTGGTGTGCTTGCTGACGATTGGGATCTGCGCACCGTTCAGTGGGCACGATCTGCAGCGCGTAGTGCAGATTGCCATCGGGGTCTGTGCGGTGCTGTATGGGCTGTCGGTTACCAGGCTTGAACCCTTGGTGGATAGGTTTACGGGCTGGGGCCTGGCGCTGGTTCTGGTGATGGGCATGGTGTCTTCGGTACTGGCCCATCAGCCGCTCTGGGCCTTCACCGAAGTGGCATTGTTTTTCAGTTGCGCTGCGATTGCGGTAGCGTTTGCCTTACTCCGGCGCCACGGCGGTGAGCCGATGGATCGTGCGCTGATACTGGTTGTGGTGCTGCTGTGCCTGATCAAAACCATCCAATATCTGTATGCCGGTGCGCTCGCATTCACCAGTGGTGCACTTACGCTGGATCCTGACCTGTTGCTGTCCGGCTTTTCCAACAAGCGCTTCTACGGTCAGTTCCAGACATTCACCCTGCCGTTACTGGCGCTTCCCCTGCTGATACCCAATATCTCCCGCGCCCTGCGAGGTGCGGCGTTTGCTCTGTTGTGCGTCTGGTGGCTGATTGCGATAAGCGGTGGTACTCGCGGTACATGGCTAGGGATGGGCGCGGCGGGTTTACTGCTGGCGCTGCTGGGGCCCTGGGGGCGACGCTGGATGGGGTGGCAGTTGGCCGCTGTCGCAGGCGGCCTGTTGTTGTACTGGCTGGTATTTACGGCGCTGGCCGACCACTTGGGGATTGTGCTTTCCAGTGGCGCCGGTGATCGCCTCACCACCTCGCTGTCTGGGCGTGGTCCAATCTGGTGGCAGGCATGGCATATGCTTGTCGAGCGGCCATGGCTCGGGTTCGGGCCGATGCATTTTGCTGATATTGCCAACGAGATCGCCGCCCATCCGCATCAGTCCGTTTTGCAATGGGCCAGCGAATGGGGTGTGCCGTCGGCACTCTGCGTGGCGGTGTTGGCGTGGCGTTCCGGATGGGCCACGCTTGGTGTGCTGCGTGAGAGGGCGCTGTCTGCCGAGCGCGTTGATCTGCTGCGCTTATGTCTGTTTGCAGCGTTGGTCGGCGCGTTGGTGCAGTCCATGGTCGACGGCGTGATCGTGATGCCCATTTCCCAAGTCTGGCTGGCACTGACAATCGGCTGGCTAATGGCGCTGCATGTGTGGGGTGCCTCGGCAACGGTTGCGCTACCGCTGGTTGGGTGGGCTTGGAAAGTACTGAGTGTGCTGGCCGTTGGTCTGTTGATTGCGATTGCACTGCGCGATGTCCCTCACATCGCGCAAGCCCAGCAGCAATACCTGAGTGACCATGGAAATCACCTGCAACCACGTTTCTGGGCCCAGGGGGTCATTGCTCGCTGAGGGGTGTAAGTTGCCGGACGCCCGATGCGGTGCTAGCTTTAGCCCACCGCCCGTGTAGCTCAGTTGGTAGAGCAGCGCACTCGTAACGCGAAGGTCGCAGGTTCGATTCCTGTCTCGGGCATAAAGGCGCTACTGTTTTAGATGCCGTGTTTAAACGGCAACGTTTTCAGATGATCCCAGAATGGTTCTGAAGGCCAGACGAGTCGGCATTCATGCCCGCTCTTTTGTATCTGCGCAACCTTGATGACCCAGATGCATCCCCATTCCTCGATCTAAGAGAACAACATGACCACGACTGAAATGACCCAGGAAGTTCGACATCAAGCAGCCCTCGAAAAATACATCGGGGAATCGCCGCAGCTCAAAGAAGAGATCAAGGACCTGAGCGCCGATGATCAGCGCGACCAGATCCAGTGGGCATTCGAGGACGAGGCCGAGAGCCAGGGCCTCCAGCCTTGGGAGTTGACCCTCAAGTACACCTCGACACCGGAAGAGTTCGAAGCCGCACGGCTGGCCTTGCACAAAGAGGCGGCCGAGGTGCTGGGTGTGGATTGGGAAGAGTATTGCGAGATGAATAACCTGGTCGTCTGACGCCGACGTACTTGTGTGGTGTGCGGGGCAGCCCGCTCACCACAATCAAGCATCAAATATTGACCTCAGATGCTCAGTCGCATAGACAAGTCCACCGCCTTAACATCCTTGGTCATCGCGCCGATGGAGATGTAGTCCACTCCGGTTTCAGCGATGGGCAGCAGGGTGCTTTCATTGATCCCGCCACTGGCTTCCAGCTTCGCCTTGCCGCCGTTCAGGCGCACGGCTTCACGCATATCTTCCAGGCTCAATTCATCCAGCATGATGATGTCGGCGCCCGCTGCCAGTGCTTCGCGTAGTTCGTCCAGGCTTTCCACTTCGATTTCCACCGGCTTGCCGGGCGCGATTTTGTGGGCGGCGGTAATGGCTTGGGCGATACCACCGCAGGCCGCGATGTGGTTTTCCTTGATCAGGAACGCGTCATACAAGCCAATCCGGTGGTTGTGGCAGCCACCACAGGTCACGGCGTATTTCTGCGCCAGGCGCAGGCCGGGCAGGGTTTTTCGGGTATCCAGCAGCTTGACCTGGGTGCTGGCGACAAAATCTGCGAGGAACCGGGCGCGTGTGGCGACCCCGGACAGCAACTGCAGGAAGTTCAGGGCAGAGCGTTCGCCGGTGAGCAACGAGCGCGCCGGGCCTTCGAGGTGGAACAGGGCTTGGTTGGGGCTGACGCGCTCGCCGTCGGCCACTTGCCAGTGCACGGCGACCCTTGGGTCCAGTTGGCGGAAGACTGCGTCTACCCAGGCCGTACCGGCAATCACAGCGATATCGCGGGTAATGATGGTGGCGGTGGCCAGCCGTTCGGTCGGGATCAACTGCGCGGTGATGTCGCCGCTGCCGATGTCTTCCAGCAGTGCACGGCGCACGTTGGCTTCGATTTCGGCGGTGAGGTCGGCAAGACGGAGGTTCGGCATAACAGGCTCCACAAACAAAGTGTCCCGATTATAGGGGTAGCGTGCATTCGAACCCAGAGTCACCGCTGATTTACCACGCAATGTCAGAGGGTGCTGGCGCAACGGCCCTCATTTGCAAGATAATCCTGCGCCTTGCAATTGGCGTCATAGCTTTGACGTCCTGGTGATGAGCGGTTTCCACAGCGCCCAACGGGCCTGTACCCGATCTTTCCCCAACTCAATACCGCCGTTTCAGGAGGCCAGGATGCACAATGACGGAAAGGTGGTGCCAATCAACAGGGCACACGCCACGCCATCGCCGCTCGCGCGCCTGCCGGTGGTACTGCTGCAGGTTCGCGACAGAGCTGCGCAACAGTTGCAGCAGGGGCTGCAGGAATTGTTCGATAACGCCGACGACACGTTGTTCGAGATGGCCGACAAGGCCCGCAGCAACGTGGATCACCATATTTTCTTTGAAGCCATGCGCGACCTGCGCCTCAAGCGCAAGAATTTCGAGCGCGTGTTCATGGAGCGGTTATTCCAAGCCTTTGGCGGCCTGGGTCAGGCGGGGAGGGGCGAGCTTCAGATGGTGCCGGTGATGTCCTATGACACGGCGCCAAGTTCATCCAAGGATGAATTGGAAAAAGCCGTGGCACTTGAGGCCATGGTCGGCCGGGTGCGCAACCGAGACGGCCTGGCGCTTGGGCAGTTGACCGCGCGCTTGAGTGCCTTGCTGGGCAATAACCTGGATGATCGTGAAAACCCTTTGGGCCCGGCGCTACTGTGCGAGTTTTTCCTGCGTGCGGGGCGCAGTTTGGGTGTGGAGATCCGCGTCAAACTGATCATGCTCAAACTGTTTGAAAAATACGTGCTCAGTGACGCCGACCAACTCTACGGGGAAGCCAACCAGTTGCTGGGCGCCACCGGCGTATTGCCGGAACTCAAGGCTGTACCCTCCCGTCGTCCCGGCGAGCGCGCCGCTCGTGATTACCAGCGTGAAGCAGCATTACCCAGCGCGGAGCAACCCGTCGACGAGAATGGCCAGCAAGCCTTCGCCGCTTTGCAGGCGCTGTTGGCCCCCGTGCGCGGTAGCGTGTCGCCTACGCTTGAGGCCAGCGCAGAACCCCAGCCCATCGCCACCCGCGACCTGTTGCGGCTGTTGTCCCATTTGCAGCAGTACGTGCCGGAACCGGAAGTCGAAGATGATTTCGACCTGCGTAACCAGCTTGAGCAATTGCTCACCCGTGTCAGCGTCAAAAGTGGCAAGTCGCGGGTCGTGGAGGATGCGGACGAAGATGTAATCAATCTGATCGCCTTGCTGTTCGAATTTATCCTCAACGACCGCGCCGTGCCGGACGCCTTCAAGGCTTTGATCGGCCGACTGCAGATCCCACTGCTGAAAGTGGCAGTGCTGGACAAGAGTTTTTTCAGCCGTGCCAGCCACCCAGCGCGGCGCCTGTTGAATGAAATTGCCACGACCGCCATGGGCTGGAGCCCGGTCGCTGACTACCAGCGCGACAGCCTGTATCTGCGCATCGAGCAGGTGGTTCAGCGTTTGCTCAATGAGTTTGTCGAAGACCCGGCGATTTTTTCCCTGTTACTGACTGAGTTCAATGCGTTTACCGCTGATGAGCGTCGGCGCTGCGAGTTGCTTGAGCAGCACACTCGCGACGCCGAAGAAGGGCGCGTGCGCACTGACGCGGCGCGAGCACGGGTGGCCGAGGTGCTCAATCGACGGCTATTGGGCAAGGTTTTACCGCGAGCTGTGGTGCTGTTTCTGCAACAGGCCTGGAGTCAGGTGCTGTTGCTGGCCAGCCTTAAGTACGGCGAGCAGTCGGTGCAATGGCAAGCAGCGCTGCGCACCATGGATGAGCTGATCTGGAGTGTGAGCCTGCCGCAAGACACCGAAGCCGGGGGCCATTTAGTAGAGCAGTTGCCGGGCTTGCTCAAGGCCCTGCGCGACGGGTTGACCAGCGCAGCCTTCGACCCCTTCAGCACCCGTGATTTTTTTGTTCGTTTGCAGGCCCTGCATGTCCAGCCGACCGAGGGTGTCGATGGGTTGATCGAAGTGCGCGAACCTTTAGTGCTCAGCACAACGCCGCCTGGTTCAGTTGAAGATCTCCCGGCGGATGATCCGGACCTGCTCAAGGTTTACAAATTGCGGATCGGTGATTGGGTCGTGTTCCAGCCAGGGCAGCCCAGCGCTCTGCGGTGCAAGCTGATGGCGATCATGGCACCGGCCAATACCTACGTTTTTGTTGGCCGCACCGGGCTCAAAGTCCTGGATAAAAGTGCAGGCCAACTGGCGCTGGCGTTCAAGCGTGGGGCGCTGTACATCCTGGATGATGGGCCGCTGTTCGAGCGAGCACTGGCGGCAGTGGTGGGACAACTGCGTCAACTCAATCGCGGCAAGTGATCGCAACCACGGGGTCGAACGCGGCATACTGGTCACACTTAGTCACGTTCAAGGATCCTGTATGCAGTTGGACCCCGCCAGCGGTTGGTGCCAGGGCATTCGCCATTGCCCTTCGCCCAACTTCAACGAGCGCCCCACAGGCGAAATCTCACTGTTGGTGGTGCATAACATCAGCCTGCCACCGGCGCAGTTCGCCACTGGCAAGGTGCAGGAGTTTTTCCAGAATCGCCTGGATGTCACGGAACATCCCTACTTTGAAGGGATTGCAGAGCTACGGGTGTCTGCGCATTTTCTGATTGAGCGCGACGGCGCGGTGACGCAGTTTGTGTCCTGCATCGACCGCGCCTGGCATGCCGGGGTTTCATGCTACGAAGGGCGTGAAACCTGTAATGACTTTTCCTTGGGTATAGAGCTGGAGGGCACGGATGACTTGCCCTTCACCGACGCCCAATATAGGTCGCTGATCGACCTTACCCTTCAGTTGCTGGCGGCCTATTCCGGTATTACGCCGCAGCGCATATGCGGTCACAGCGATATCGCCCCGGGGCGCAAGACCGATCCCGGCCCCGCTTTTGATTGGACGCGCTTTCGCAGCGCTCTGCAGGATGGAGGACACGCACGATGAGTTTTCTGGTATTGGTGCTGGCGGTGTGGATCGAGAAGTTCTCGGCCATGCGCCAGCGATTGCAGCGTGACGGCGGCTGGTTGCGTGAATTGGCCAAGTTGGAGTCGAGCCCGCGCCTGGGCAAGCAACCTTGGCTGATTCTGGTCCTGTTGGTGTTGCTGCCGGTGGCGTTGATGGCGTTGTTGCTGCTGGTGCTGGAACCAGTGGCCTATGGCTTGTTGGCGCTGCCGGTGCACCTGCTGGTGGTGATCTACAGCTTGGGCCGTGGTGATCTGTTGGCCGGGCTTGGGCCGTTTCGCGACGCCTGGCGCCGGGGTGATCTGCAAGCTTCCGAGCACGTGGCCGAGCGCGACCTGAAGCTGGGTGCCGACAGCGGTGAGCAACTGCTGGAACGCGTTCAGGGCCATTTGTTGTGGCAGGCTTACCAGAGCTTTTTCGCAGTGATTTTCTGGTACTTCCTGTTGGGGCCGGTCGCCGCGCTGGCCTATCGGCTTTTGGCCCTGGCCAGTGAGCACAGCCAGAACCCACTGGTGGCCGAACGCGCCGGGCAATTGCGTCATGCGTTTGACTGGTTGCCGGTGCGCCTGCTGGCGGCCAGCTTTGCCTTGGTGGGCAATTTCGTCGCAGTCAGTCGTGTCATGCTTCACGAGCTGCTGAACTGGGACATCAGCGCCGCGCAACTGGTGGGAAAAGTCGGCCTGGTCGCTGCTGAAATCCCGCCGCCGGTGGTAGGTGCAGACGGCATCAATAGCCTGGATCGGCTTTGGGAGCTGCTGCTGCGCGCGGCAGTGCTGTGGTATGCCGGTTTCGCCATTTGGACTGTGCTGCCTTGACCCTCCGACAGGAGCGAGTCCTTCGCTCCTGTCGTTAACCTTAAGTTACAAAACTCCCTTTCAAATTGAGCTATATAGACAGAGCGCCAAATAGTGGCTTTCTGCCGCCGCCCTGCGCCTCAATAAAAATAAAAGAAAAGGGAGTTCACCTGTGAAGAGCTTGCTCTATCCCGCCATCGCGCTGATGAATCGCCTGAGCTTCGGCATGAAGTTCAGCCTGATCAGCGTGCTGTTCCTGCTGCCGATGCTCGCGACCAACTATTACCTGGTGCGTGATTCCTGGCGCGAATTCCAGGGCACCCGTGTCGAACTGCAAAGCCTTGATCTGCTCGGCAGCAGCCTGGCCCTGCGCCGAGATCTGGAGACCCTGAATAACCAGGTGCAGATCAACGCAACCCTCGGCCAGTCCGGCAAAGCCGGTGACCTTGAGGCCAAGATCGGCGCCTTGGAGCAGAGCGTGCTCACCCGTTTGCAAGGCCTCAACCCGATGGCCACCGAGCCCGAGCAAATCACCGTGTTTGAAGGCAAGCGCGACGAACTGATCGCCGCCTTCAAGGCCCAGCAACAGGAAACTTCGTTGCTGAGCAAAAGTGCGCTGATCGGCAAGTTGCTGAATAAAGCGCAGATGCTCAGCCAGATCATTGCCAGCCAATCCGGCTTGAGCCGTGACCCGCAGAGCGATTTACGCCAACTCAGCGAACTGATCACCAGTGTCACCCCCCAAGTCACTCAAACCCTGGGAGAAGGGCGGGCGATGGGCGCTTACTCCCTGGGACAGGGCTTCCTCAATTCCTCCTCAAGCACCCGTTTTGACGAACTGCTGCAACAGCTGGAAAAACTCCAGGCCGAATACGGCTTAAAATTGCAGGACGCCCTGGGCTCCAGCAAAGCCGCTCACGCTGCGCTTGATGGCTTGGCGAAGGCCAGCAACGCCAGCCTCAAGCAAGGCAGCGAGTTGTTTGAAGAGCAGGTGGTCATGGCTGAAACCCTCGAAGCTCCTTGGCAGGCTTTCTACGACAGCGTCAGCCAATTGATGGCCAAGACCTATCAGCTCGATGACGCCACCCTGAGTTTTCTCGGGCAGCAACTGGATCAGCGCCTGGCGCAAAACCGTACACACATGGTGGTACTGGTCACGGCACTGACAGCGGTATTTCTGCTGATCTTCTATCTGTACGCAGGCTTCTACGCCTCGACGCGCACCACCCTGCGACGCCTGGGGGCGATGATGGACAAGGTGGCGGCCGGCGACATGACCGTCACGTTTGTCGCCCAAAGCCGCGACGAGTTGGGCGATCTCGGCCAGGTGTTCAACGGCACCGTGGCGAAAATCCATGACTTGATCGAACGCGTCGGTCACACCGTCAGCCAGGTCGAACTGCAGGCCGGACAAGTGGAAACGGTTTCGGCCCGCAGCAATCAAGCGGTCTCTGGCCAGCGCACGCAAATCGAACAAGTGGCGACGGCCATGAACCAGATGTCGGCCACCGCCCAGGAAGTGGCGCGCAGTGCGGCCGCGGCGGTCAGCAGTGCTCACAGCGTCAACGATGAAACCGTAAGTGGCCGTGGCCTGGTGCAATCCCAGCAGAGCAGCATTGCGCGGCTGGCCTCGGAGATAGATTTGTCAGTGGGGGTGATCAACCAACTGGCCACTGACAGCCAGTCGATCAGCAGCGTGTTGGAAGTCATTAAAAGCATCGCCGAGCAAACTAACCTGCTGGCGCTCAACGCGGCGATTGAGGCCGCGCGGGCTGGTGAGCAGGGACGCGGTTTTGCGGTGGTGGCCGATGAAGTGCGCACGCTGGCTCGGCGCACTCAGCATTCCACCGAAGAAATCGAACAGATGATCAGCCGCCTGCACAGCGGTGTCGGCGCGGCAGTGAAGGCCATGGGCACCAGCCATGAAATGGCCAGCGGTACCGTCGGCCAATCGGAAAAAGTCCAGCAGGCGCTGGAAAACATCCTCGGCGCCGTCGGCATGATCGTCGACCAGAACCAGCAAATCGCTGCCGCCGTGGAACAACAGACTGCCGTCGCCCACGATATCGACCAGAACATCGTCGAAATCAATCGGGCCGGCGAACATGCGGCCCAAGGCGCACATCAGACCGAGGCGGCAAGCCGGCAGCTCTCATTGCAGGTGATCGAGTTGAAGCAATTGATCGGGGCCTTTCGCGTGTAAGGGGGCGGAGTAGGATTGGTCTTCTGGTGATGTAGTTCTCGTCTGGATTTCCCTGGGTGCCTTTTTTGTTCGCGGGAATGAGTGAGAATTTATTTCACTCAATCCCGCTCAAGGGGAGGCACGACGATGACCACCGCCGCTGGCATCAAGGGGCACTGCGCCCATTGCGACATCACTTTTGAACTCAAGCCCTGGCAACTGAATGCCATCGCCATCGAAGAACCCTTCGACTGCCCCTACTGTCAGCATGTGTTGGAACTGAACTGCCCACGGCAATTGCGCCACTTCAAAGCGCTGGACCACTGGGCGCTGGTACGCCCGAGCATGGCGATATTGACCAGCGTGGTGCTGATCGTGGCACTGGTGACTGAATGGGTGGGGCTGATCAGCGTGATCGGCCAGCTCAACGTGTCACTGTTGGTGCTGTTGGTGCATTTCCTGGTGCTGCGCTACGCCCGTCATCGGCAGCGAATGACCCTTAACCTGCAAGCGGTGATCCCGGCCTTACCACTTGAACAGCTCCCACGCATTGCGTGTGCTCGCCTCGGCCAGCAATAGCGGGCTGGTGCCCATGCGTTCGGCCAGGGCGGTGCAGATCTCGGGCAGGTGCTCAGGGCTATTGCGCTGGCCAGCGTACATGGCCGGTGCCATGTCGGGGGCGTCGGTTTCCAGTACCACCGCGTCCAGCGGCAATTGCGCCAGCACCTTGTGCATGCGCAAAGCCTGGGGCCACGTGGCGGCACCGCCGAGGCCGAGCTTGAAGCCCAGCTTGATGTACTCGTGGGCTTCCTCCCGGCTTCCGGCGAACGCGTGGATGATGCCACCTCGTGGCAGGCGGATGCGCTTGAGGGTGGCGATCACGGCTGCGTGGCTGCGGCGTACGTGCAGCAGCGCCGGCAGTTGGAAGTCCACGGCCAGTTTGAGCTGGGCTTCGAACAGCCTTTGCTGGCGCTCGCGGTCCAGGTGTTCAAGGAAGTAATCCAGGCCAATTTCGCCCACCGCACACAGTTGCCGGTGGCCGTGCAGGCGGCTCAGCCATTCGCCCAATGCCGTGAGGTCGGCGGGACGGTGGTTGTCCAGGTACACCGGGTGCAAGCCGAAAGCCGCGAACAATCCTTCATCCGCCTGCACCAGATCCCACAGTCGCTGCCAATTTTGCTGATACACCCCCAACACCACCATGCGTTGCACACCGAGTGTACGGCTGCGGGCGAGGACTTGCGGGCGATCGTTGTCGAAGTCCGGGAAGTCCAAGTGGGTATGGGTGTCGATCAGCTCCACGCTCAGGCCTCGTGGATCCGCTGTTTGAAGGTCCGGCCGATCGCATGCACGCCCGGTTGGTACTGTTCTTCTTCAATCGCGGCCAAGGCCAGGCGCAAGGCAGCGTCGGCAATCAGTTGATGTTGCTGGGCCATGGCGTTGACCGGCAGCGGCAGAAAATCCAGCAGCTGGGTGTCACCAAAGGTGCCCAAGCGCAGCGGGCGCGACTTGAGTGGGAAGTCATGCAGCGCGTCAAACACACCCTGCAAGAGCACGTAGGACGTGGTCACCAGTGCGTCAGGCAAATGCCCCAGTCGTTGCAGAAGTTGCTCCATCAACTGTCTGCCGCAATCACGGCTGAAGGATTCGCCGTGTTCGACGATCACCTCGCCTGTGAAGCCTTGCAGCGCTTCACGAAAACCATCGGCGCGCTCCTGGCTGATGTTCAGCTCAGGTCGTGCGCCGATCAGCACGATCTGTTTGGGCAGTGGTTGCAGCAGGCTGCTGGTCAGTTGCAGGCACGCCTGGCGGTCGTCGCTGACGACTGAGCAGAACTGGTCTGGTTCCATCACCCGGTCGATAGCGATCACCGGTAAGCCTTTGGCTTGTAGCTCGCGGTAGCTGTTATCGCTGGCGGGCAGGCAACTGGCCACGAACAACGCATCACAACGCCGCGCGCGGAACAGTTGCAGCAGTTGGCGCTCGCTGTCCGCCTCATCGTCGGAACTGGCGATCAGCAACTGATAGCCGCGCGCGCGGGCGCCTTGTTCCAATAGCTTGGCGATTCGTGCGTAACTGGGGTTTTCCAAGTCGGGCAGAATAAAGCCCAAGGTGCGCGTGTGCCGACTTCGCAGCCCGGCGGCTTGGGGGTTGGGCGTAAAACCATGGGCTTCGACCACGGCACGCACTCGCTCAACGGTGGCGTTGCTGATGCGTTGCTGTTCGGCCTTGCCATTGATGACGTAGCTGGCGGTGGTCACGGACACACCGGCTAGACGCGCGATATCACTGAGTTTCAAACCGGGATTTCCTTGTTTTTTGGAGCTTGCCCCGACATTTTTTCCAATCGTAACCGATTCCAGCCTACGACCCATGTTCCAGCTCAAGTGCCGAGTGGTCCTTCAAGGATGCACAATTAACGCGTAATCTGCCTTAAATTCTAGATTAAACGTTTCAGCCAGCGTATTTTTACGACGTTCGCTACTGAGTGCCTACTGCCAATTGACTACTCAGTCAGTTATTACCGAACGCCTCTACACTGTTTTATTCAAAACAATACCTAGTGCACCCATTGCACTAACTAGGAGAACGGCATGCTTGAGCTCACTGTAGAGCAGATATCCATGGGCCAAGTGGCTACGGATAAATCTGCTGCCTTGCACCTGCTCGCTGACAAACTGGTGGCTGATGGCCTGGTCGCCGAGGGATACCTCAGCGGCTTGCAAGCCCGTGAAGCCCAAGGCTCGACCTTTCTCGGCCAGGGTATTGCCATCCCCCACGGCACTCCCGAAACCCGCGACCAAGTGTTTTCCACCGGCGTGCGCCTGTTGCAGTTCCCCGAAGGGGTGGACTGGGGCGACGGTCAGATTGTCTACCTGGCCATCGGCATTGCCGCCAAGTCCGATGAACACCTGCGCCTGCTGCAACTGCTCACCCGCGCCCTCGGTGAAACCGATCTGGGCCAGGCCTTGCGCCGTGCTGGCAGCGCTGAAGCGTTGCTGAAACTGCTGCAAGGCGCCCCGCAGGAGCTGGCGCTGGACGCGCAGATGATCAGCCTGGGCGTGTCCGCCGATGACTTCGAAGAGCTTGTCTGGAGAGGCGCACGCCTGTTGCGCCAGGCCGATTGTGTGAGCAATGGTTTCGCCGCTGTGTTGCAGCAGGTCGATGCGTTGCCCCTGGGCGATGGCTTGTGGTGGTTGCACAGCGAGCAGACGGTCAAGCGCCCTGGTCTGGCGTTCGTCACGCCCGACAAACCCATGCGCTATCTCGGTCAGCCGCTCAATGGCCTGTTCTGCCTGGCCAGCCTGGGCGAAGCCCATCAGGCGTTGCTTGAACGCCTGTGCGCGCTGTTGATCGAAGGCCGAGGCCAGGAATTGGGTCGCGCCACCAGCAGCCGTGCGGTACTCGAAGTGCTGGGCGGTGAACTGCCGCCGGACTGGCCGAGTGCCCGCATCACCCTGGCCAACGCCCATGGCCTGCACGCGCGGCCGGCGAAGATCCTCGCGCAATTGGCAAAAAGTTTTGAAGGCGACATCCGTGTGCGCATCGTCGATGGCCCCGTGGGCGCCGTGTCGGTGAAGAGCCTGAGCAAGTTGCTCAGCCTGGGCGCCCGTCGCGGCCAGGTGCTGGAGTTTGTCGCCGAGCCGACCATTGCTGGTGATGCGCTGCCCGCGCTATTGGCGGCAGTAGAAGAGGGCCTGGGTGAAGAGGTCGAGCCATTGCCGACCGCGAGCGCCCAGCCTGCCATCGTTGAGGCCGAACCCACGCTCAGCGCACCGCTGGCCGGCAGCCAGGTCCAGGCCATCGCCGCTGCGCCCGGCATTGCCATCGGCCCTGCGCATGTGCAGATCCAGCAAGTGTTCGATTACCCGCTGCGCGGTGAGTCCTCGGCCATTGAGCGCCAGCGCCTGCAAGATGCACTCGCTGAGGTACGCCGCGATATCCATGGCCTGATCGAGCGCAGCCAATCCAAGGCGATTCGCGAGATTTTTATCACCCACCAGGAAATGCTCGACGACCCGGAACTCACCGATGAAGTCGACACCCGTCTCAAGCAAGGCGAAAGCGCCGAAGCCGCCTGGATGAGCGTGATCGAAGCCGCCGCCAAGCAGCAGGAGTCGTTGCAGGATGCTCTTCTCGCTGAACGCGCCGCCGATCTGCGTGACATTGGTCGGCGGGTGCTGGCCCAACTGTGCGGTGTCGAAACCGCCCAAGAGCCTACCGAGCCCTACATCCTGGTGATGGACGAAGTCGGCCCTTCAGACGTTGCCCGTCTGGACCCGGCTCGCGTTGCCGGCATCCTCACTGCCCGTGGTGGCGCTACGGCCCACAGCGCTATCGTCGCCCGTGCCCTTGGTATCCCCGCGCTGGTCGGCGCCGGTCCGGCCGTGTTGCTGCTGGCCTCCGGCACGCCGCTGTTGCTGGATGGCCAGCGCGGTCGCCTGCACGTGGACGCCGACGCCGCCACCCTGCAACGCGCTACCGTCGAGCGCGACACCCGCGAACAACGCTTGCAAGCCGCCTCGGCCCAGCGTCACGAGCCAGCTGTCACCCGTGACGGCCACGCCGTGGAAGTGTTTGCCAATATTGGCGAGAGCGCAGGTGTTGCCAAAGCGGTCGAGCAGGGCGCCGAAGGCATTGGCCTGTTGCGCACCGAACTGATCTTCATGGCCCACCCGCAAGCCCCGGACGAAGCCACCCAGGAAGCCGAATACCGCCGCGTTCTCGACGGCCTCGACGGGCGCCCGCTGGTGGTGCGCACCCTTGATGTGGGCGGCGATAAACCGTTGCCTTACTGGCCGATTGCCGAGGAAGAAAACCCCTTCCTCGGTGTGCGTGGCATTCGCCTAACGCTGCAACGCCCGCAGATCATGGAGGCGCAATTGCGCGCGCTGTTGCGCTCGGCGGATAACCGTCCCCTTCGCATCATGTTTCCCATGGTCGGCAGCGTGGATGAATGGCGCGCAGCCCGGGACATGACCGAGCGCCTGCGTCTGGAAATCCCGGTGGCCGACCTGCAACTGGGCATCATGATCGAAGTGCCATCCGCTGCGTTGTTGGCGCCGGTGCTGGCCAAAGAGGTCGACTTCTTCAGCGTTGGCACCAACGACTTGACCCAGTACACCCTGGCCATCGACCGTGGCCACCCGACCTTGTCGGCCCAGGCCGATGGCCTGCACCCCGCGGTACTGCAACTGATCGATATCACCGTGCGTGCGGCCCATGCCCATGGCAAATGGGTCGGCGTATGCGGCGAGCTGGCGGCAGACCCGCTGGCGGTGCCGGTGCTGGTCGGCTTGGGTGTGGATGAGTTGAGTGTGTCCGCCCGCAGCATTCCTGAAGTCAAGGCGCGGGTGCGTGAATTCAGTCTGAGCGAGGCCCAGGGCCTGGCGCAAAAAGCACTGGCGGTGGGTTCTCCTGCTGAAGTGCGTGCCCTTGTGGAGGCCGTGTAAATGGCAAGGATTCTAAGCCTGACGCTGAACCCGGCGTTGGACCTTACGGTGCGCCTGCCGCGCCTGGAACCCGGTGAAGTCAACCGCAGCGACACCGTGCTCACCCATGCCGCCGGCAAGGGTGTGAATGTGGCGCAAGTGTTGGCAGATCTTGGGCATCAGGTGACCGTGGGCGGCTTTCTGGGGGAGGACAATCCTCAAGCTTTTGAGGCCCTGATCGCACGCCGTGGTTTTGCCGACGCGTTTATCCGCGTCCCCGGCGAAACCCGCAGCAATATCAAGATTGCCGAGCAGGACGGCCGGGTCACCGACATCAACGCGCCAGGTCCGCTGGTCAGTGAGCAGGCGCAACAGGCGTTGCTCGATCAACTCACGCGAATTGCCCCCGGGCATGACGCGGTGGTGGTCGCCGGCAGCTTGCCTCGCGGCGTCACCCCGCAGTGGTTGCATGGGGTGTTGGTGCAGTTGAAACACCTCGGTTTGAAAGTCGCGCTGGACACCAGCGGCGAAGCGTTGCGCGCCGGTTTGCAGGCGGGCCCGTGGTTGGTCAAACCCAATACTGAGGAACTCGCCGACGCTCTGGATAACGCTGCGGATGCCATCAGCCAACTGCATCAACAAGGTGTGGAGCATGTGGTGGTCTCCGACGGTGCCGCAGGCGTGAGCTGGTACAGCTCGGGCGCCACACTGCATGCGACGCCGCCCAAGGTCGCGGTGGCCAGCACCGTAGGCGCCGGCGACTCGCTGCTGGCCGGCATGCTCCACGGTCTGCTCAGCGGCGAAGCCCCCGAGCACACCCTGCGCCGCGCCACTGCGATTGCTGCGATGGCGGTGACGCAGATCGGTTTTGGCATCAGCGATGACGCGCAGTTGGCGCACCTCGAAAGCGGCGTCCTCGTACGCCCGCTGACAGAACAATAAGAGGGTTTGTGATGAAGTTAGCCATTGTTACTGCCTGCCCGAACGGCATGGTCACCAGTGTGCTGTGTGCCCGCTTGTTGGACGCTGCCGCGCAACGCCAGGGTTGGAGCACCAGCGTTGAAGTGGTGGATGTGCAGCACCCGGAACGCGCGCTGTCCCAGGCGACCATCGACGCTGCCGAGTGGGTGTTGCTGGTCAGCAGCACCCCGGTGGATATGCAGCGCTTTGTTGGCAAGCGCGTGTTTCAGAGCACGCCGGCCCAAGCGCTGGCGGATGTTGAAGCGGTATTGCGCCGGGGCGCTGAAGAAGCACTGGTGCATGTCGCCAGCCAAGCGCCAGCGGCGTCGAAGCAGGTACCGCGTATCGTCGCGGTTACCGCTTGCCCCACTGGCGTGGCCCATACCTTCATGGCCGCCGAAGCCTTGCAGCAGACGGCCAAGCGCCTGGGCTATGACTTGCAGGTCGAGACCCAAGGCTCGGTCGGCGCACGCACGCCGCTGAGCCCGGAGGCTATCGCCAACGCGGACGTGGTGTTGCTCGCGGCGGATATTGAAGTCGCCACCGAGCGCTTCGCCGGCAAGAAGATCTACCGCTGCGGCACCGGTATTGCGCTCAAGCAATCCGAAGCGACCCTCAACAAGGCCTTGGCCGAAGGCGCGGTGGAAAACGCGGGCAACGCTGCCGTGGCCAAGAAAGAAAAAACCGGCGTGTACAAACACCTGCTCACCGGGGTGTCGTTCATGTTGCCGATGGTGGTGGCGGGCGGCTTGTTGATCGCTTTGTCGTTTGCCTTTGGCATTCACGCGTTCGAGCAGGAAGGTACTTTGGCGGCCGCGTTGAAAACCGTCGGCAACAGCGCCTTTACGCTGATGGTGCCGCTGTTGGCGGGTTATATCGCGTACTCGATTGCCGACCGTCCGGGTATCGCACCGGGTATGATCGGCGGCCTGTTGGCCGGCACGTTGGGGGCGGGGTTTATCGGCGGCATCCTTGCCGGTTTCCTGGCGGGTTACTGCGTCAAGTTGATCACCCGTGCTGTGCAATTACCGCAAAGCATGGAGGCGCTCAAGCCGATCCTGATCATCCCGTTGCTGGCGAGCCTGATTACCGGCCTGGCGATGATCTATCTGGTGGGCCCGCCTGTGGCGCGCATGCTGACCAGTCTCACGGATTTCCTCAGCACCATGGGCACCACCAATGCGGTGCTGTTGGGCATCCTGCTGGGCGGCATGATGTGCGTGGATCTGGGCGGGCCGATCAACAAGGCAGCCTATGCGTTTTCGGTGGGTTTGCTGGCAGCGTCCAGTGGTGCGCCGATGGCCGCGACCATGGCCGCGGGCATGGTGCCGCCGATTGGCATGGGCATCGCAACGTTCCTGGCGCGTCGTAAATTTGCCCAGACCGAGCGCGAAGCCGGCAAGGCCGCGATGATCCTTGGCCTGTGCTTTATCTCTGAAGGCGCGATCCCGTTTGCGGCTAAAGACCCGCTGCGGGTGATCCCGGCCAGCATCGCCGGTGGCGCGTTGACTGGCGCTTTGTCGATGTATTTCGGCTGCAAACTCGCCGCGCCCCATGGTGGGCTGTTTGTGCTGGTGATCCCGGGTGCAATCAACCACGCGCTCTTTTACCTGTTGGCGATTGTCGCGGGTAGCCTGTTGACCGGTTTGGTCTATGCCGTGATCAAACGTCCTGAAACGGTGGAACTGGCTGTCGCACCGGTGTCATAAGCGCGTGCTTAAGTGGCCCTTTTGATACTCAAGAGGGCACCTGCATGAGCCATTTCGATCTGGGCCGGCGCCGTGTGATGCAAGTCGTCGGCGCCGGCCTTTTGCTGCCGGGTCTGGCGCCGGCGGTGATTGCTTCGGTGAAGGACCGGCCGCAACTCACCGACGGCGTACAGTCCGGCGACCTACTGGGCGACCGCGCCCTGATCTGGAGCCGCAGCGACCGCCCGGCGAGGATGGTGGTGGAGTGGGACACCCGTAGCGTGTTCAGCAACCCACGCCGATTCATCTCGCCTTTGGCCGACAACCGCAGCGACTTCACCGCTCGCGTCGAACTCACCGGGCTGCCCGCCGACCAGGCGATTTTCTACCGTGTGCACTTCGAAGATGCCCAAACCGGTGTCGCCAGCGAGCCGTGGTTCGGCCACCTGCGCAGCGTGCCGCAACAGCGTCGCGACATCCGGTTTGTGTGGAGTGGCGACACCGTCGGCCAAGGCTTCGGCATCAACCCGGACATCGGCGGCATGCGCATCTACGAAGCCATGCGCCTGCGCCTGCCGGACTTCTTTATCCACAGCGGCGACACCATCTACGCCGACGGCCCGGTGCCGGCGCAACTGCCCACCGAAGGCGGACGCATCTGGCGCAATATCACCACCGAGGCCAAGAGCAAAGTTGCTGAAACCCTCGACGAATACCGCGGCAACTACCGCTATAACCTGCTGGATGAAAACGTACGCCGCTTCAATGCTGAAGTGCCGCAGATCTGGCAGTGGGACGACCACGAGGTTGTGAACAACTGGTCGCCCAGCAAGCAACTCGATGAGCGTTACCAGACCAAGGACATCAACACCCTGGTCGGCCGTGCGCGCCAGGCCTGGTTGGAATATGCGCCAATGCGTTTGCAGGGCGCCGATGGCGGCGGGCGGATTTATCGCAAGCTAAGCTACGGGCCGCTGCTGGATGTGTTTGTGCTGGATATGCGCAGCTATCGCGGCGGCAACGATGACAATCTGGGCGGTGAAAAACCCTTCCTTGGCCGCGAACAGCTGGACTGGCTCAAGCGCGAACTCAAGGCTTCGACGGCGCAATGGAAAGTGATCGCCGCCGACATGCCCATTGGCCTGGGTGTGCCCGACGGTGAAGTGAGCCCCGGCGTGCCGCGCTGGGAGGCGATTGCCAATGGTGACCCCGGCCCGGCGCAAGGGCGCGAGCTGGAAATCGCCGAACTGTTGGCATTTCTGCGCGCGCAGAAGGTACGTAATCATGTGTGGCTGACGGCGGATGTGCACTACTGCGCGGCGCATCACTATCACCCGGATCGGGCGGCGTTTCAGGATTTTGAGCCGTTCTGGGAGTTTGTTGCCGGGCCTTTGAATGCGGGCAGCTTCGGCCCGAACCCCTTGGATAAAACCTTTGGCCCTGAGGTGGTGTTCGAGAAGGCCCCACCCGCGCAGAACACCTCGCCGTTTGCCGGGTTTCAGTTTTTTGGCGAAGTGCAGATTGATGGGCAGACAGCGGAGTTGACTGTGACTTTGCGCGACCTGGATGGGGTCTCGGTATTCCAGCAAAAACTGCAACCGGTCTGACTTGAAATGCACTCTAAATGAGGGAGGAGGCTTGCCCCCTCCCACATTGGATCACATCAATAGACGTCGCGGCGGTAGCGACCTTGTTCGATCAAGCGCTCCACCGCTTCACTTCCCAGTATGTCGACCAGCGCCTGATCCACCCCGGCCGCCATCCCCTGCAAACTTCCGCACACATAAATCGCTGCGCCATCGGCCAGCCATTTGCGCAGCACATCGGCCGATTCGCGCAGGCGGTCCTGCACGTAAATCTTCTCTTCCTGATCGCGGGAGAATGCCAGGTCCAGCAACGCCAAATCACCGCTGGCCAGCCAGCCTTGCAGTTCGTCCTGGCACAGGTAGTCGTGGGCGATATTGCGTTCGCCGAACAGCAGCCAGTTGCGCTGCTGGCCATCGGCAATCCGCGCCTTGAGCAAGCTGCGCAAGCCCGCCAGACCGGTGCCATTGCCCAGCAGGATCAGCGGCACTGGGACGTCCGGCAGGTGGAAGCCACTGTTACGCCGCAGGCGCAGGCTGATGCCCGTGCCGAGGGCTGCGTGTTCGGTGAGCCAGCCGGAACCCAGGCCCAGGCTGCCGTCGGGGTGGCGTTCCTGGCGCACGATCAACTCCAGCACGCCGTCGCTGGCAATCGAGGCGATGGAGTATTCGCGCATGCCCAAGGGCGCCAATGCGTTCACCAGCGCCTGGGCATGCATGCCCACCAGATGCGCACGGTTTCCCGGCAGTTGGCGCGTGGCCAGGGCTTGAGCGAGTGGAGTGGCCAAACCGTCGATCAACACGCCATCGGTGCCGGTCAGGCCAAGCCCACTCAGGAAGTGCTCAATGGCCCATGGGCAGTTGCGGGGCAGCACTTCTACCAAATCGCCGGCTTGCCAGCTTTGTGGCGAAGGCGGGGTGAGGCCGAGCAGGTAAACGTCCGAGCCCGTGCTGTTGCGGTTGAGCAGGCTGCGTTGGGTGAGTGTCCAGTGTTCGTACTGGGCCGTCGGCCATGCAGCGGCCGGTGCATGACCGGTTAACTGTCCGAGCTCTTGTTGCCAATGCAGCAGCGCGGCCGTGTCGCCGCTGTCCACTTCCACCGGGGCGAACAGCGGGTTGCCGCCCTGGTTGGTCAGCCAGAAATGCAGGCGCCGGGCAAAGCCGCAGAAGTGTTCGTACTGACGATCACCCAGGGCCAGCACCGAGTAATTCAGGCCCTTGAGGGACAGGTCCTGGCCGAGCACTGAGCGTTCAAAACCACGGGCGTTGTCCGGGGCTTCGCCGTCGCCGAAGGTGCTGACCACGAACAGCGCATTTTCTGATTGGCGCAGATCGTCCTGGCTCACACTGCCCAAGGACTGCACTTTCACTGGCAGGCCAGCTGCCTGCAATTGTCCGGCGGTCTGCCAGGCCAGTTGCTCGGCAAACCCGCTCTGGCTGGCAAAGCCGATCAGCCAGGCCGGAGCGTCGCTGTGGTTGGCGCTGAGGCCGTTGCGGGCGTCGCGCACCTGGCGTTTTTTGCGGCGACGGTCCAGGTACAGCAACCAGCCAGTGATGAAGAACAGCGGCATCAGCAATGAGCTGACGGTAAGGATGATTCGCCCGGCCAGGCCGAAGTAACTGCCGGTGTGCAGCGCATAGATGCTGGTCAGCAACTGCGCCTTGAAGCTTTTGCTGGCGTACTGGTCATGGGATTTGACCTCGCCGGTGGCCGGGTCCAGGTTGATCTGGTTGAGGGCGCGGTCATGGGGCGAGTCTTTCAACAGGTAGTAGACGGTCGCCGGTTGCCCTGCAACGGCGGGCATGCGGATGTTATAGGCATTCAAACCCGGGCCGGCCTGGCTGTAGATGCTGCTCCACATCGCGTCATAGTTGGCGACCGGTGCCGGGCCTTCCGGCGGCGGGCCGCGCTTGCGCATCCGCTCGGTTTGCGGCGCATCGGACAGCAGTTTGTTCAGGCCTTGGCTGTACCAGTCGTAGGACCAGGACAACCCGGTGAGCGCCGCGAGCAAGTAAGCCAGCAGACACCAGGTGCCGAATACCGAGTGCAGGTCCCAGTTGAAACTGCGGCCTTTTTTTCGCCAGTCCAAGGTCAGCCACACGCGCCAGTTTGCCACCTGGCGCGGCCAGCGCAGGTACAGGCCGGACAGGCAGAAAAACACCAGGATCAGCGTGCAGGCGCCCGTGATATTTCGCCCGGTTTCACCCATGGCGAGAAAGCGGTGCAGTTGCAGGATAAAACCGAAGAAGTCCTGGCCGACCGCATCGCCCATGTAGTCGCCGGTGTAGGGATCGAAGTAGCGCAGTTGGCCACGTCGCTCACCCGGCGGTGGGGTAAAGAACACGCGCGCGGCGTTGCCACTTTCGCTTTCCACGAACAGCATGGACACGGTCTTGCCTTCGGTGGCTTCCAGTTTGCGCACCAGTTCGGCAGGCGGAAGCACGCCGGCTTCGCGTTTTTCTACGCTCAGTACGTGGGGGTTGAG
This sequence comes from Pseudomonas sp. RIT357, assembly GCF_000632245.1. NCBI lineage: Bacteria > Pseudomonadati > Pseudomonadota > Gammaproteobacteria > Pseudomonadales > Pseudomonadaceae > Pseudomonas > Pseudomonas sp. RIT357. Next base: position 203,448 of record NZ_JFYX01000012.1, read on the forward strand.
AGCCCGCAGTAGTTCATCCTGGAACGAGACCGCAGCCCCGGTGATCCCCATCAAGGCCAGCACCAGTCCGGCAGTAATGCCGAAGAACCAGTGCAACTGGAACAGGGTTTTCTTCAACACGTCTGACCGCCTCGTCTGTCTGGGTATGTAGGGCACGGCGCGCATTATGCCGTGGCTTGTCGAGAAACATTCTGTTTAACACGCAAAAGCCCCACGCATCCGGTGCGTGGGGCTTTTTGCTATGTGGAGCGGTGTTTAGAAGTGGAAGCTGGTGGACACCAGCGCCGTGCGCCCAGCCGCCTGGTTGGCGAAGTGCGAGGCGTAGGCCTTGTCGTAATAAGTCTTGTCCGTGAGGTTTTGCACATTCAACTGCAGGTCGACGTTTTTGGTCAGCTTGTAGCTGGCCATGGCGTCGTAGCGAGTGTAGGACGGCACGTACACGGTGTTGGCCGCATCGCCATAAACCTGGTCGACGTAGAACGCGCCACCGCCGACGGTCAGCTTCGGCGTTACGTCGTACGTGGTCCACAGGCTGAAGGCGTTCTTCGGGGTGTTGGGCATTTGGTTGCCTTTGTTGGAACCGGCCTGGACCACGCCCTGGCGGTTACCGTTTTTGCCTGGGTCAACCAGTTCGGCTTTCAGGTAGCTGTAGCCGGCGAACACTTGCCATTGATCGGTGATCTTGCCGCTGGCCGACAGTTCCAGGCCATCGACTCGCGACTCGCCCGCGGTTTCGTATGTGTTGGAATCCACCAGGATGCGGGTGTTTTTCTTCTCGGTGCGGAACACCGCTGCAGCCAGGGACAGACGGTTGTGGAACAGGTCCCACTTGGTGCCCAGCTCGTAGTTGACGGTTTCTTCGGGTTTCAGGTCGCTGGTGTTGATACCGGTCGGGATCGCGTTGTTGTCGACGCCTTCACCCACCAGGCCGCCGGCCGGCGATGCCGAAGTGGCGTAGGAGGTGTAGATGCTGCCGTTGTCCAACGGCTTCCAGACCAGGCCGGCCTGCCAGTTGAAGAACTGGCTGTCGTCCTTGACCTTGCTGCGTGCTTTGACCGTCGAGGAGGGGACGGCATTGGTGTTGGCTTCAGTGTCGAAGGTGTCGTAGCGCAGGCCGACGTTCAGCAACCATTTCGGGTCCAGCTCAATGGTGTCGAACACGTAGGCGGCGCGGCTGGTGGCCTTGGTGTTGGTGCCGTTGTAGTTGCGCGCGATGCTGCCGGTCCAGGCGTCATCCGGGTTCGGGTTGCTCAGCGAGGTGCACTGACCGCCCAGGCTGCCGGCGGCCACGGTACAGGTCGGGTTGGTGTTCGGGCTGACGGTGTAACCGCTGACGCGGGTTTCTTCGCCAGTGAATTCCAGACCGGTGGAGTAACTGTGCTTGAAGCCCAGGGCCTGGAAGTTGCCGAACAGGTCGGTCTGGTTGGTGGTGGTCGTGGTGGTCGACACGCGGGTGTTGGCGCGGCGCCAAACGGTACCGAAACGGTTGACGTTGCGCTGGCTGTCGTCGGGCTGGGTAAGGACGTAGTCCTGGTCGGTGCTGCCATGGCGCAGGGTGTTTTTCAGCGTCATGTCGTCGTTCAGGTCGTGCTCAATGGAGATTGTGCTGATGTCGGCGCGGGTCTTTCGGAAGTCACGATCCTTGAGACCGTAGAAGTTATTGCTGTCGCCGCCGTCGGTGGGCTTGTCATGGCCGTGGGTAGTGGCGGTCGACGAGCTATAGCCGTAGGGAATGCCCGAATCCGGCAGGTCGTTGCTTTCCATGTGGTAGTAGCTGAGGTTGACGCGGGTCGGGGTGCCCAGGCCAAAGGTCAGCGACGGGGCCACGCCCCAACGGTCGTAATTCACGGCGTCACGGCCGGCCACGTTCTGCTCATGGGTCATCAGGTTCAGGCGGAACGCGGCGCTGTCGTCGAGGAACTGGCGGTTTACATCGAGCACGTAGCGACGGGTCTGGTCGGAACCGTAGGTGAAACCGCCGTTGGTGAAGTCCCGGGCTTGCGGGGTTTTGCTCACCAGATTGAGGCTGCCACCGGCCGAGCCACGACCGCCGAAAGAGGAGTTCGGGCCTTTGCTGACTTCAATGGACTCGATGTCGAAAATCTCACGGCTCTGGCCGCCGGTGTCGCGAACACCGTCCAGGTAGGTGTCACCCTGGGCATCGAAGCCGCGGATGAATGGACGGTCACCTTGAGGGTTGCCGCCTTCGCCGGCGCCGAAGGTAATGCCCGGTACGGTGCGCAAGGCATCCTGCAACGAGGTAGCGGCGGTGTCCTTGAGTATTTGTTGCGGCACGACGGTGACGGAACGTGGCGTGTCCACCAGAGGCGCAGTGTATTTCTGCGAAGAGGCTTTCTCGACCTGGTAGGAGGTGGCGTCCTGTTCTTCCCCGGTAATGCTGGTGGCGCCCAGGGAGATGCTGTTGCGCTGGCCTTTTTGTTCTGTGTCTTCGGCCGCTTGCGCCATATGGGCGACAGAACTGGCACCGAGGGCGACGCCGATGGCCGAGGCCAGCAAACGCGGTGAACTGGCAGTTGTTTTTAGCGTAGTGCGCGACATGACGTGTCCTTTCCCCAAGGATGTGAGGCCGCGGAATATAGGGTGAACAAGTATTCATATCAATTGCGATACATTGCTAATTGCGCTGAATTTACATTCTTTACACTTTTTGCTTACGGTTTTTACGGACTCGTCCGTCATGGCGTTTTACAGAGCGGATAAGAATCAATACCATTGGCGCCTCTCTGCCTACAGGTATTGCCCCATGCTGCTGCACATTCCCGGCCTGTTCTCTCGCGAGGAAGTGCAGCGCATCCGCCAAGCCCTGGAAAGTGCCGATTGGGCCGACGGAAAAATTACCGCTGGGCATCAGTCCGCCAAAGCCAAACACAATCTGCAATTGCCCGAAGGCCACCCGCTGGCCAAGGAAATCGGCGCGGCGATGCTCGAACGTTTGTGGCAAAACCCTCTGTTCATGTCAGCGGCGTTACCACACAAGGTGTTCCCTCCGTTGCTGAACTGCTACACCGCCGGTGGCAGTTTCGACTTCCATATCGACAACGCCGTGCGTCAGCCTAAAGGCAGTCACGAGCGGGTGCGCACCGACCTTTCATCCACGCTGTTTTTCAGCGACCCGGATGAATACGACGGCGGCGAACTGGAGATCCAGGACACTTTCGGTCTGCAACGGGTCAAGTTGCCCGCCGGCGACATGGTGCTGTACCCCGGCTCCAGCCTTCACAAAGTCAACGCCGTAACCCGTGGCGCGCGCTATGCCTCGTTCTTCTGGACCCAAAGCCTGGTGCGCGAAGACAGCCAGCGCACGTTGCTGTTCGAGATGGACGGCGCGATCCAGCAACTGACCCGCGACGTGCCCGATCATCCCGCGCTGATTCAGCTCACCGGCACCTATCACAACCTGCTGCGTCGCTGGGTAGAGGTCTGAGCATGGGCTTCCTATTGCGCCGCGAAGAGGTGCTCAACGTCGAACAACTGCAAGGCATGCTCGACGACTCACCGGTACGCGCCGCCCAGGCGATTCTGATCGCAGCGAAGGAAGGTGTGGTGGATGCCCAGGCCTTGCTCGGGCAAATCCTGCTGGAGGGACGCGGCATTGCACGCGATGAAGCGCTGGCATTGCGCTGGTTCCGCATCGCGGCTCAGAGAGGGCATTTGATGGCCCGTAATATGGCCGGGCGTTGCCTTGAGCATGGCTGGGGCTGTGCCGTCGATGAAGCGGCGGCGGTGCGGGAGTACCGCTTGGCGGCGCAGGCCGGATTGGATTGGGGGCAGTACAACTACGCCAACTTACTGGCGACCGGCCGTGGTGTTGCTGAAGATCAGCAGCAAGCACTGATGCGTTATCGCCAGGCGGCGGAGCAGGGGCACGCCAAGTCGATGAACCTGCTGGGGCGCTACCTGGAAGAAGGCCAGTTTTGCCCGAAGGACCTGGATGCAGCCGTTGAGTGGTACCGCCGCTCAGCCGAAGGCGGGGATTTTCGCGGGCAGTTCAGTTATGCGGCGGTGTTGGCCGACAGAGGCCAGATCGAGCTCGCCTTGGAGTGGTTGCAGAAAGCACTGGCCGGCGGGAACCTGAAGTTTTTGCGGGTAGCGCACGAGGCGCTGGCTGCGGCCAGCGATCCGCGGATTCGTGCCATGGCGCAGGCCTATCAAGAGCGAGCTACGAGCCTTTGCTGAGGCATAAAAAAACCCATGACACGTCATGGGTTTTTTATTGGCCGGCTACTTACACGTAGAACGACTTCAGCGGCGGAAAGCCATTGAACTCAACTGCGCTGTAGCTGGTGGTGTAGGCACCGGTCGACAACCAGTACAAACGATCACCGATGGCCAGGTTCAGCGGCAGGCCGTACTTGTAGTTTTCGTACATGATGTCGGCGCTGTCACAGGTTGGGCCGGCGATGACCACTTCTTCCATCTCGCCTTTCTTCTCGGTCCAGATCGGGAACTTGATGGCTTCGTCCATGGTTTCGATCAGGCCGGAGAACTTGCCCACATCCGTGTACACCCAACGCTCGACGGCGGTACGGGACTTACGTGCAACCAACACCACTTCGCTGACCAGGATACCGGCGTTGGCGATCAACGAACGGCCTGGCTCCAGGATGATTTCCGGCAGGTCGTCGCCGAAGTCTTCCTTGAGGAAGCGGATGATTTCTTCAGCGTAGGTTTCCAGGCTGTTGGTGCGGGTGATGTAGTTGGCCGGGAAGCCGCCGCCCATGTTGATCAGCTTGAGGTGGATGTTGTCTTCTTCCTTCAGGCGCTCGAAGATCACTTTGACCTTGGCGATTGCCGCGTCCCACACGCTGATGTCGCGCTGCTGGGAGCCTACGTGGAACGAGATACCGTACGGCACCAGGCCCAGGTCACGGGCGAGGATCAGCAGGTCCATGGCCATGTCGGTCTGGCAGCCGAACTTGCGCGACAGAGGCCAGTCAGCGGTGGTCGAGCCTTCGGTGAGGATGCGCACATACACTTTCGAACCCGGCGCGGCCTTGGCGATATTGCGCAGGTCGGCTTCGGAGTCGGTGGAGAACAGGCGCACGCCCTTCTCGTAGAAGTAGCGAATGTCCTTGGATTTCTTGATGGTGTTGCCGTAGCTGATACGGTCGGCGCTGACGCCACGGTCCATGACCTTGTCCAGCTCATAGATCGAGGCGATGTCGAAGCTCGAACCCTTGTCTTTCAACAGGTCGATGATCTCGACGGCTGGGTTGGCCTTGACCGCGTAATACACCTTGGCGAATTCGAAACCGGCGCGCAGGTCATCGTAGGCCTGGCTGATCATGGCGGTGTCGATTACCACGAACGGGGTTTCTTGCTTGTCGGCGAACGCCTTCATTTTGTCAAAAGTGGCGCGCGCGAAATAATCTTCGACGTTGATCGACATGCTGGGAACTCCTAAGGGCAAACTAAAATTAGCAATGGGTGCAAATGAACGTCCTCCGTATCCCCACTTTGGTTCGCCTACTTCCCAAGGCATGTCGCCGAAAGCAAAAAGGCCATGGGATCAAATGCGTCCCTTGGCCTTGCTGTCTCGTCGTCAGTACTTGAGCCGGATGGATCGTTTCCAGCATGGACGTTCGGCGCGAACTTTAGGGCGTGAGGGGCTTGAGATCAACTAAAAATGTCGCGTTTTTGCACGCGTTCGTCGCGCGATGGCGTGCAGCTACTTATGTAACCGACAGGTGTGACGGATTGATGTTCCCCAAAAGGGGACAATTGAAGGGGATTCAGCGCTTTCGTGGCGAAGGAGTAAGTGCCTTCGCCACGAAGGCTATCAGCGTGGGGCAATCAGCCGACAAAACGTCAGAACGGAATCAGGGTGAAGCTATGGGTCTTCTTAATGTCCGGGTATTGAGCCGTGGAAACGATAAATGAAACGTTTGTAGTGCTCTGTACATTCCTTACCGTCAGCGTACCGTTCAGTGGCCCCGGGCCTGATGCGAAGCTGGCCCCTGATGTGCTTGTACTCCAGGTTGTGGTGACGTTTGGAATCGCGGTGCCGCGTTCGTCCACGAGCTGGGCAGCGATCGTCAATTTGAAGTCTTCGCCTCGTTTGACACGCTGTGGTTCAGCGATTCCACCGATGATCATTTCCGCTGGGGCCCGGGTTTTTTCCCCGGAGATTGGAGTGGCCGATTCTTTCGTACTCATAGGGAGCCTCGTAGGTTCAAGACGTTAGGTGCAAGAGCGTTTCGATGTGTCGAGGCGCATTGGAACCTATTCCTGAATCCTTGGAACCTGTGAGTTCTGACAGTCTTTAAGGCTTAGTTAGAATGAGATTTGCGCGGCTTATCGCGTCCTGACTCGGCTCATGCACTGCCGGGTTTGTGGAAAACTCGAACAGTGATGGGCCGTTTCAGCGTGAATGGGTCTAACTGTGCATCAGCTCAAGGCTGTCTCAGCCGGCGAAACGATACTGGTCTTGCCCCCACGGGACTTACCGGAGCTCAGGTACTCGGCAATCGACTCCTGGGTCACTTCACCCAGGAACACCCGCTCGGCATCCATCACCGGCAGCCACGAACGGTTGAACTCGTACATACGCGACAACAGGATGCGCAAGTGCTCGTCATACGCCGCCGTGGCGTTGAATTCGCGCAAGTACTGGCCACAAGTGCCGGTCTGACGGTGCAGGTCGCGACGTCGTACATAACCCAGCGCTTTGTTCTCGGCGCAGGTGACGACCACATAGCGGCGGTCCGTTTCGTCCATCAGCTCCAGGGCATCGGCCACCGGGGTTTCAGGGCTCACCGACGGGGCGTTGTCCGCCGCGTCTTCGGCCTTCACCAGCAGCAGGCGCTTGAGGGTGCTGTCCTGGCCCACGAAGTTGCTGACGAACTCATCGGCCGGGTGCGCCAGCAGCGTATCCGGATGGTCGATCTGCAGCAGCTTGCCGGCGCGGAAGATCGCGATCTTGTCACCCAGTTTGATGGCTTCGTCGATGTCGTGGCTGACCATGATTACGGTCTTGTTCAGCGCGCGTTGCATCTCAAAGAACTCGTTCTGGATCATCTCGCGGTTGATCGGGTCGACCGCGCCGAACGGCTCATCCATCAGCAACAACGGCGCATCGGCCGCCAGTGCGCGAATCACGCCGATCCGCTGTTGCTGGCCGCCCGACAGTTCACGCGGGTAGCGGTGCAGATACTGCTTAGGCTCCAGCTTGATCATGCTCATCAACTCGCGGGCGCGGTCGTGGCATTTTTGCTTGTCCCAGCCGAGCAGCTTGGGCACGACCACGATGTTTTCCTCGATGGTCATGTTCGGGAACAGGCCGATCTGCTGGATCACATAGCCGATGTTGCGACGCAGTGTCACTTCGTCGAGGTCGGTGGTGTCTTCACCGTTAATCAGGATCTTGCCCGAGGTCGGCTTGATCAGGCGGTTGATCATTTTCAGCGTGGTGCTCTTGCCGCAGCCCGAAGGGCCGAGGAATACGCAAATCTCGCCTTCGTTGACGGTCAGGCTTACGTCGTTCACGGCCGAAACAGTTTTGCCGTTGCTTTGAAAAGTCTTGGTCAGGTTTTGAAGTTCGATCATTTGAGCAGTCCTTTTGGAGTCAGCGAGCGTTGCAGCCATTGCAGAAGCAGGTCGGCGAAGATGGCCAGGAGACTGACCAGCACGGCGCCAACGATCAGCATCGACATGTCGCTGCGGCTGATGGAAGCCAGAATAAGTACACCCAGGCCACCGGCGCCGATGGTGGCGGCGATGGTCATGACGCCAATGTTCATCACCACGGCGGTGCGCACACCGGCGAGGATCACCGGCACGGCGATGGGCAGTTCGACCATGCGCAGGCGCTGGCCGAAGGTCATGCCGATGCCTTTGGCGGCCTCGCGAATGCCCGGTTCGACGCCGGTCAGCGCCAAGTAGGTGTTACGCATGATCGGCAACAGGGAGTAGAGGAACACGGCGGTGATCGCCGGCATCGGCCCCAGGCCCTGGCCAAACTTGGAGTAGAACGGCAGCAGCAGGCCGAACAGCGCGATGGACGGTACGGTCAGCAGCACCGTGGCGCTGGCTTGCAGCGGGCCAGCCAAGGTCGGGAAGCGCGTCATCAGCACGCCCAGGGGCACACCCACGACAATTGCCAGAATTACCGCGATGCCGACCAGGGTGATGTGCTGCCAGGTCAGGTGCAGGACTTGGGCCCAATCAAGATGGGAAAAGGCGTTCAGGAATTCCATGTCTTCTCCTTCTTAGTTGATGGGATGTTGGCGCAGGAAATCGGCGGCAACAGCGGATGGGCTTTCATGGTCGACGTCGACCCGCGCATTCAGCTGGCGCATGGTTTCGTCGTCGAACAGAGTGGCCAGCGGCTTGAGCTCGGCAGCCAGTTGCGGGTGCTTGTCGAGGTATTCCTGACGCACCACTGGCGCTGCGGTGTAGTCCGGGAAGTAGTGCATGTCATCCGCCAGCAGCTTGAGCTTGAAGGCGTTCAGGCGACCGTCGGTGGTGTAGACCAAACCGGCAAACACCTGGCCATTACGCAGGGCTGTGTAGACCAGGCCGGCGTCCATCTGCCGCGTGTTCTTGCGGGTCAGGTTCATGTCATACAGCTTGACCATGCCGGCCAAGCCGTCGGAGCGGTTGGCGAACTCAGTGTCCAGGGCCACCAGGCGGTGTTCCTTGGTGTCTTGCGCCATGGCTTTGGTGAGGTCGCTGATGCTGTTGATCTCAGGATGCTCTTCAGCCACTTTCTCTGGCAGTGCCAGGGCGTAGGTGTTGCTGAAGCGCGATGGCGAGAGCCAGACCAGGCCTTTTTTCGCATCGAGTTCTTTGACCCGAGCGTAGGACTGTTCGCTGTTGAGCTTCTCGTCGATGTGGTTGTAGGCCACTAGCGACACGCCGGTGTATTCCCAGATCAGGTCCAGTTGCCCGCTTTCCTGGGCACTGCGCGCCAGGTTGCTGCCCAGGCCGCCGGTCACGCGGGTGTCGTAACCCTTGGTGCGCAGGTACTGGGAAGTGATTTCGGCCAGCAGGGTCTGTTCGGTGAACACCCGTGCGCCGATGCGGATCACCGGTTTTTCAGCGGCTTGCGCAATACCTGCCAACAGCAGGGCGCAGCTCAATATCAAGGTCAGTTTTTTCATGTGAATTCCTTTGCAAAGCCTTAAGACGGACGCAACCCGCGTTCCAGCCAGAGGCGGCTGGCCATGGTCACCAGACCGTCAAGCAGCAAGGCCAGCAACGCGGTGCACGCGGCGCCGAGCAGCAATTGCGGCTGATTGTTCAGGGCGATGCCGGGGAAGATCAGACTGCCGAGGCTGTTTGCACCAATCAGGAACGCGAGCGGCGCAGTACCCACATTGATCGCCAGCGCCACGCGCACGCCGCCGATGATGATCGGCACGGCGTTGGGCAATTCCACACGAAACAGCACCTGGCGAGGCGTCATGCCGATGCCGGTGGCCGCTTCTTTCAGTGAGCCTTGAACGTTTTTCAGGCCTTCGTAGGTGTTGCGCACGATGGGCAGGAGGGACGCGAGAAACAACGCGAAGATGGCCGGACCACTGCCGATGCCGAGGACGCCGAGGGCGATGGCCAGTACGGCCAGGGGAGGGACGGTGTTACCGATGTTGAAGATCTGCATGAAGCGTTCTGCGCGCCCGACCATGTTCGGTCGGCTGAGCAGGATACCGGCGGGGATGCCCACAATCAGGGCCGCCAGCATGGACACTAGAACAAGGATCAAATGAGCTTGCAGGTAAAACAACAAATCGTCGCGGTACAGTTCGATCGTGTTGATGCCGATCCAGTGGACCAGCAGGGCCAGGAGAGCGACGACAACCACTCCTCCTATCAGCCCTTTGCCATAGCGAATAGCCACAGGCGGACTCCTTTTTTCTTTTGTCGGCGAACACATTTCCGAGCGGCAATGCCATTCCTGGCTGTCGGCGAATGTGGTCGCGAAAAGCAGCTCGTCCATACCGGCAACGCGGTATCAATCCGAGCCATGAGCGCAGCCTCGTCAGGCTAACTTGCTGATTTATCAGCCCCTGTTCCGAGTGCGGTAGCAGGGGAGTGGACGTCTCTACCTTTTAAAAGGTTCCATACTTGGCAGCATTTAGCCACCCCTAATCGGGTGAACGGTGGTCCGGCCCCCGGGGTTTGCGCTATACTCGCCGCCCTTTTTTGACTCACCTGCCAGGCGATTTCCCATGACCCACCAGGCCGCCGAAGTCGCGAAACGCCGCACTTTCGCTATTATTTCCCACCCCGATGCCGGTAAAACCACCATCACCGAGAAGCTCCTGCTGATGGGCAAGGCGATCGCTGTGGCCGGCACGGTGAAATCCCGCAAATCCGACCGCCATGCGACATCCGACTGGATGGAGATGGAGAAACAACGGGGTATTTCCATTACCACGTCGGTCATGCAATTCCCGTATCGCGACCACATGGTCAACCTGCTCGACACCCCGGGCCACGAAGACTTCTCCGAAGACACTTACCGCACTCTGACTGCGGTGGACTCGGCCTTGATGGTCCTCGACGGCGGTAAGGGCGTTGAGCCACGGACCATCGCGTTGATGGACGTATGCCGCCTGCGCGACACGCCTATCGTCAGCTTCATCAACAAACTCGACCGCGATATCCGCGACCCGATCGAGCTGTTGGATGAAATCGAAGCAGTCCTGAAGATCAAGGCCGCGCCGATCACCTGGCCGATTGGTTGCTACCGCGACTTCAAGGGCGTGTACCACCTGGCGGATGACTACATCATTGTCTACACCGCCGGCCACGGTCACGAACGCACCGAAACCAAGATCATCGAGAAACTCGACTCGGACGAAGCCCGCGCCCATCTGGGTGACGAGTACGACCGTTTTGTCGACCAGTTGGAACTGGTGCAGGGCGCCTGCCATGAGTTCAATCAGCAGGAATTCCTCGACGGCCAACTGACTCCGGTGTTCTTCGGTACCGCGTTGGGCAACTTCGGTGTCGACCATGTACTCGACGCCGTCGTGGACTGGGCGCCGAAGCCTTTGGCCCGTGTCGCCAACGAGCGCACGGTTGAGCCGGTCGAAGAAAAATTCACCGGTTTCGTGTTCAAGATCCAGGCGAACATGGACCCGAAACACCGCGACCGTATCGCCTTCATGCGCATCTGCTCCGGCAAATACGAAAAAGGCATGAAGATGCGCCACGTGCGCACCGGCAAGGACGTACGCATCGGCGACGCCCTGACGTTCTTCTCCTCCGAGCGTGAACAACTCGAAGAGGCTTACGCCGGCGACATCATCGGCCTGCACAACCACGGCACCATCCAGATTGGCGACACCTTCACCGAAGGCGAAGCGCTGGGCTTCACCGGTATCCCGCACTTCGCCCCGGAACTGTTCCGCCGCGTACGCCTGCGTGACCCGCTGAAATCCAAGCAACTGCGCCAAGGCCTGCAGCAACTGGCGGAAGAGGGCGCCACCCAGGTGTTCTTCCCCGAGCGCAGCAACGACATCATCCTCGGGGCCGTCGGTGTGCTGCAGTTCGATGTGGTCGCCAGCCGCTTGAAAGAGGAATACAAGGTCGAATGCTCCTACGAGCCAATCACCGTGTACTCCGCGCGCTGGATCGATTGCAGCGATAAGAAGAAGTTGGAAGAGTTCTCCAACAAGGCTGTGGAAAACCTGGCGGTCGACGGCGGTGGTCACCTGACCTACCTGGCGCCGACACGGGTCAACCTGGCGCTGATGGAAGAGCGTTGGCCGGATGTGAAATTCCGGGCTACTCGCGAGCACCATTAAGGTCTGTGCGGTAAGAAGAAGGGCGAAGCTGTGATGGCTTCGCCCTTTTTTGTGGGACCTCCCGATGAGTGCCATAGTGGTTTTCTAAATATTTATCTGTGGTTTTTTTCTTATAAAGCAGTAGTCCAAATCCTTCATATAAGTAGCTCTATTCTATTTCTTTGTTCGTCTTGATTTTCATGATGACAAGGGTTTTTCCTACGTCTAGCTTCCATGTCGCGCTACCCTATTTTATGGAGTAACTACAGATGGATAATGCTAACCCGGCAGCGGCGTTAAGAAGCGTGGAAGGAAGAGTCAATGAAAGGGTCGCTATTCTAGAACGCTACTATGATTTACTTTCACAAAGTTCTGCCGGTTTTGAATCGCCTAGCTCTAATGGCGGGTTCGAACCTTCAATGGAACTGCCGTTATTAAATGAGCCTATGCGCCAATTTCTTTCAGTAGCGACAGCGCAGTTTTTTGAGCTTGGAGCGTATAGGGACGTACCACTACGCTTACTTGATCTGAGAGGAAATCCAAATACACAAACAACGAAAACACTTGCATCGACCCTGATAGTGGCTCGCGCTATCTGTCATATCCAGAAAACAGGGGAGAGGATTTTACTGTTTTCACCTTCCTCGGGAAATAAGGCAATAGCATTGCGCGACGCTGTACTGCGTGCCCTGCAAGCAAAATTGGTTGATGAAACACAACTGAGGATTATTACACTGACCCCAACCCAAACTGTCGAAAAACTTAGATCTACAGAACTATATGACAACCCGAGGCTTCGTGCTCTAAATCCAATTTTCGTGCTAGATACGGACTCGCCAGAACGAGTGAAGGTGATCGGTCAGGATTTTAAGGAGGTGTTTTCTAAGGCAGGGATCAGCGACCTAAAGTTATGGCATTCGCTACGCCTTGAAAACTACCGCTTTTCTGACCAAACCCGAGCTTTTTTTGACTTCGAATACGGAGACGCCTGGGATGTGGGCAGAAAAACAGTACATGTGCATGCAGTCTCAAGCGCATATGGACTCTTAGGCTATTTGTCAGGGGTAAAATTTTTAAGGGAGAACAAACACGCTGTAGCATCGCCATCATTTCTATTGGTCCAGCATTTGGCTACAAGTGACATGGTACTCCACATGCTGGATGGTGATTTTTCCGGAACGTCTACGCCTCGCTATTCACGTTTGGTCGGCGGACTATGGGGGCAATCAGCATCCCCACATTTCCCTGCTACGACTTGGAGTCCAAGTGAGGTCCTTGAACCAACTTTTTATACACATCAGCCTACTACTGCTGATGAGATGACTGCAGCAATAAGAGAAGGCGGCGGTTCAGGTATTGTTGTATCTCTTCATGAATGCTTGCAGCGTTATAGCGAGTGCGTGCAATTATTAGTGAATACGCCGGTGAAGCTACCCTCAGACCCTCGGGATCTCAAGGAGTGGTCATTAGTCATGGCGCTCTGCGGGTGTTTGAATGCAATTGATCGTGGATTATTAACGTCGAGTAACGGATGTACCATACATGCTTCTGGCTCCTACTCATGTCAGGATTATAAACGCATCCCTGCAAATGGTTTGACTTATATAAACACTGCTGAAGAAATGCTGGCTTTTTTTCGCTAGCGTTAAGCATAAAGTTGGGTTGTGAGTATGTCGGTAGATAAGTTATGCCATTTTCGCGTTGTCAAGGGGTACTCTGTATTAGGTGAAGAGGCTGAAATTACATATGTGGGTGTCAGAGAGGGGTTGGTCTATATTGCGCCGTTTATAGAAGAGCGTTTTTTCGAACGTTCATCTGTAGTCCGTCAAGGCGCTTTTGAATGGAGGGAGCTTGAATGCTTTCTGCAAATAGTCAAAAGCGAGATGTTATGTCTAATGGCCCCTAAGACGATCATTAGCCACTTTGCGCTGGACAGTGATGTTGTGGGGGTAAGTCGTATCCATCAGGCGGTTGATGTGTCTGGACCCTGGGATGACATAAAGAGCCAGCTGTCTAAGAGAGAGGGTAAGCGGCGAGAGCAATGTGTCGCTCAGGGATTTCATTACAATGTTTCGTTTGAAGATCATGATTTTTTTGAGTTTTATCACTCGATGCATTTGCCAACGATGAAGAGTCGCTATGGAGATCTGGCGCGTAGCGTCGAGGAAAAAGAAGCATACGCTCGCTTGTTCAAACAAGGCGTGTTGTTTCGGATATACGATGCCAAGGAGTGGGTCGCGGGAAGCGTTTCGCAAATTGATAAGTCTGGTCGGATACTAAATGCTCGGCTAATCGGAGTTAAAAATGGGAGCGGTACTTATCGGGTTAACGGCTCTCAAAACTTTGTTTATCACTCAATTATAGAGTGGGCGGCGAATAGTTCAGCTATTGACTATGTTGATTTTCAGGGGTGCGAGCCATTTCTGACTAAGGGGACGTTTCAATATAAAAAACGGTTTGGTACGAGAGCTGTTATTCCGGAAAATAATTTCGGTGATTGGCGTTTGCTTATTCGGATGGCAGCACTTAGCCCCTCAGTCAGGTATTTTTTAATAAATAACCCTCTGTTAATAGAGGCTGGGTGTAAGTCGTTAAAGGCGCTATATTTTTACGATGCAAATAATGTTGCGCGCTTAGATGTTCCGTTCGAGTCAAGCGGAATAGATGGGGCGGTGTTTCGGGATTTGGATTCGCTATATGGTTAGGTTTAATTTCTTTGCCTCTCGACTTAATCATTATTTCAGTCAAGTGGCTTGGGTGCTTGCATCACTGATTTTTATTAATCGAGTGAGCGCCATGGTCAAGCTGTTTATGGCGCTGTATCTCCGTCAAATTCTGGGTTTGCCTATTGAATGGGTCGGCTGGTTGTTGTCGGGTTATGGTGTCGGCCTTTTAGTAGGTTCGTTGGGTGGGGGCTTATTAAGTGATCATGTCCCTTGCGCAAAACTTACTCTAATACTTTTATTCGGATGTGGCATCGTACTGGTTCTCTTGGGGCTTAGTACGAATATGTATGTGCTTGCTGGGCTTCTGGTATTAGGCGGTGTATTTGATGGGGCCGTTCGAACACTGCACCAACGTTTAATCATGGAATATTGTGATGTGATGGAAAGGCCTCGGGCCCAGGCATTGAATCGCGTCGCAGCGAATTTAGGAATGGCGGTTGCAGGGGTGATGGGCGGTGCATTGGCACAAATCGACTTTCGATGGTTGTTTTTTGTCAGTGCTGCGGTGATGTTTTCTGGGCTTCTGTGGTTTGCCTATTCGATTTTACATAGAACTGTAGAAGTGTCGTGTGTTCCAGACGACTTCAATAAGACTTCCCAAAAGCCCTACAGAGACCGATCTTTTCTCTGGCTATTGGCGGCCAGCGTTTTACTTGGACTTGCCTTTGAACCGATCTACAGCATGCTTGGGAATTACTTGATCGACTACTATCACCTCGATGCGGACTTTATAGGATGGCAATTTGCATTGAATGCTGGGTTGATTGTGGTACTGCAAATTCCAATTTCTCACTGGACTGAGCGCTGGGGGGCTCGTCGCCAGATTTTAACCGGCAGTCTGCTGCTTGCTGTTGGGCTAAGTATGTTGCCTTTTGGCTCTGACCCATTTTATGTTTTTATATCGACTGCACTTTGGACGCTTGGCGAAATTCTATTTTTGCCGACCCTCAGCGTACTTGTTATGCAGTTTGCGCAATCTGGTAAAAGCGGGCATTACTTCGGGCTTTTTTCTGTTTGCTGGAGTGCCAGTGCCGTTTTTGGTCCGGCATTGGGCGGACAAATTTACGGTTTGTTCGGTGGGCATAGCATTTGGGTGGTAACAGCTACATTGGCAATGTGTTCGATGCCCTTTATCTATCAAGCTACTCGTTTCGAACCCGAACCCTTATAGATTCCTGGCATTTATGGAGGCGCGTTGGCCGGATGTGAAATTCCGGGCTACTCGCGAGCACCATTAAGGTCTGAGCGGTAAGAAGAAGGGCGAAGCTGTGATGGCTTCGCCCTTTTTCTTGGGCGTTGCAAAACAAATGTGGGAGGGGGCTTGCCCCCGATAGCAGTGTGTCAGCCAGTACATTCGGGGCTGACACTACGCTATCGGGGGCAAGCCCCCTCCCACATTTTTGCTTTCAACAGGCATGGGATTGGCGAGAAGCCTGCATCGGGTCTAGCGTTTACCCACCGACTTTAAAGGAGACCACCGTGCGAAATGTTCAACGCGCCATCCCCCTGGTGTTGCTGGCCGCTCTGGGGCTGACGGCCCTTCCGGCACTGGCGGGCGCAGGAGCGCCGCAGTGGAAGGACACCGGCCCTGTCACCAAGAAGAAGCAAAATGAGGTCAACTCCGGCAGTTGGCAGCCGCAAGCCCAGCCTGCGCCCAAGGAGGATGCGGAAAACCCTTACAACGAAGGCGAAGACAGCGAAACCTACGACGACGGCGATACCTGAGCCCTGGCGCAAACACCGCATCGGGGCTAGCGTCAACGCTGGCGGGGCTGAACAGCTGCCGCGCGGGATTCACCTACTGACTGGACGGAATCAACCATGAGTATTTTTCAACGCGTAGTGTTGTTGATAAAGGTGCTGGTGCTGTTGTCGTTGGGGATGTCGACGGCCTGGGCGCATAACTCGGCGCAGGGCGGTGTGGCGCTGTCGGCGGTGCACAGTGCGCAGGATCTGCAACTGGCCAAGTCCGAGGCTGAACCGGGTGATCAAGACCAAGGCGGCAGCAAGGATGATGAAGACTCCACCACCGATGATCCGGACAGCGATGACCCGGACGATGAAGGCGACAGCCAGACATAAAAAACCCCTCCTGCCAGGCTGATGCGCAACCTGGCGGGAAGGGCTGTAGAACTCAAGCAAGGCTCTGGAGTGAAACCCCAGGGCCTTTTTTGTGGGGATCAGGCCACGAACTGCTCGGCATAGTGGCAAGCCACCTGCCGGTTATCCAAGGAGCGCAATTGCGGCTCCTCGCTGCTGCACCGCGCCGTCGCGTACGGGCAGCGCTTGTGGAAAGCGCATCCTGACGGCGGGTTCAGTGGATTGGGCAACTCGCCGACGATTTTGATCTTCGGTTTGTTCGGATCCGGATGAATGGTAGGGGTGGCCGACAACAGCGCCTGGGTGTACGGGTGCAAAGGGCGCGCGTAGATGTCCTCTTTAGGGCCCACCTCCACTGGACGGCCGAGGTACATCACCATCACGTCATCCGCGACGTGCTGCACCACCGCCAGGTTGTGGGAAATGAACACGTAGGCCGTGTTGAATTCCTGCTGCAAATCCATGAACAGGTTGAGTACCTGCGCCTGGATCGACACGTCCAGTGCCGAGGTCGGTTCATCCGCCACCAGCACTTTCGGTTGCAGCATCATGGCGCGGGCCAGGGCGATGCGCTGGCGCTGACCACCGGAGAACATGTGCGGGTAGCGCTGATAATGCTCAGGGCGCAGGCCCACTTGCTTCATCATCGCCTGCACTTTTTCGCGGCGTTCGGCGGCGGACAGGTTGGTGTTGATCAACAGCGGCTCGCCGAGTTGATCGCCGACCTTCTGGCGCGGGTTCAACGAGGCGTACGGGCTCTGGAACACCATCTGCACGTCTTTGCGCAATTGCTTGCGCTGGGCCTTGTCGGCGCCGGCCACTTCCTGACCGGCGATTTTCAAGGAGCCGGACGACGGTTCTTCAATCAACGTCAGTGCACGGGCCAGGGTAGATTTGCCGCAACCCGACTCGCCTACAACCGCGAGGGTCTTGCCGGCTTCCAGTTCGAACGACACACCATTGAGGGCGCGCACGGTGGCGTGGCCCTTGAACAGGCCACGGGACACTTCGTAGTGACGGGTCAGGTCGCGGGCGGTAAGAACGACGGCCATTACGCCACCTCCTGGTTCAAGGGGTAGAAGCAGCGTGCAAGGCTGTTGGATTTAGGGTCGAGGCCCGGGCGTGTCTGACGGCAGCTGTCCTGCACATACGGGCAACGCGGCGACAGCAGGCAACCCTGCGGGCGGTCATAGCGGCCGGGCACGATACCCGGCAGCGTGGCCAGGCGCGTAGCTCCGAGGCTGTGTTCAGGGATCGCCTTGAGCAGCGCTTCGCTGTACGGGTGTGCCGGAATGTCGAACAGTTGCGGCACTTGGCCGACTTCCACGGCTTGGCCGGCGTACATCACGCACACGCGCTGGGCGGTTTCCGCCACGACGGCGAGGTCGTGGGTGATCAGCACCAGGCCCATGTTCTGCTCTTTCTGCAGGGCCAGCAGCAGGTCCATGATCTGCGCTTGAATGGTCACGTCCAACGCGGTGGTCGGCTCATCCGCAATCAACAGTTTCGGTTCGCCGGCAATGGCCATGGCGATTGCCACACGTTGGCTCATGCCGCCGGACAGTTGGTGCGGGTAGGCTTCCATACGGCTGGCGGCGCCTGGGATTTCGACCTTTTCCAACAGCTCGATGGCACGCTTGCGCGCTTGCTTGCCGGACATTTTCAGGTGCAGGCGCAGCACTTCCTCAATCTGGAAACCCACGGTGTAGCTCGGGTTCAGCGCAGTCATCGGGTCCTGGAACACCATCGCCAGGTCTTTGCCGACGATCTGGCGGCGCTGGCGGTTGCTCAGTTTGAGCATGTCCTTGCCGTCAAAGTTCAGGGCGTCGGCGGTAACGATGCCGGGATGCTCGATCAGTCCCATCAGCGCCATCATGGTCACGGATTTACCCGAGCCCGATTCGCCAACGATCGCCAGGACTTCGCCTTTGTCGACCGAAATGTCGAGGCCATCGACCACTGGCACGGCGGTCTTGTCGCCGAATCGTACGTTGAGATTCTTGATTTCTAACAGTGACATGGGAATCTCCTCAGGCGGCGTTCTTGAGTTTCGGGTCCAGCGCGTCGCGCAGTCCGTCACCCATCAAGTTGATTGCCAGCACGCTGAGCAAAATGGTCAAACCAGGCAAGCTCACCACCCACCAGGCGCGTTCGATGTAGTCACGGGCCGAAGCCAGCATGGTGCCCCACTCAGGGGTTGGCGGTTGAACGCCCAAACCGAGGAAGCCCAACGCGGCAGCATCGAGAATCGCCGAAGAGAAACTCAGGGTCGCCTGCACGATCAGCGGTGCCATGCAGTTAGGCAGCACGGTGATGAACATCAGGCGTGGCAGGCCGGCACCGGCGAGGCGCGCGGCGGTCACGTAGTCACGGTTCAACTCGCCCATCACCGCCGCGCGGGTCAGACGCACATAGGACGGCAGCGAGACGATAGCGATGGCGATCACGGTGTTGATCAGGCCAGGGCCGAGGATTGCGACAATGGCAACCGCCAGCAGCAGCGACGGCAGGGCCAGCATGATGTCCATCAAACGCATGATGGTCGGGCCTAGCAGGCGTGGGAAAAAGCCGGCGAACAGCCCCAGCAGGATGCCCGGAATCAGCGACATCACCACCGACGACAAACCGATCAGCAATGACAGGCGCGAGCCCTGGATCAGGCGCGAGAGCAGGTCACGGCCCAGCTCGTCGGTGCCGAGCAGGAACTGGATCTGCCCGCCTTCCAGCCACGACGGCGGGGTGAGCAGGAAGTCACGGTATTGCTCACTCGGGTTGTGGGGTGCAACCCACGGCGCGAAGATCGCGCAAAACACGATCAACAACATGAAGAACAGGCCGGCAACCGCGCCTTTGTTCTTGGAAAAGGCTTGCCAGAATTCTTTGTACGGGGACGGGTACAGCAGGCTTTGATCGACTGCTGACACGGGAGTAGGTGTGGTCATGGTCATGATCTCAGCGCTGGTGACGGATGCGTGGGTTGGCGAAGCCGTAGAGGATATCCACCACGAAGTTCACCAGGATCACCAGACAGGCGATCAGCAGGATGCCGTTTTGCACCACCGGGTAGTCCCGCGCGCCAATGGCTTCGATCAGCCATTTGCCGATACCGGGCCACGAGAAGATGGTTTCGGTCAGTACCGCACCAGCCAGCAGGGTGCCGACTTGCAGGCCGACCACGGTCAGTACCGGGATCAGCGCGTTACGAAGGCCGTGGACAAATACCACGCGTGCCGGCGACAGGCCTTTGGCCTTGGCGGTACGGATGTAGTCTTCACGCAGCACTTCGAGCATGGATGAACGGGTCATCCGTGCGATCACTGCCAATGGAATAGTGCCGAGCACGATGGCCGGCAGGATCAGGTGGTGCAGCGCGTCCCAGAACGCGTCCGGCTCGTCAGCCAGCAGGGTGTCGATCAGCATGAAGCCGGTACGCGGCTCGATGTCGTAGAGCAGGTCGATACGCCCGGAAACCGGGGTCCAGCCCAGGCTCACCGAGAAGAACATGATCAGGATCAGGCCCCACCAGAAGATCGGCATCGAATAGCCCGCGAGGGAGATGCCCATCACCCCGTGGTCGAACAGGGATCCTCGCTTGAGTGCCGCGATCACCCCGGCCAACAGGCCCAGGATACCGGCGAACAACAGGGCGGCCATGGACAGTTCCAGGGTCGCCGGGAAAAGGGCGGTGAATTCGGTCCACACGCTGGTACGGGTACGCAGCGATTCGCCAAGGTCGCCTTGGGCGAGTTTGCCGACATAGTCCAAATATTGCGCATACAGCGGCTTGTTAAGGCCAAGGCGCTCCATTGCCTGTGCGTGCATCTCGGGGTCGACTCGTCGTTCGCCCATCATGACTTCGACGGGGTCGCCGGGGATCATGCGAATCAACGCAAACGTCAGCAACGTGATGCCGAAAAACGTGGGGATCAATAACCCCAGTCGGCGGGCAATAAAACTAAACATCTTGGTGTGTACCTCAATCAGCCGGTTAGGCAGGTTCGGCACCGTCCTGGTGGACGGCGCCGAGCGTTTCTCTTATTTACTTCACCTGGGTGGTGGCGAAGTTATTTGTACCTAGAGGGCTTTGGGTAAAGCCTTCTACGTTTTTACGCATGGCGGTGAACAGTTTCGGGTAAGCCATGGGAAGCCATGGTTGGTCCTTTTCGAAAACGTCCTGTGCTTGTTCATAGAGCGCAGCCCGAGCCGCGGGTTCATCAATTGCGCGGGCTTTGTCGATCAGGGCTTGAAACTCTTTGTTACACCAGCGGGCGTAGTTTTCGCCGTTTTTAGCGGCATCGCAACTCAGGTTGGGCGTGAGGAAGTTGTCCGGGTCGCCGTTATCGCCTACCCAGCCAGCCGAGACCATGTCGTGCTCGCCGTTTTTAGCGCGCTTGAGCATCTCGCCCCATTCCATGACTTTGATATTCACTTTCAAGCCAACCTGCGCCAGATCCGCTTGCATGCGCTGGGCGCCGAGCATCGGGTTGGGATTGGTTGGGCCGCCGCCGTTACGGGTAAACAGGGTGAACTCGGTGCCTTCCGGTACACCGGCTTCCTTGAGCAGGGCGCGGGCTTTGTCGAGGTCGCGGGGCGGGTTTTTCAGGTTCGTATTGAAACCCAGCAAAGTCGGTGGATACGGGCCGGTGCCCACGACCGCATTGCCTTTGCCGAAGAGGGCTTCGGTATAGCCTGCTTTGTCGAACGCGATATTGATCGCGTGGCGAACCCGTGCATCGCTCATGTACTTGTGAGTGGTGTTCATTGCGGTGTAACTGGTGGTCATCGCCGCCAGTTCATCGACCTTGAGGTTCGGGTCTTTCCTGATGCTTGGAATGTCATCGGGCTTGGGGAACAGCGCGATCTGACATTCGTTCGCTTTGAGCTTCTGCAGGCGTACGTTGTTGTCGGTAGTGACCGCGAGGATCAGCGGATCTGCTGCCGGCTTGCCACGGAAATACTCCGGGTTGGCCTTGAAGCGTACCTGGGCGTCCTTGGCGTAGCGCGTGAAGATGAACGGACCAGTACCGATCGGCTTGGCGTTCAGGTCGTCGGTCTTACCGGACTTGAGCAGTTGGTCGGCGTATTCGGCGGAGTGGATCGAAGAGAACGCCATACCCAGGTCGGCCAAAAACGGTGCTTCAGGACGAGTCAGGGTAAAGACGACGGTGTGATCGTCAGTCTTCTCTACGCTCTTGAGCAGTTCCTTGAAGCCCATGCTTTCAAAGTAGGGATAGCCCACGACGGACTTGTTGTGCCAAGGGTGATTCGGGTCCAGCTGGCGCTGGAAGCTCCACAGCACGTCATCGGCATTCAGGTTGCGCGTGGGTTTGAAGTAGTCGGTAGTGTGGAACTTGATGTCGTCACGCAGGTGGAACGTGTAGGTCAGGCCATCGGCGCTGATCTCTGGCAGGTCTTTGGCCAGTGCAGGCACCACTTCGGTGGTGCCTGGCTTGAAGTCGACCAGACGGTTGAACATGGTTTCAGCGGCGGCATCGGCGGTGACGGCGGTGGTGTACAGGACCGGGTCAAAACCTTCCGGGCTGGCTTCGGTGCAGACCACCAGCGGTTTGGCTGAAATCCCGACAGCCACGCTCAACAGCGCAGCAGCCATGGCGGCTTGTAGCGGTAGCATTTTCATTCAGAGCCCTCTGCAATCGATGGGACCAGACAAGCGTAGACGGCGGGCTCGTCCTGAGCCCGCCGTTTACCTGGCGCTAATTAAAGAATGTTGAACGGGATGGTGGTAACCAGACGGAATTCGTTCAGGTTGCCGTCAGACTGTTGTTCACTAGCACGGTGCGCTACGTAGGTGGCGCGAATGGTGGTGGCTTTGAGCGGGCCACTTTGCAGGGCGTAAGACGCGCCAACACCGTATTCATAGTGGTGTTCGCCATCCTGAGCCTGGACACCGTCGTAGCCTTTGTTCTCTACACCGCGGTTGCCGGTGTAGTGCGTACCGTCGATGCCCCAGCCGCGAGCGGTGTAGATGTTGAACTTCAGGCCAGGCACGCCGTATTCGGCCATGTTGATACCGTAGGCAACCTGGAAGGACTTCTCGTTCGGGCCGTTGAAGTCCGACGTCAGGGAGTTGGCCAGGTAGATACCGTTGGTTTCGTGCAGGTAGTCGAAGTACTCGTTACCGTTCACTTGCTGGTACGAGAACGTCAGGCTGTGGGCCTGGTGGGTCAGTCCCAGGGACAGGGAGTAGGTATCGTTGTCGATATCCCCCATCAGCTTTTTGCCTTCATCGACGGTTTTGTAGTAGTTGAAGCCGGTGGTCAGGCCCAGTACCGAGCTGTCACCCAGCTCGTGGGTAGCGCCGAAGTAGTACTGGTTCCAGAAGTCCTTCACGTTGGCTGCGAAGAAGCTGGTTTTCAGGCTCTTGAGCGGCTGGTAGTTAGCGCCCAGGGTGTAAACCTTGTCAGTCTCGACGCCCGCTGCGCCCTTGCTGTTGTACTCACTGCGGAACTTCGACAGGCTCTGTTCGGTACGTGGCGAAACGCGATCGAACACGCCGCCCTGGAACGACAGGTTGCTGAATTCTTCGCTGTTGAAGCTCACACCTTCAAAGCTCGACGGCAGGGCACGGTTGCCGATGGTGTCGACGATGCCGCTGCTGAAGTTCTGGCGACCGGCGGTCAGCGTGGTGTTGGATACGCGGAACTTGACGTTGGCCAGGCCCAGTTTGCTCCACTGGTCCACCGCGTCACCGCGGTCGTGGGCCAGGGTGCGGTTGGAGCCGCCGCCGATGTCTTTTTGATCACGGATCAGAGCGATCACGTTGTAGGCCGCAACTTCGGTGCTGACCCCAACGGTGCCTTGGGTAAACCCCGAGGTGTAATTGAGGATGGTGCCTTGGTCCCAGTTGTAACGACGGGAAATGCTGGTCTTGGTCAGGTCGCCTTTATCCTTGAAATAGGTGATGCGGGTGTTGCGGTTGAATTTTTCGTTCGAGTACCAGTTACGCGTGGTGCCGCCCAGGCTTTGACCGTCAATAAAGCCTTTAGCCTCGCTTTGGGCGCTGGTGCCGGCCAACGTGGTAGGAACGAAGTCCTGGCTTTGGGTTTCAGCGTAGGCGGTTGCCGTGATGGTGCTGATGGCCAGGGCCAGAAGCGCTTTGCTGCTCAGTTTCATGGGTGAAGCTCCTTTGGTTCTCTTTTTTTATGCCGGTCTTTTTAGGTGAACCGACTATTGGTGTGTAACTCGTTCAGGCACTTGCAAACGTTTGCCGTAGGAAAAATCCCAATAAAAGGCTGCACGTTTGCCGGAGAGCTGACTTCGCTCTCCTGCAATCCGGTTATTTTCTTATGGGGTAATACTGACGCCCGAGAACACGTTGCGGCCGAAGGGGCTCACTTTGAACCCTTCGACTTTGGTGCTTAACGGCTGGTTGACCGTCGAGTGGGCGACAGGCGTGATCGGCACTTGCTGCTTGAGCAATTGCTGAGCCTGCTTGTAGAGAACAGTCCTTTGTTCGCGGTCGGTGACGACCTTGGCTTGCTTGATCAGCTTGTCGTACGCCGGGTCACACCACATGGAGTAGTTGTTCCCGCCGATAGCGTCGCAGCTGTAGAGGGTGCCCAGCCAGTTGTCCGGGTCACCGTTGTCGCCGGTCCAGCCGATCAGGCTGATATCGTGCTCACCGTTCTTGGTGCGCTTGATGTACTCGCCCCATTCGTAGCTGACGATCTTCACTTTCAGGCCGATCTTGGCCCAATCGCTTTGCAGCATTTCGGCCATCAGCTTGGCGTTGGGGTTGTACGGCCGTTGCACCGGCATCGCCCACAGGGTGATCTCGGTACCTTCCTTCACACCGGCAGCCTTGAGCAGTTCCTTGGCTTTTTCCGGGTTGTAGGCGGCGTCTTTGATGGTGTCGTCGTAAGACCATTGCGTCGGCGGCATGGCGTTGACCGCCAGTTGCCCCGCGCCTTGGTACACGGCATTCAGGATGCTCTGCTTATTCACCGCCATGTCCAGCGCCTGGCGCACTTCGAGCTGGTCGAATGGCTTGTGGCGCACGTTGTAGGCGATGTAGCCGAGGTTGAAGCCCGGTTTGGTCAGCAGTTGAAGCTTCGGGTCGGCCTTGAGCGCATCGACGTCAGCCGGACGCGGATGCAGGGTCACCTGGCATTCCCCGGCCTTGAGCTTCTGCACCCGCACCGAGGCGTCGGTGTTGATGGCGAAAATCAGTTGATCGAGCTGAACGCGACTCGGGTCCCAGTACTGTTTGTTGCCCGTGTAACGGATCTGCGAGTCTTTCTGATAGCGCTGGAACACGAACGGGCCAGTGCCGATCGGTTTTTGGTTGATGTCGCTGGGCTTGCCGCTCTTGAGCAACTGCTCGGCGTATTCGGCTGAGAGGATCGAAGCGAAGCTCATGGCGATGTTTTGTATGAACGCGGCGTCCACCGTGTTCAGGGTCATCACCACGGTGTTAGCGTCGGTTTTTTCGACCTTGGCAATGTTCTTGTTCAGGCTCATCCCGTTGAAGTACGGAAACTCTGTGGGGTAGGCCTTACGGAACGGGTGGTCGGGGTCCAGCATGCGGTTGAAGGTGAACAGCACGTCGTCGGCATTGAAGTCGCGCGTCGGCTTGAACTCCTTGTTGCTGTGGAATTTCACCCCTTCACGCAAATGGAAGGTGTAGGTCAGACCGTCTTCGGAAATATCCCATTTGGTCGCCAGCCCAGGCTGTACGTTGGTTGCACCTTTTTCAAACTCGACCAGCCGGTTGTACAGCGGCTCGGCCGCGTCGTTGTCGGTGGCGGTGGTGTATTGCGCGGTGTCAAAACCTGCCGGGCTGCCTTCCGAGCAGAACACCAGGCTCTTCTTGTCGGCGGCGTGGCCCATGGTGGCCATGGCCAGCAGGCTGGTGCCAAAAATGGCGGATAGAACGGTGGTATGGCGCATGACGATCCCGATCCTTGTTTGTAGTTGTCATCAGCGAGCAATCACCCAGGCGCAAAGCCTGGGAGACATCACTGATCCCACACACAGCAAGTGCCTTTCCCAAGTCGGAGCTTCTGCTGTCCTACGACGTTATGGGTCGCGGACTTCACAGTAAATGCGCCAAATTGGATTGACCCTGTAGGCAACGGAGTCCCGTTTCGCAGTTCGTTGCTGTAGGAAGCATCGGCTGCGAACGTGGTCAATTTCCTAAGGGCCAGGCGGATGTAATAACGGCGACGTTACGAAACGTCGCCGTCAATGATCCTTACTTGCCGCTGACGCTCACGCCGTAGAAGGAGTTCAAGCCAAACGGGCTGATCTTGAAGTCCTGCACGGTGTTGCGCATGGGTTGATACACCGTCGAGTGCGCGATAGGTGTCATCGGGACTGCATCTTTGAGGATATGTTGCGCCTGCTTATACAGCTCGGTGCGTTTGGCGACATCCGATGTGGCCTTGGCTTCTTTCACGACGCCGTCGAATTTCTTGTCGCACCACTTGGAGAAGTTGTTGCCGGACAGGGAATCGCAGCCAAACAGCACGTTCAGCCAGTTGTCCGGGTCACCATTGTCGCCGCTCCAGCCAATGATCATGGCCTGGTTCTCGCCGCCCTTGGAACGCTTGATGTACTCGCCCCACTCGTAGCTGGTGATCTTGACCTTCAGGCCGATCTTGGACCAGTCGTTCTGCAGCATTTCAGCCATCAGTTTGGCGTTCGGGTTGTACGGACGCTGAACCGGCATGGCCCACAGCACGATTTCGGTACCTTCCTTGACGCCCGCTTCCTTGAGCAGCGCCTTGGCTTTCTCGGGGTTGTAGGCGGCGTCCTTGATGGTGGTGTCGTAGGACCATTGAGTCGGCGGCATGGCGTTGACGGCCAGTTGGCCGGCGCCCTGGTAAACGGAGTCGATGATCTGCTGCTTATTGACCGACATGTCCAGCGCCTGGCGTACGCGCAGGTCAGCCAGTGGGTTGGGCTGGTCGCTGCCCTTGACCTTGTCCATGACGTTGTAGGCGACATAACCCAGGTTGAAACCGGCCTGGTTCGGCAGTTTCAGGTCCTTGTCTTCGCCCAGCGCCTTGAGGTCGGCCGGACGCGGGAAGAGGGTGATCTGGCATTCGTTTTTCTTGAGCTTCTGGATACGCACCGACGGGTCGGTGGTGATAGCGAAGATCAGGTTGTCGATCTTCACGTCTTCAGGTTTCCAGTAGTCCTTGTTGCCGGTGTAACGAATGTTCGAGTCTTTCTGGTAGCTCTTGAACACGAACGGGCCAGTGCCGATTGGCTTCTGGTTGATGTCCTGAGGCGTACCGTTCTTCAGCAACTGGGCGGCATATTCGGCCGACTGGATCGACGCGAAGCTCATCGCCAGGTTTTGGATAAAAGCGGCGTCCACGGTGCCAAGGGTGAACTTGACGGTGTGGGCGTCGACTTTCTCGATGTTCTTGATGTTGGTGTCCATACCCATGTCCGTGAAGTACGGAAACTCAGTGGGGTAGGCCTTACGGAATGGATCGTCTTTGTTGATCATTCGGTTGAAGGTGAACAGTACGTCGTCAGCCGAGAATTCACGAGTGGGCTTGAAGTACGGGGTGGTGTGGAACTTGACGCCTTCGCGAAGGTGGAAAGTGTACGTCAGGCCATCCGGGGATACGTCCCAGCTGGTGGCGAGGCCAGGAACAACAGCGGTGCCGCCACGTTCGAACTGGCTCAGACGGTTGAACATGGTTTCGGCCGAAGCATCGAAGTCTGTTCCGGTGGTGTACTGGCCTGGATCGAAACCGGCCGGGCTCCCTTCGGAGCAGAACACCAGGTTAGTCGCCGCTTGGGCGAAAGGGGCTGCGGCCATAAGGCCAGCGCTAACAATTAACGGAATGACTGCGTGTTTAAGCATGTTGGCCTCATGATTTGTTGTCATTTTTGGTGGTGAGGGCGACCTCGTGAGTCGGCCTGCGGATACTTATGCAGGCGCCATACCCATTGCAAGATGCTGAACCGTTGCAGGCGGGAAAGAGTGGTACGAACGTACAGGAATGTCGCAATTATGAAAGTTTTGACATATTTGTATCTGTTTTGAGGGTTTTTTCGGTGCGCAGGGCGCACCAAAAAAGCCCAACCAAGGCGTCTAGCGCACTTGGTTGGGGCGTCGCTGTTACTTATCTAGACTCACGCCGTAGAAGGGCGTCAGGCCAAACGGGCTGATCTTGAAGTCTTTGACTTCTTTGCGCAGGGGTTGGAAAACCGTCGAGTTTGCAATAGGCGTTATAGGTACTTGTTCTTTAAGAATTTTTTGCGCCTGTTGATACCACTTGATGCGCTGCTCACGGTCACTGCTGACCTTTGCTTGCTGCACCAGCTTGTCATAGGCCGGGTTACACCATTTGGCGTAGTTGCTGCCCTTCACCGCGGCACAACTGTAGAGCACGCCGAGCCAGTTATCCGGGTCGCCGTTGTCACCGGTCCAGCCGTAAATCATCGCGTCGTGCTCGCCATTTTTGGCGCGCTTGATGTACTCGCCCCATTCATAACTGACGATATTGGCCTTGATGCCCACTTTTTCCCAATCCTGCTGGATCATCTGCGCCGACATGCGCGCATTCGGGTTGGACGCGCGTTGTACGGTCATCGCCCACAGGTTGATGGTGGTACCGGGTGCAACCCCTGCTTCTTTAAGTAGCGCCTTGGCTTTGGTGGGATCGTAAGGGGCGTCCTTGATGGTGGGGTCATAAGACCACTGCGCCGGTGGCAGTGCGTTCTGCGCCAATTGCCCGGCGCTCTGGTACACGGCCTTGATGATCGCCGGCTTGTCGATCGCCATGTCCAGGGCTTGGCGCACCTTGAGCTGGTCCAGTGGCGGGTGGGTCACGTTGTACGCCAGGAAGCCCAGGTTGAACCCGGCTTGCTGCAGCACGCGCAAATTCGGGTCTTGTTTCATCACTTCGATATCGGCGGGGCGCGGGTAACCGCTGACCTGGCATTCGCCGGCCTTGAGTTTTTGCAGGCGCGACGCGGCATCCGGGGTGATGGCGAACACCAGGTTATCGAGCTTTACGTCCTCGGGTTTCCAATACTGTTTATTGGCCACGTAGCGAATCTGCGAGTCCTTTTGGTAGCGCTTGAACACAAATGGTCCGGTGCCCACCGGCTTCTGATTGATGTCCGAGGCTGCGCCTTGCTTGAGCAATTGCGCGGCGTACTCGGCGGACTGCACCGAGGCAAAGCTCATGGCCAGGTTTTGCACGAAGGACGCATCGACATTGTTCAGGTTGAAACGCACGGTATGTTCGTCGAGTTTTTCGACGCTTTTGATCGTGGTGTTCAGGCCCATGTCAGTGAAGTACGGCGATTCGGAAGGGTAGGCCTTGCGAAACGGACTGTCGGAATCGAGCAGACGGTTGAAAGTGAACAGCACGTCTTCGGCATTGAAGTCACGGGTGGGCGTGAAGAAATCGGTGGTGTGGAACTTGACGCCATCGCGCAGGTGGAAGGTATACGTCAGGCCATCGCTGGACACATCCCAGCTTGTTGCCAGACCGGGTTCGACTTCGGTGCCACCGCGCTTGAATTGGGTCAGACGGTTGAACACGGTTTCGGCGGAAGCATCAAAATCAGTGCCGCTGGTGTACTGGCTGGGATCGAATCCGGCGGGGCTCGCTTCGGAGCAATAGACCAGGGTGCTGGCGGCCTGGGCCATTGGCATGAACGCCAGCAGGCCGGCGGCGAGGAGGAGCGGTTTTAAGGCGATTCTTTCCATGGAGACCCCTGAAGTGGCAGGCATGTAACCGTAGCCAAATGAAAACGGCGGTGACCGAGGTTACCGCCGTTCAGGGGCGTCATGTAAGGGGGCGTTGTAGCCAGGCTTCGGCTATGGGGCGACCACTACTTCGATGTGAGTGGGGGCGTCTTTGTCGATCGTGAATAAACTATCCAGATCATTGCCTTCCCGGATCGTGAACGTTCTCTTGATGATCACCTCCACACCCGGAACACGGTTGATATCTTTTTCCGGGTTGGAGAGGTGCCCTTTGGAGGTGATCCGGACCGTCGTCACGCTATCGGACCCGCCATTAGACACGTCGTGATTGATGTGGAACTGGGTGTCGTCAGCGCCAAAGTAGTAGCCATCCTGCAGTACCGAACTGCCGTTCAATTCAATGGTGGCCGGGGCTATTGAGCCTTGATGGGCTACTTCGGAAATGCGCGCACGTAGGTCCGCATCAGCAATTGCGCTCTCAAACTGCCTGAGCCTCGCTTGCCTGATGCTTTCGGCCGAACCCGCCGTGGCGTCCAGTTGCAGGGTCTCGGTTAGCCCATTTTCGGTCGAGGTGACGCTGTAGGGATTGCGGTTTATATCCAAAACAAAGTTGGGTGAGTATTCGCTGGAGCTGTGTTCCGTGAGCTGTGCCTTTTCACCCGATTCAACGGAAAATCCAGTCTCGTCGATGTTCCAAAACACCTTGAAATTCGCTCTGGGGCGGCTTCCGCTGACCTCGAAATTGGTAGTGGCGAAGTCGTAGTTGGTTCCCGCTTTGATTTTCAAGAATTCATCGACTCTTGCGGAACCTTCCATCTGTTTGCCGTCGGTATTGAGGAAATGATTGGCAAAGGACGGTGTGGGCTTTATTTCCTCGATTTGTGGGGGTGAGATGCTGCGCCCCCAGGGCAACCTGATACCGCCGTTTCCTTTGGCCGACACCCATTCGCCATTGCCCGAAGAGTGGACAGTCGTCACTGGCAGTCTGGTTTCGCGGTCAATGATCTGCACATAGTTGTTGCTCAGTTTGAAATCCTCCCGGATCTCGTACACCTTGCTGGTGCCGGTTGCGTCGGCGTAGCGGATGAGCCACCGGTCGGCGCCTGTGCTCGCATCCTTGATCTGATAAATACCCTTGGCGTTGGGTGCAGTGTTTTTGATCAGTTGCTCGCCGTCCGGCACCGCGTGCTGGCTGATGTTCCCCGCTTGGCTGGGGCGCAGCCGGTTGCCAGGCAGTCCTTTAGTTGGAACGCTGATGTCATCGGTATTTTTTGGGGGCTTGGGAGCGTTCACGAACTCAAAGTCGTGTGTCTGCGAGTTTCGCTTCCAGGTGTAATTTTCGGCACTCGGAAGGCCAGTACCCTTTAGGGTGTCACTCAGTCCGGACTCTACAGCGCCTGGAGCAAGTTCATGGGCCAATTGCAGGCTTGATATGACCGCTGCTGCATTGCCTCCCACACGATCTTCTGCCGTCATACCGTAGAGGCCATCATGGACGCCGAATACGATGTTGCCCGTGTTACCAATGACAGGGACGTACCCGAAT
Source organism: Pseudomonas sp. RIT357 (assembly GCF_000632245.1). NCBI lineage: Bacteria > Pseudomonadati > Pseudomonadota > Gammaproteobacteria > Pseudomonadales > Pseudomonadaceae > Pseudomonas > Pseudomonas sp. RIT357. Next base: position 234,276 of record NZ_JFYX01000012.1, read on the forward strand.
GTATTACCCCAGAAGTCTTTCGCAGACTTCCAGTCCTGCTGCGAGGAACCAAAGACTTCAGTCTGGTCGGACCATAACGCATTCTTGGCATTCACCGCTTGATAGTGAGAGGCCACGCCATTGTTCAAGGTGCCAAACTTCAACCGATAATCACCGCCTCGGGCTCGGGTGTAGTTAAATAGTTGCGCCGCCGGTATCTCCTCATCTGAAAGGAAGTTGTGATAACCAGGGAAGTGGGCATTGGCTCCTGAGATTAACGTATCAAGCACATAGGCCGCACTTGGCCAGTGCGAATCCTTGCCTCCTTGTATGTCTCGGGTATTAAAACTTCTCAGTAAGTTAGAGTGGTTGTCTTTAGCCCAGCTTGCAAAAGCTGCATCACCATGTAACTCATGGACAGAACCATTCTTGATGTCAATCATTAACCCTTGGTTGGGCCGGTGTTCATAATTTCCATCATAAGGGGTGTACGCAATAAAGGCATATCCTGACATTGGATAGCCGTATACGTTTGGAATGATGACTTGCGAGTTGTTGTCCAGGGTGCGCGCGACCGCTTGTTGCCCTTGAGGGCTTAACTTGTTAAAGCTCCCTATATCACTGCGCAGGCTTTGCAATGTTCCCTTTACAACATACGCGTCCGCTTCTCCAGAGATGGCCGCCAGTGGGCCCGAAGGATCGCGCATGGGTTTGGATACTTCATTTTCCCAATGATTTTGAAGGGTTTTACCTACCGACTCCAGTTGGTCGATCTTTCTTTTATCCTTCGCCGCTATATCCATTTCGTTGAAGTTGACCGGGCCGCCCCGTTGCACTTTATCGTGCGCTAAAGCACCAGCTGCAATTTCCCATGCAAAGTAGGTGCGCTCCGACCTGCTGCTCAGGTTTTCCGGCTTTCCCATTCCCGTGTAGGAAGAGAACGTCACTGTGAATTTTTCATGAGGGTCGTACCCCGCGGCCAATAAACCACCGCTGAAGTAGCCGGCGGGCTCCATGAACAGTCGGGCATTCTGGAAGTTAACGCTTCTTTCACCCTGATTGATGCTGGGTATTTTTTCAGTCAGCATCATGACTCGAAAAGCGTAATCATTGATGCGCTGCTTGCGTTCTTGCAGGGTGTAGCCAGCCGAAGGCGCAGATAAAGTGTCTGACCCATAAATCACTCTTGTTTGGACAGCTGCTTCAGGATTGCTGGGCGTGGCCGGACTCGTCGTATGGCGCGAGGTGCCCCTTCCGCTCTCAGTTATATTCTGTGAAGAGGGGGGAGCGCTGATTGAATGAGCATGATGGCGATGTGCAGGTGGAAGTGGGGACGCTGAATGTATGTTCATTAAAGGCTCATTTTACTCGTGGATGTCATAGTGTTAATCGTCCGTCGCCAAGCAATAGCTTCGGTGTGACTATTGTTTTCAACTGCCGGTATTTTGATGCTGGTTAGATCATGTTTCGCGTCGTTTCCATTGGGTTAACTCTCGCAATCCCATCATCCTTATGAGCGCTCGAATAGTGTTTTCTATGTCGATCTATCAGGCATAAGTTTTTGTTCCGACTTCTTGTCGGTGCCTGGTTGCCCTGTGCCTGAATGGAGTTGTGTTGTAATTGAAATTTACGGTTTTCGTGTTTTGCGCCGAAGCATAAAAGTTGTGTGATTGGTTCCTGTTGGTGTGTTCGATTAGTTAAGCAGTGGGTTAGAAGTGGTTGGCTTAACTAAGTGGCAGCCCACAAGGTAACGGTTCAATTTTTATGTTGGAGTTTTATGTGCAATTTATTTTTAAGTATAGGTCTGCTTCGTTCGGGGGCAGCTGTATCGGCATCGCCCTCTTTGATAGCGGTGACCCTATTAAAGTGTGGTTTGTTTGGCGGGCGCCGCTGGGCGTTATTGCATTGATGGAATGACAGGCAAAAAAAAAGCGCAGCCATCAGGCTGCGCCGTTTTTATGAATTGAAACGGTTACTGCAAGACTTCGATCACCCCATCGGCGCTCATGTTGACCTGGCTGGTACCGGCCTCGACTTCGGGCGTCGGTGCAGAATCCATCTCGGCAGCTTTCATCATCATCGCGCCGCGTGCGTAGGTTTGTGGATAACCATTGGTGTTGAAGTTCAGGTTGACGATTTTGTAACCCTTGCCGCCCAGGGCGTCGGTGGCCAGTTGCGCGCGCGCTTTGAAGGCAGCCACCGCGTCCTTGAGCAGGGCGTCTTCGCTGGCCTTGCGGGTGCTGTCGGCGATGGCGAAATCCATGCTGTCCATTTTCAGGGTGCTCAGCAGCTCGCCTGTGAGTTTGGACAGTGCCGGGAAGTCTGCGCTTTCCAGACGCAGTTCGGCACGTTCACGCCAGCCGGTAATTTTCTGGGTCTTGTTGTCGTAGATCGGGTAGCTGTTGCGGCTGCCCTGGCGCAGAGTCACAGCCTTGACTTCACGAGCCTGGCCCAGCGCTGTGTTCATGGCGGTGGTGATAGTGGCGGCGAGTTTGGCCGGGTCACTGTTCTGGGACTCGGTGTAGAGCGTAACGATCATCTTGTCGCGGGCCACTTCCTGGCTGACTTCGGCACGCAGAGAGATCTGGTTGTAATGCAGCTCATCGGCGGCCAGCGCCGGAAGGCTGGCCAGCGCGCTGAGGGTGAGAACGGCTGCACTGCGATTGAAACGAGACATGGAAGCTCCTTGGGATATTCGTGTTCGGTATGACTGTAGACGGCGACGTGGGGTTCTTCGGGTTTACACAATACAAACAAATTGTAGAAGGGCCGTTTGCCAGGCTCAGCGACTGCGCCTTGCCGGGTGGAAGCGGTGGGCCTGTAGCTGAGGTTCTATTTCAGAACTTCCGCAACCAGCCCTCGGTCCTGCTGTGATCAAGTACAGTCATGGGCACCGCCTGAGTGACGCGTGGGAAATGCGCCTTGGGTGGTCCGTCGTTCACAGCGGTTCCTGAATGAATGCCGCAGAATATGTGTGCGAAGGTGCTGTGGCGGTTTGCCGCACGCACCCTGCCATCGTCGTGTCTTGGTTATACTCGATGCGATCTACCCGCTGCGCTCACCGGGAGAGCTCATGCTCGCCGCCGTAAAACTGACTTCCGCCACCCGCCAGAATCTCTGGCGCCTGACGTTCATTCGTACCCTGGTACTGGCCGCGCAGGCCGGTTCGGTCGGGCTTGCCTATTGGTTCGACCTGCTGCCGCTGCCTTGGCTACAACTGGGCGTGACCCTTGGTTTCTCTATCGTGCTGTGCGTGTTCACTGCCATCCGCTTGCGCACTACATGGCCGGTGACCGAACTTGAATACGCGCTGCAACTGGCCTGCGATCTGTTTATCCACAGTGTGTTGCTGTATTTCTCCGGTGGCTCCACCAACCCGTTCGTGTCTTATTACCTGGTGCCGTTGACCATCGCCGCCGTGACGTTGCCGTGGCGCTACTCGGTGGTGCTGTCGGGTATCGCCCTGACCCTCTACACCTTGCTGCTGGCACAGTTCTACCCGCTGCAAACGTTCCCAATTGCCCGGGAAAACCTGCAGATCTATGGGATGTGGCTGAGTTTTGCCCTGTCTGCCGCCGTCATTACCTTCTTCGCCGCGCGCATGGCCGAAGAACTGCGCCGCCAGGAAGAACTGCGCGCCATTCGCCGTGAAGAAGGCCTGCGCGACCAGCAACTGCTGGCCGTTGCCACCCAGGCCGCCGGAGCCGCCCACGAGTTGGGTACGCCGCTGGCCACCATGAGCGTGCTGCTTAACGAAATGGTTCAGGACCACCCCGATCCTGCGCTGCAAGAAGACCTCGGCGTATTGCGCGAGCAGGTCAAGCAGTGCAAGCAGACTTTGCAGCAATTGGTGCGCGCCGCCGAAGCCAATCGCCGCCTGGCGGTGGAGATGCAGGACGTGACACAGTGGCTCGACGAAGCGCTCAACCGCTGGCACCTGATGCGTCCCGAAGCCAGTTATCGTTTCAGTCTGCTGGGGCAGGGCACAGTACCGCGCATGGCGCCGCCGCCGGATCTGACTCAGGCGCTGCTCAATCTGCTGAACAATGCCGCCGACGCCTGCCCGGAAGGCCTTGGCGTGCAGTTGGATTGGGACGCAGAAAACGTGACCATCAGCATTCGTGACCACGGCGCCGGCGTGCCGCTGGCTATTGCCGAGCAGATCGGCAAACCTTTCTTTACCACCAAGGGCAAAGGCTTCGGCTTGGGCCTGTTTTTGAGCAAGGCCAGCGTGACCCGCGCGGGTGGCTCAGTGAAGCTCTATAGTCATGAGGAAGGCGGCACGCTCACCGAGCTGCGCCTGCCCCGTGTTGCACGAGGAGATATCGATGAGTGACGAGATCCAAGTCGAAGGCGAAGAACTGCCGCACCTGCTGCTGGTAGATGACGACGCTACCTTTACCCGCGTGATGGCGCGCGCCATGAGCCGTCGCGGCTTTCGTGTGAGCACCGCAGGTTCGGCTGAAGAAGGCCTGACCATCGCACAGGCCGATTTGCCGGACTACGCCGCGCTCGACCTGAAGATGGACGGCGACTCCGGTCTGGTGCTGCTGCCCAAGCTGCTGGAACTCGACCCGGAAATGCGCGTGGTGATTCTCACCGGTTACTCCAGCATCGCCACCGCCGTCGAGGCCATCAAGCGCGGCGCCTGCAATTACCTGTGCAAACCGGCGGACGCCGACGATGTGCTGGCCGCCTTACTCTCCGAGCATGCCGACCTCGACACCCTGGTACCGGAAAACCCGATGTCGGTGGACCGCCTGCAGTGGGAGCACATTCAGCGTGTCCTGACCGAGCACGAAGGCAACATCTCCGCTACCGCCCGCGCCCTAGGCATGCACCGCCGCACCCTGCAACGCAAGCTGCAGAAACGTCCGGTACGACGCTGAACCTAGGCTGAACAACCCGCTTCAGGCCGCACGGAGCCCTGAACCGATCAACTATGATCGGTTCAAACGCCTGCCTTCTTTCCTACGAGCCTGAACGATGAATCAGAACGCTGAGTACTCTGCGGTCAACGACGCTGTGCGTGGGCAATTTTTTCGGCGAACCTGGGCGATGATCACGCCCTATTGGCACAGTGAAGAGAAAGGTAAGGCCTGGTTGTTGCTGGCAGCGGTGATCGCCCTGTCGCTGTTTAGCGTGGCGATTTCCGTGTGGCTCAACCACTGGTACAAGGACTTCTACAACGCCCTCGAGAACAAAGACACCGCCGCTTTCTGGCAGCAGATCGGCTATTTCTGCGGCATCGCAGCGGTGGCCATTCTCGCCGCGGTGTACCGTCTTTACCTGACGCAGATGCTGACCATTCGCTGGCGGGCGTGGCTCACTGAAAAGCATTTTGCGCGCTGGCTAAGCCAAAAAAACTACTACCAGCTGGAGCAGGGCGGTTACACCGATAACCCGGACCAGCGTATTTCGGAAGACCTCAATAGCTTCACCTCGAACACGTTAAGTCTTGGTCTCGGGCTGCTGCGCAATGTCGTCAGCCTCGTGTCGTTCTCCGTCATCCTTTGGGGCGTGTCGGGTAGCATTGAGGTGTTCGGCATCACCATCCCCGGCTACATGTTCTGGTGTGCGCTGGTTTACGCCGGTGTCGGCAGTTGGTTGACCCATCTGATCGGTCGCCGCTTGATTGGCTTGAGCAACCAACAACAACGTTTCGAAGCTGACTTGCGTTTCTCCATGGTGCGGGTGCGCGAGAATGCCGAGAGCATTGCCCTGTACAACGGCGAGCCCAACGAGAACCAGCGCTTGAGCGCGCGTTTCGGCAAGGTCTGGCACAACTTCTGGGACATCATGAAGGTGTCCAAGCGCCTGACATTCTTCACCGCCGGCTATGAGCAGATTGCGATTGTCTTTGCATTTGTCGTGGCCGCGCCTCGCTACTTTGCCGGCAAGATCGAACTGGGTGAGCTCATGCAAATCAACTCGGCGTTCGGCAACGTGCAAAGTAACTTCAGCTGGTTTATCAGCGCTTACACCGACTTGGCCGCCTGGCGTGCTACCAGTGACCGTCTACTGAGCTTCCAGCAAGCCATGAGTGAAAACGAGCAACGCCCGGCAGCCATAGAGGTCAGCGCGGAGGGCGAGCGTCTGGTAGTGCAGGGCTTGGGCATGAACCTGAGCGATGGTCGCCACTTGCTGACCGATGCCAACATGATTGTTGAACCAGGCCAGCGCCTGATGCTCAGCGGCCGTTCCGGCAGCGGCAAAAGCACCTTGCTGCGCGCGATGGGCCATCTGTGGCTGGAGGGTTACGGCAGCATTCGCATGCCGGCGGCGCGTTATCTGTTCCTTCCGCAGAAGCCCTACCTGCCGATTGGTACGTTGAAATCCGTGTTGAGTTATCCACAGGACGACAGCACCTACCCGGCAGAACGTTATGCACAGGTCCTGCTAACCTGCCGCCTGCCGCACCTGGTCACGCGTTTGGACGAGGCCAACCACTGGCAACGCATGCTTTCACCGGGCGAGCAGCAACGCCTGGCCTTTGCCCGGGCCTTGCTGTTCGCGCCGCAATGGCTGTACATGGACGAAGCGACTTCGGCGATGGATGAAGAGGATGAGGCGACGCTGTATAAGGCGCTGATTGATGAGTTGCCGGGGCTGAGCATTGTCAGTGTCGGCCACCGCAGCAGCCTCAAGCGCTTCCATGGGCGGCATGTGCGCATCGAGGCAGGGTGGCTTCAAGAACAGCCCGTGGCCTGAAAACCAATGCGGGAGGGGGCTCGCCCCCGATAGCTGTGTGTCAGTCTGCACATGTATCAACTGATCTAACGCCATCGGGGGCAAGCCTCCTCCCACAAGGGCGAGGGCCAACAAAAAGCCCGGTTGATCATCGATCAACCGGGCTTTTTTTATTGCTTGAAAATAACTTACTTCTTCAAGCCGTAATGCTCATCCAACATCCCTGGGGCGTTTGGCGTTTTTGGCGCGTAGTCCCGTGGTGGCTCCTGGTTTTCCCGAGGTGGGGTCAGGCGTTCCCGCGGAGTTTGCGGTGCATCGGAATGCAGCGCAGCCAGCAGACGCTGACGAGTGATGTCGTCGAGGGCGAGGCGATTGGCGCCATCGGCGAGATGATCCTGTACTTCCTGATAGCTCTGAGTGAGCTTCTTGACCAGGTTTGCGGTGCTGTTGAAGTGGGTAACAACCTCGTTCTGATAACTGTCAAAACGTTCCTGAATGTCATCCAACTGACGCTGCGTGCGGTTAGGCGCGGCATTCGGCAGCAGGCGAGCAACCAGGAATCCAATGGCGACACCGGCAACCAGGGCAAGAGTCGGCAACAACCAAACTAAGAGCGAGTGTTCCACGAGTCCTTCCTCTATAAACGGCTTTGCTTTACGTTAACGGCTCAAACCTGCGCTGTATACCGCGATTAAGCTCGCAATGATGCCATGCACAGACTTTTAGCTAGACGAGTCGACCCTTTGAGAGGTCACGGAGTTCATTCCTTGCTCATGCGTGAAACCCCCGTTTTGATCGATGGCCCGGTAGGCCAATTGGAAGCCCTGTACCTGGATCACCCCGAGCCACGTGGCCTGGCGCTGATCTGCCACCCTAATCCGGTGCAGGGCGGGACCATGCTCAATAAAGTCGTTTCGACCCTGCAACGTACCGCCCGCGACGCCGGTTTGATTACGCTGCGTTTTAATTACCGTGGCGTCGGTGCGAGTGCCGGTACCCACGACATGGCCACTGGCGAAGTCGACGATGCTGAAGCGGCCGCTACCTGGCTGCGGGAAAAACATCCCGGACTGCCGATGACCTTACTTGGTTTTTCCTTCGGTGGTTATGTGGCAGCCAGCCTCGGTGGTCGCCTGGAAGCCAAGGGCGAAAAACTCGCACACCTGTTTATGGTCGCTGCCGCTGTGATGCGCCTGAGCGACACGGATGTACTGCCCCAAGGCTGCCCGTTGACCCTGATCCAGCCGGAAACCGACGAAGTGGTCGAGCCGCAACTCGTCTACGACTGGTCCGCGGCTCTGAATCGCCCCCATGAGCTGCTGAAAGTGGCAGAATGCGGACACTTTTTTCATGGCAAGCTGACCGATCTCAAGGATCTGGTACTGCCGCGCCTCTCGAATTGATAGCAGTCTGATAAGCGATTACCCATGACGACTCGTACCCGTATCCTCACCGGCATCACCACCACTGGCACGCCGCACCTGGGCAACTACGCCGGTGCGATCCGCCCGGCGATCCTGGCCAGCCAGGACGCCAACGCCGATTCCTTCTACTTCCTGGCCGACTACCACGCCCTGATCAAATGCGATGACCCGCAGCGCATCCAGCGCTCGCGTATGGAAATCGCTGCGACCTGGCTGGCCGGTGGCCTGGATGTGGATCGAGTGACCTTCTACCGGCAGTCCGACATTCCAGAGATCCCCGAGCTCACCTGGCTGCTGACCTGCGTCGCCGCCAAGGGCCTGCTCAACCGCGCCCACGCCTACAAGGCCTCGGTGGACAAGAACGTGGAAACCGGCGAAGACCCGGACGCGGGCATCACCATGGGCTTGTACAGCTATCCGGTGCTGATGGCGGCCGACATCCTGATGTTCAACGCGCACAAAGTGCCGGTCGGCCGTGACCAGATCCAGCACGTGGAAATGGCCCGCGACATCGGCCAGCGGTTCAACCACCTGTTCGGCAACGGCAAAGAATTCTTCACCATGCCCGAGGCGTTGATCGAAGAAAGCGTCGCCACCTTGCCGGGCCTGGACGGCCGCAAGATGTCCAAGAGCTACGACAACACCATCCCGTTGTTCACCAGCGCCAAGGACATGAAAGACGCCATCTCGCGGATCGTCACCGATTCGCGCGCACCCGGCGAAGCCAAGGACCCGGACAACTCGCACCTGTTCACCCTCTATCAGGCGTTTGCCAGCAAGGCCCAGGAAGAAGAGTTCCGCGGCGAGCTGCTGCAAGGCCTGGGCTGGGGCGAGGCCAAGAGCCGTCTGTTCCAGCTGTTGGACGGCCAACTGGGCGAAGCCCGCGAACGCTATCATCAACTGATGTCGCGCCCGTCGGACATGGAAGACCTGCTGCTGGTCGGCGCCAAGAAGGCCCGTGCCGTGGCCGCACCTTTCCTCGCCGAGTTGCGTGAGGCGGTTGGCTTGCGTTCATTCGTAGAGCAGACTGCTGCTCCGGTCAGCGCCAAGAAGAAAGCCGCAAAAGCAGCGCGCTTTGTGAGCTTTCGCGAAGACGACGGCAGCTTCCGCTTCCGCCTGTTGGCTGCCGATGGCGAGCAACTGCTGCTGTCGCGCAACTTTGCCGACGGTAAAGCCGCTGGCGCAGTGACCAAGCAGCTGCAAAGTGGCGTGATGCTGGACGTGCGTCCTGAAGCCTTGGGCTTCAGCGTTTGGCTGGACGGCGCGGCCGTGGCCGACAGCGCTCAGTTCGCCGACAGCGCGACCCGCGATGCCGCCATCCAAGCGTTGCGCATCGCGTTGACCCCAATCGAGGATTAACCCGACCAAGGGTTGATTGCCATTATCCAGGGCCGTCGTTACAGTGACGGCCCGTTTTTGTTGCCTTGCTAACGAAATTATGACGCCCCTAGAACGATATCAAGCTGATCTGAAACGCCCTGAGTTCTTCCATGACGCGGCCCAGGAAACGGCGGTGCGTCATTTGCAACGTCTGTACGACGACCTGGTTGCGGCCTCGCAAAGCAAGCCAGGGATGCTCAGCAAGCTGTTTGGCAAGAAAGACCATGCGCCGGTCAAAGGCCTGTATTTCTGGGGCGGCGTGGGCCGTGGCAAGACCTATCTGGTCGACACCTTCTTCGAAGCGCTGCCGTTCAAGGAAAAGGTCCGCACCCACTTCCACCGCTTCATGAAGCGTGTGCACGAAGAGATGAAGACCCTGCCGGGTGAGAAAAACCCGCTGACCATCATCGCCAAGCGCTTCTCCGATGAAGCGCGGGTGATCTGCTTCGATGAATTCTTCGTCTCCGATATCACCGACGCCATGATCCTTGGCACCCTGATGGAAGAGCTGTTCAAGAACGGCGTGACCCTGGTCGCCACCTCGAACATCGTGCCGGACGGCTTGTACAAAGACGGCCTGCAACGTGCGCGCTTCCTGCCAGCCATCGCGTTGATCAAGCAGAACACCGAGATCGTCAACGTCGACAGCGGTGTTGACTACCGCCTGCGCCATCTGGAGCAAGCGGAGCTGTTCCACTTCCCGCTGAATGAAGCCGCCCACGAAAGCCTGCGCAAAAGCTTTCGCGCGCTGACGCCGGAATGCACTCAGGCGGTGGAAAACGACAAGCTGATGATCGAGAACCGCGAAATCATCGCGCTGCGTACTTGCGATGACGTGGCCTGGTTCGAATTCCGCCAGTTGTGCGACGGTCCGCGTAGCCAGAACGACTACATCGAACTGGGCAAGATTTTCCACGCGGTGATCTTGAGCGGCGTGGAACAGATGAGCGTCACCACCGACGACATCGCGCGCCGTTTTATCAACATGGTCGATGAGTTCTACGACCGTAACGTGAAGCTGATCATCTCGGCGGAAGTCGAGCTCAAGGACCTGTATACCGGCGGCCGCTTGAACTTTGAGTTCCAGCGCACACTGAGTCGCTTGCTTGAGATGCAGTCCCACGAGTTCCTGTCGCGCGGGCACAAACCCTAAGACCGACACAGTAAAAAATGCGGGAGGGGGCTTGCCCTCGATAGCGGTCTTTCAGTAACAGATGCACTGACTGATCCGCCGCTATCGGGAGCAAGCCCCCTCCCGCATTTGCTTACGCGGCCTGCTGGAACTGCTGGCGATATTGGTTTGGTGACAACTCCGTGTGTTGCCTGAACAACCGCGCAAAGAAACTCGCATCGTCGTAACCCACCTCATAACTGATGGTCTTGATGCTTTTGCGACTGCCCGAGAGTAGGCCCTTGGCCGTCTCGATACGCAGTCGTTGCAGGTAATGCAGCGGCTTATCGCCGGTGGCGGTCTGGAAGCGCCGCATGAAGTTGCGGATGCTCATGCCGTGTTCCCGGGCGACGTCTTCGAAGCGGAATTTGTCGGCAAAATGCTCTTCGAGCCAATGCTGGATCTGCAGGATGATCACGTCCTGGTGCAGCTTCTGCCCACCAAAGCCGATACGCCCCGGCGAGTAGCTGCGCTGCACTTCGTAGAGAATGTCACGGGCCACGGCCTGGGCGATGTTGGCGCCGCAGAAGCGTTCGATCAGGTAGATATACAGGTCGCACGCCGAGGTAGTGCCACCGGCGCAATACAGGTTGTCGGCGTCGGTGAGGTGCTTGTCCTGGTTGAGCTGGACCTTGGGAAAGCGTTCGCTGAATGCATTGAAGAAGCGCCAGTAGGTGGTCGCCTCCTTGCCATCGAGCAGTCCAGCTTCGGCCAGCCAGAACACCCCGGTGGCTTCGCCACAGAGCACGGCGCCGCGAGCGTGTTGATCACGCAGCCACGGCAGCACTTGGGGGTAGCGGGTGCACAGGGCGTCGAAGTCATCCCAGAAGGCCGGTAATACGATGATGTCGGCGTCTTCGAGGCCGCCGTCCACGGGCATGATCACATCGCTGAAGCTGCGCACCGATTGCCCATCCGGGCTCACCAGGCGTGTTTCAAACGCCGGCGTCAGGCCCAGGCCTTGCTGTTTGCCATAACGCAGGCTTGCGAGGTGGAAGAAATCCTTGGCTTGCATGAGGGTCGAAGCGAATACCCGATCAATGGCCAAAATGCTGACGCGCCTCAGGGGCGTGGAGATTTGGTTAGACATAATTTCATTTATTCTTATAGGGGAAAGTGGTCACCAGACGGCTGGATCGTCTTATTTTTTGTCGCATGTGTCCAGTGTCCTGTCATGCTTTCGCGGCATAGGCTCTGTGGGCTTGTTTTTGTCCGACAATCCACGCAGGTGACCCATGATTCCCAGAACTTTGTTCAGCCCGGAGCACGAACTCTTTCGCGAGAGCGTGCGCACCTTCCTCGAAAAAGACGCCGCGCCGTTCCATGGGCAATGGGAAAAACAGGGGTATATCGACCGCACTCTATGGAGCAAGGCAGGGGAGGCGGGGATGCTGTGCTCTCATCTTCCAGAGGCGTATGGCGGGTTGGGTGCGGACTTTCTCTACAGTGCGGTGGTGATTGAGGAGATCAGTCGGCTGGGCCTGACCGGTATTGGTTTCTCTCTGCATTCGGACATCGTCGCGCCTTATATCCTGCATTACGGCAGTGAGGCGCTGAAGCACAAATACCTGCCCAAATTGATCTCCGGCGAGATGGTCACCGCCATCGCAATGACCGAGCCGGGCGCCGGTTCCGACCTGCAAGGGGTCAAGACCACCGCCGTGCTGGATGGCGACGAGTATGTGATCAACGGCTCCAAGACCTTTATCACCAACGGCTATCTGGCTGAGCTGGTAATCGTCGTGGCCAAGACCGATCCCAAGGCCGGCGCGAAGGGGACCAGCCTGTTTCTGGTGGAGGCTGACACGCACGGCTTCGCCAAGGGTAAGCGCCTGGAGAAGGTCGGCATGAAGGCCCAGGACACCTCGGAGCTTTTCTTCCAGGACGTGCGGGTGCCCAAGGAAAACTTGTTGGGCCAGGCGGGTATGGGCTTCGCCTACTTGATGCAGGAACTGCCCCAGGAGCGATTGACCGTGGCCATCGGCGCGATCACCTCAGCCGAAGCGGCGTTGCAATGGACGCTGGAGTACACCCGTGAACGCAAAGCGTTCGGCAAAGCGATTGCCGATTTCCAGAACCCGCGGTTCAAGTTAGCGGAGATGGCGACTGAGATTCAGATCGGCAGAGTGTTTGTCGATAAATGCATGGCGCTGCACCTGGAGGGCAAGCTGGATGTGCCTACAGCTGCGATGGCTAAGTACTGGGCCACTGACCTGCAATGCAAGGTGCTCGACGAATGCGTGCAGTTGCACGGCGGTTACGGCTTTATGTGGGAGTACCCGATTGCACGAGCCTGGGCGGATGCTCGGGTGCAGCGGATTTATGCGGGAACCAATGAGATCATGAAGGAGATCATTGCGCGGGCGCTTTGATTTTTTGCTGGTCTTGGAGCGTCATCGGGGGCGAGCCCGCTCCCACATGTGGAGTGCATGCCAATGTGGGAGGGGGCTTGCCCCCGATAGCGGTCTACAGATCAGTCAAGGCGCAGGATTCGGATGATCCTTCTGAATCGCCTCAATCCCTTCCAGTACTTCCTTCGACAGCGTCAGATCAGCACTGGCGATGTTGCTGTCCAGTTGCTCCAGCGACGTTGCGCCAATAATGTTGCTGGTCACGAACGGTTGCTGGGTCACGAACGCCAACGCCATCTGCGCCGGGTCCAGGCCATGCTCCCGAGCCAGTGCAACATATCGGCTGCAAGCCGCTTCCGACTGCGGGTTGAAGTAACGGCTGAAACGGCTGTATTCCGTCAGACGCGCTTTCGCCGGGCGTGCACCACCTTCGTATTTACCGCTGAGCATGCCGAATGCCAGGGGCGAGTAGGCCAGCAGGCCGCACTGTTCACGAATGGCGACTTCCGCCAGGCCCACTTCAAAGCTGCGGTTGAGCAGGTTGTAGGGATTCTGGATCGACACTGCACGGGGCCAGCCACGGGCTTCGGCCAAAGCGAGGAATTTCATGGTGCCCCATGGGGTTTCATTGGACAGGCCGATGTGGCGAATCTTGCCGGCTTTTACCTGTTCGTCCAGCGCTTCGAGGGTTTCTTCCAGTGGGGTGAGGTCGTCTTCGTCCTTGTGCTTGTAGCTCAGTTGGCCGAAGAAATTGGTGCTGCGCTCTGGCCAGTGCAATTGATAGAGGTCGATCCAGTCTGTTTGCAGGCGCTTGAGGCTGGCGTCCAAGGCGTCGACGATGTGCTTGCGGTTGTGGCGCAGGTGGCCATCGCGGATGTAGTCGATGGTGTTGCCGGGGCCGGCGATCTTGCTGGCGAGGATCCAGTCGGCACGGTCGCCACGGCTTTTGAAGTAATTACCGATATAACGCTCGGTGGTGGCATAGGTGTCGGCCTTGGGCGGCACCGGATACATTTCGGCCGTGTCGAGGAAGTTGATCCCCGCGGCCTTGGCTCGCTCGATCTGCGCGAAGGCCTCTGCCTCGCTGTTTTGCTCGCCCCAGGTCATGGTGCCCAAGGCTATCGCGCTCACGTTCAGATCCGTACGGCCCAGCTGTCGATAATCCATCGGGTACTCCTTCGGGGAAAACAATCATAAAAGCAGGTTGAATTTTTTTTCGCAATCTGCATAATTGCCCACCTCTTTCTGCAGTGGAAGTGATGCGCCGCCTGCCGAAGAATCTTGCCGTTGAACGGACGCGCCGACCCGAGCCCCCGATAGCGTCTGTATCCGGCTGCCTTTGACTTGTCAAAGTACGCACTATTCAGTAAGATCCGCCGTCTAATTTACAGGGCGGCCCCTGAGGCTATTAAAGAATGACAACTTTTACTGCAAAACCGGAAACAGTTCAGCGCGACTGGTTTGTCGTCGACGCCGCTGGTCAGACCCTGGGTCGTCTGGCCACTGAAGTCGCCAGCCGTCTGCGTGGCAAGCACAAGCCTGAGTACACCCCTCACGTTGATACCGGTGACTACATCGTGATCATCAACGCTGAGCAGGTACGTGTTACCGGCAACAAAGCGCAAGACAAAATGTACTACCGTCACTCCGGTTTCCCAGGCGGTATCAAGTCTTCGAACTTCGAAGGCCTGATCTCCAAGAAGCCTGAAGCCCCGATCGAAATCGCGGTCAAAGGTATGCTGCCTAAGGGCCCACTGGGTCGCGATATGTTTCGCAAGCTGAAAGTCTATGCGGGCGCTGTACACCCTCATGCTGCTCAGCAGCCCCAAGAACTGAAGTTTTAACGGAATAGTTCATTATGTCGGCGACTCAAAATTACGGCACTGGCCGTCGCAAAACCGCAACCGCACGCGTTTTCCTGCGTCCGGGCACTGGCAACATCTCGATCAACAACCGCACTCTGGAAAATTTCTTCGGTCGCGAAACTGCCCGCATGGTAGTTCGTCAGCCGCTGGAACTGACCGAGACTGTTGAGAAGTTCGACATCTATGTCACCGTTATCGGTGGCGGTGTAAGTGGTCAAGCTGGCGCAATTCGCCACGGTATCACTCGCGCTCTGATGCAGTACGACGAAACCCTGCGTGGCGCTCTGCGCAAAGCTGGCTTCGTTACTCGCGATGCTCGTGAAGTTGAACGTAAGAAAGTCGGTCTGCGTAAAGCGCGTAAGCGTCCGCAGTACTCGAAGCGTTAATTCGCTTTACGTTCCACAAAAACGCCCAGCCTCCTCACGGAGCTGGGCGTTTTTTATTGCCTGCGATTTATCTAGATTTTTCGCCGTGACAACTTGCCACATCCGTAGACCCCCTATACTACAAGGCCTGGAGGCAGAGCCTCGGGCAATTCCCTTGTCATACGTGGGGCTTTTCATTACCATCCGACAAAATTTTTATAAGTAAAGATTCAATACTTAGTAGACGCCTGATTTAACAGGCCAAAAAGCTGATGGGAGAGGACTGAATGAGCAATGACGGCGTGAATGCAGGCCGGCGTCGCTTCTTAGTAGCAGCCACATCCGTGGTGGGTGCTGCAGGAGCGGTGGGGGCTGCGGTCCCGTTCGTGGGGTCATGGTTTCCCAGTGCCAAGGCGAAAGCCGCAGGTGCACCGGTGAAGGTGAATGTCAGCAAGATCGAGCCAGGCCAGCAGATGATTGCTGAGTGGCGCGGCCAGCCAGTCTTCATCGTTCGTCGTACTGAGGAAATCCTGGGGAATCTGAAAAAGATCGAAGGCCAGTTGTCTGACCCAAAATCTGAGAATTCCGACCAACCCGCCTACGCCAAAAACGAAGTGCGCTCGATCAAACCAGAGATTCTGCTACTGGTTGGTCTATGTACCCATCTGGGGTGCTCGCCCACCTTCCGCCCGGAAGTAGCCCCGGCAGATCTGGGGAAGGACTGGGTCGGCGGCTATTTCTGCCCGTGCCACGGTTCTCACTACGACCTCGCCGGTCGTGTCTACAAGTCCCAGCCTGCTCCTTTGAACCTGCCCGTGCCTCCGCATACCTACGAAACTGACGACCTTATTGTCATTGGCCTCGATAAGGAGAACGCGTGATGAGCAAGTTCATGGATTGGGTAGATGCGCGCTTCCCCGCCACTAAGATGTGGGAAGACCATCTCAGCAAGTACTACGCGCCAAAAAACTTCAACTTCTTCTACTTCTTCGGCTCCCTGGCCCTTCTGGTGCTGGTCAACCAGATCGTGACCGGTGTATGGCTGACGATGAGTTACACCCCGTCAGCGGAGGAGGCATTTGCTTCCGTTGAAGGCATCATGCGTGACGTCAACCATGGCGCGATCCTTCGATTGCTGCATGCCGTGGGCGCGTCGATGTTCTTCATCGTCGTGTACCTGCATATGTTCCGCGGCCTGCTCTACGGTTCGTACCAGAAACCCCGCGAGTTAGTGTGGGTCTTCGGCATGCTGATCTACTTGGCGCTGATGGCCGAAGCCTTCATGGGTTACCTGTTACCTTGGGGGCAGATGTCGTACTGGGGCGCCCAGGTGATTATCTCGCTGTTCGGCGCGATCCCGGTTATCGGCAACGATCTAACCCAGTGGATTCGTGGTGACTACCTGATCTCCGGTATCACCCTGAACCGCTTCTTTGCCTTGCACGTGGTGGCCTTGCCTATCGTGATCCTAGGCTTGGTGGTTCTGCACATCTTGGCGTTGCACGAAGTTGGCTCTAACAACCCGGACGGCGTGGACATCAAGAAGCACAAGGACGAGAACGGCATCCCGCTGGATGGCATCCCATTCCACCCGTACTACACCGTGAAAGACATCGTCGGCGTGGTCGTGTTCTTGTTCGTGTTCTGCTCGATCGTGTTCTTTTTCCCGGAGATGGGCGGTTATTTCCTGGAGAAGCCGAACTTCGAACAGGCCAACGCTTTCAAGACACCTGAGCACATTGCCCCGGTTTGGTATTTCACGCCGTTCTACGCAATCTTGCGGGCCATCCCCGACAAGCTCATGGGCGTCATCGCCATGGGTGCAGCCATTGCCGTGCTGTTCGTGTTGCCTTGGCTCGATCGAAGTCCGGTCAAATCCATGCGCTACAAAGGCTGGCTGAGCAAGATCTGGTTGTGGGTGTTCTGCATTTCGTTCGTGATCCTGGGTGTGTTGGGCGTATTGGCGCCAACTCCTGAACGTACGTTGCTGTCGCAGGTCTGCACCTTCCTGTACTTCGCCTACTTCATTCTGATGCCGTTCTATACCCGGCTTGAGAAGACCAAACCGGTTCCGGAAAGGGTGACTGGCTGATGAAAAAATTATTCGTTGCATTGATGCTTGCGGCGCTGCCGCTACTGTCCTTCGCTGCCGAGCACGGTGGTCCGGAGCTGGAAAAAGTCGATATCGACGTGTCTGACAAGGCTGCCATGCAAGACGGCGCGCGTACGTTCGCCAACTATTGCATGGGCTGTCACAGTGCCAAGTTCCAGCGGTACGAGCGGGTTGCCGATGATTTGGGCATTCCCCACGAACTGATGTTGGATAAGCTGGTGTTCACCGGTGCCAAGATTGGCGACCACATGAATATCGGTATGCAACCTGCGGACGCCAAGGCCTGGTTCGGCGCCGCACCGCCTGATCTGACCCTGGTGGCCCGTGTGCGCGGCACCGACTGGCTGTACGGCTACCTGAAGTCGTTCTACGAAGATCCGGCCCGGCCTTATGGCGTGAACAACCGAGTATTCCCGAACGTCGGCATGCCTAACGTTCTGGTCGGCCTTCAGGGCAAGCAAGTGGTAGGATGCAAGCAGATCCAGGTCGTTGAAGACGGTAAGAAGCAATATGATCCGTTGACCGGTACGCCTTTGACTCATGAAGCGTGCGATCAACTGAAGATCGAAACCCCCGGTTCGCTGACTGACGAGCAGTTCGACGAGAAGGTCAAGAACCTCGTGACCTTCCTGGCCTACTCGGCCAACCCGGTAAAACTGCAGCACCAGCGCATCGGTACTTACGTCTTGCTGTACCTGGCTTTCTTCTTCGTATTCGCCTATCTGCTCAAACGCGAATACTGGAAGGATGTGCATTGATCCAACCGTAAGCAATTGCTGTTAATCTTGCGCGCCCAGCGGCATCTCTGAATACGTAGCGAACGGGTTAACCCGCCGTTACAGAGATGCTCTCTGGGCGCGCTCGTTTTTGAGCTTCCGATAATTTCAACAAGCGAGGAGGACCGCCATGGGCGTGACCAATCGGTTGGCCTGTTACTCCGACCCCGCCGACCACTATTCCCACCGAGTACGTATCGTGCTCGCAGAGAAGGGTGTCAGCGCCGAGATCATCAGTGTGGAGGCGGGCCGTCATCCGCCAAAACTGATCGAAGTGAACCCTTACGGCAGCTTGCCCACCCTGGTCGATCGTGACCTGGCGTTGTGGGAGTCGACCGTGGTGATGGAATACCTGGATGAGCGTTATCCTCATCCGCCTTTGCTGCCGGTATATCCGGTGGCGCGTGCCAACAGTCGCCTGCTGATCCATCGGATCCAGCGCGACTGGTGTGGGCTGGTGGATGTGATTCTGGATTCGCGCAGCAAAGAGGCGGCCCGTGTCGTGGCGCGTAAGGAATTGCGCGAGAGCCTGACCGGCGTTTCGCCGTTGTTCGCCGATAAACCTTTTTTCCTCAGCGAGGAACAAAGTTTGGTGGATTGCTGCCTATTACCGATACTCTGGCGTTTGCCGATTCTCGGTATTGAACTGCCGCGGCCGGCCAAGCCGCTGCTTGATTACATGGAGCGCCAGTTTGCGCGTGAGGCTTTCCAGGCAAGTCTGTCTGGTGTCGAACGCGATATGCGCTAAGGCTTAAGGAGCCGTTGATGAACTCCAGTCGACCTTACCTGGTCCGCGCGCTCTACGAGTGGATTGTGGATAACGATTGCACCCCGCACATGCTGGTCAATTCCGAATTTCCTGCGGTTCAGGTACCGCAGGGTTTTGCCAGTGACGGGCAGATTGTGCTCAATGTATCGCCGAGTGCCGTGCGCCACCTGCACATGGACAATGAGGCGGTCAGTTTCGAAGGGCGTTTTGGCGGTGTACCGCACACGCTCTACGTGCCGATTGGCGCCATTCTTGGGATTTATGCTCGGGAAAATGGTCAGGGCATGGTGTTTGATCTGGAGTCACCTTTCGAGGACGACGAATCGATCGAAAGCGAAGAAGGTGATGATCTGCCACCACCAGATGCCGAGCCACCGCGTCCTAGCGGCCGGCCTAGCCTGAAAGTGGTGAAGTAATCGGCGTTTGCCTTCGGGTGTGCCTGAAAAATGCCTCGATTTGTGTCGGGGCATTTTTTTGCGTGAAGGATATAAGTGAAAGTCGCGACTGAACGGTGATCGTACAACCGCCATGGGCTATGATGCCTCTTTACTCAACCGAGATAGATGATTCCACATGGAAAACGCCAGCACCGCCCCTCGTCTTCCCCGCAAGCGCCGCAGCCTTGCCCAGGAATTGGTCACGGTGCTGTCTGAGCAGATCCGTGACGGTGAACTCAAACGGGGCGACAAGCTGCCCACGGAGTCCGCGATCATGGAAGCCCATGGCGTCAGTCGCACCGTAGTGCGCGAAGCCATCTCACGTTTGCAGGCGGCGGGGCAGGTGGAAACCCGTCATGGTATCGGCACTTTCGTGCTGGACACGCCGAGCCCCAGCGGTTTCCGGATTGATCCCGCCACGGTCGTGACCCTGCGCGATGTGTTGGCGATTCTGGAGTTGCGTATCAGCCTGGAAGTGGAGTCTGCCGGCCTGGCGGCCCTGCGTCGTAGCGAAGAGCAGTTGGCTGCGATGCGTGCAGCACTCGATGCGTTGAATGAAAGCGCCGCGCACGCCGGCGATGCCGTCGCCTCAGACTTCGCATTTCACCTGGAAATCGCACTCTCCACCGGCAACCGTTACTTCACCGACATCATGACGCACCTGGGCACCAGCATCATTCCACGTACCCGCTTGAATTCGGCGCGCCTGGCCCATGATGATCAACAGCATTACATGGGGCGCCTGAGCCGTGAGCACGAAGAGATTTACGAGGCGATTGCCCGCCAGGACTCAGATGCGGCGCGGGCGGCGATGCGTTTGCACCTGACTAACAGCCGTGAACGGCTGCGCCATGCCCATGAAGAGGCTGAAAGGGCAGGCTGATCAAACCGCCGCTGGTTGGTATCACTGGGCGGCTTGGTGATCAGGGTGTCTAGCGTGACGATGTGCCATTCAGCGTTTTTCTATGACTGTTGCCTTGATTGGATATAGGCAGCCAATTCGTCCAGTGTTGGTTTCTCGGCCACGTCGTCAGGCAGTTGTAAATGAAGCTCCGTCATTGACGAGTTGATCACCCGAAGCCTTTCTTTCTTGTCAGCGATCAGCTCAGCCAAAGGCCTATCGGGATCAAAGTCTTGATCTTTTTCATCCCGACTGGCTTCGAAACCGGATGCCAGTAGGCCGAAAATTTCATCAGTGGTTTTCATGAAGCACCTCTCTTCTCAGTGTGAGTTCTAGAAGCAGAATCAAGCACGGACTGGAACCTGCGCCACGTTACGACCTCTTGATGTTCGTGGTGTCAGTTCCGTTGTCGGCATATTCGTAATGGGGCATGGCGACGTCCTGATGCGGCGACTTCAGGTATCAGGAGAGCTACAGCGAATCGCCTCAGGAGCTAATGCCTTAGCCCCTGAGGTTTGTTATCCCTCGTGTATGAACTGTGCATAACTGTTAGAAATCACAGTATCGACAAGCGGTACTGTCTAGGTCTGAGGACTCGGCTTGTAGTCCTTAAGCAACAAATACGTACTCCACCCCCACCAATCATTGGTCCAATGCTTGTCGTTCAGGTCATTCACGTCCTTGCGGCGCAGCACTTTGTCACCCTCCATCTTGAACAATGGCGAAAAGTTATTTGCCGGGTTCTGTGCTGCGTTCAAATCCGGCACATACAGTGGAGCCTTGAAGTTGGCCGGGGAGGGCGCGATACCACTGATGAAGGTCTCAAAGATCTCGTCTGCGGATGCCTGAACGGCGCGTTTGACCTGTGCTCGATTGTTTGCGTCAACGGTATCGAAATAGCGCTTATCTCCATAGGCGTGCCACTCATCACCCATGGCATTGCGCACCTTCAGCCCGAATTTGCTGTCTTCATCGTGCATGAAGCGACTGATCAGCGAGCCCAACTCTCCCGGCGTGACCACCGCCGCCAGTTGCTTGCGTGGCACCCGCAAGTGGCCGGCGGAAAACAGATCGGTCAAGAAGTGGTCAGCAAAACTGTTCATGGCATACGCCAGTTCCAGTGCCTGATCGGTACCGGTTTGATGCGCTATCACGGCCTGTTGCAACGCTGCCGTATGCCCCGCCAGGTAGGCCGATAGCGCCCATTCGCCGAAGTGATCGGCGTTGTCCGCCGCCAGTTTCAGGTAACGGCCCAGCGGAACCAGCGCCGATACCGTACTGCCGCCCCCGGTGATTCGGTTCCATTCCTCGGACAACGTATCACCCAGCGCGTCATAGGCTTCATGGGGTTGTTTGCCATCTTTGATGGCTTGATTGACCGCGCTGATTTCCTTTTGCATCACCGCGAGAATCTTTCCTGCTTCATCCCGTGAGGCCGGCAACACTGCCAGCGAGTTAAAGGCGGCGGTGAAGCGTTGCACGCGCTCGGCAGAGGAGGCGCCATCGCTGATCGGCTTGCCAGGAATGCCATAAAAGTCACCGCCCAGGGCAATCACTTGGCCGTAGGTCAGTGCCAGCCCATTGGGTAGGTGCAGTTCGACTTGCCGGGCGGGAATCGCCGGGGCGTTCGTATTGAAGCGCAACAGTGTGTCGTCGCCGATGGCGGTGTGTTCGCCACCTTCGAATCGCAGGATCGGTTGAGTTTTTTCGGGTGCTACGAGATCAAGACCTGACATGTTAGCTCCTTGCTATGTCGTAGGAATCTTCCTTGATTGCTGTATGTATATACAGCATTGACGAGCATAGAGGATAAATTTCCTACGTCAAGAACGCTTGTATCAACACCGTTTAAACCGAAGGCCGATGAATTGCAGTTGACGAATCTTTTTATAGTTGTACGATGACGTACGACATCACCAAAACCAACAACAATCTTTCGACAGAAAGTCTTTACCCAGGGTGTTCGAATAATGAATCCACAAGAGCTGAAGTCCATCCTCTCCCACGGTCTGCTGTCTTTCCCGGTGACCGATTTCAACGCCCAGGGTGACTTCCACCAAGCGGGCTATATCAAGCGTCTTGAATGGCTGGCCCCTTACGGCGCCACCGCATTGTTCGCCGCAGGCGGCACGGGTGAGTTTTTCTCCCTGGCGGCCAGCGAATATTCCCAAGTGGTAAAGACCGCTGTTGATACTTGCGCCACCAGCGTGCCGATCCTCGCCGGTGTTGGCGGTTCGACACGCCAAGCCATCGAATATGCCCAAGAGGCTGAACGCCTGGGCGCCAAAGGTCTGTTGTTGCTGCCGCACTACCTCACCGAAGCCAGTCAGGACGGCGTTGCAGCCCACGTTGAAGCGGTGTGCAAATCGGTGAAAATCGGTGTGGTGGTCTACAACCGTAACGTGTGCCGCCTGACCGCTCCGTTGCTGGAGCGTTTGGCCGAGCGCTGCCCGAACCTGATCGGCTACAAGGATGGCCTGGGCGATATCGAGTTGATGGTGTCGATCCGCCGTCGTCTGGGCGATCGTTTCAGCTACCTCGGCGGCCTGCCGACTGCAGAGGTTTACGCCGCTGCCTACAAGGCTCTGGGCGTGCCGGTGTACTCCTCGGCGGTGTTCAACTTCATCCCGAAAACCGCGATGGACTTCTATCACGCTATTGCCAAGGATGATCACGCCACCGTCGCCAAGATCATCGACGACTTCTTCCTGCCTTACCTGGACATCCGTAACCGCAAGTCCGGCTATGCCGTGAGTATCGTCAAGGCAGGCGCAAAAATCGCTGGCTATGACGCAGGCCCAGTGCGTACGCCGCTGACCGACTTGCTGCCGGAAGAATACGAAGCCCTGGCCGCGCTGATCGACAAGCAAGGTCCGCAATAACCCATTCACAAGGCCGCTGAGTAATCAGCGGCCTTTTGCGTCAGGAGAAGATTCGTGTCCCAAGTCCAACGTTACGAAAACTACATCAACGGCCAATGGGTAACCGGCGCCGACTACTGCACCAACCTCAATCCCTCGGAGTTGTCTGATGTCATTGGTGAATACGCCAAGGCTGACGTCACTCAAGTCAACGCTGCCATCGACGCCGCCCGCGCAGCATTTCCGGCGTGGTCCACGTCCGGTATCCAGGCGCGTCATGATGCGTTGGATAAAGTTGGCAGCGAAATCCTCGCGCGCCGTGAAGAGCTCGGCACCCTGCTGGCCCGGGAAGAGGGCAAGACCTTGCCTGAAGCCATCGGCGAAGTGACCCGCGCCGGTAACATTTTCAAGTTCTTCGCCGGTGAGTGCCTGCGTTTGTCCGGCGACTACGTGCCGTCGGTACGCCCGGGTGTCAACGTTGAAGTCACCCGTGAAGCGCTCGGTGTGGTCGGCCTGATCACGCCGTGGAACTTCCCGATCGCCATTCCTGCATGGAAGATCGCCCCGGCGCTTGCTTACGGCAACTGCGTAGTCATCAAGCCGGCCGAACTGGTACCGGGCTGCGCCTGGGCCCTCGCAGAAATTATCTCCCGCGCCGGTTTCCCTGCCGGTGTGTTCAATCTGGTGATGGGCAGCGGCCGCGTGGTAGGCGACGTGCTGGTCAACAGTCCGAAAGTCGACGGCATCAGCTTCACCGGCTCCGTCGGTGTGGGCCGTCAGATCGCCGTCAGCTGCGTGTCGCGCCAGGCCAAAGTGCAGTTGGAAATGGGCGGCAAGAATCCGCAGATCATTCTCGACGACGCCGACCTCAAGCAAGCTGTCGAGCTGTCGGTACAGAGCGCGTTCTACTCCACTGGCCAGCGTTGCACCGCGTCCAGCCGTTTGATCGTCACCGCTGGTATTCACGACCAGTTCGTCGCGGCCATGGCTGAGCGCATGAAGTCGATCAAGGTTGGCCACGCGTTGAAAAGCGGTACCGACATCGGTCCGGTGGTTTCCCAGGCTCAGTTGGATCAGGACCTGAAATACATCGACATCGGCCAAAGCGAAGGCGCGCGGCTGGTCAGCGGTGGCGGCCTGGTGACGTGTGACACCGAGGGTTACTACTTGGCGCCGACGCTGTTTGCCGACAGCGAAGCCGCCATGCGCATCAGCCGTGAAGAAATTTTCGGTCCAGTGGCAAACGTTGTGCGTGTGGCGGACTACGAGGCAGCACTGGCCATGGCCAACGACACCGAATTCGGTTTGTCGGCGGGCATTGCGACCACATCGTTGAAATACGCCAACCACTTCAAGCGCCACTCCCAGGCTGGGATGGTGATGGTCAACCTGCCCACGGCAGGCGTGGATTACCACGTTCCGTTCGGTGGCCGGAAAGGCTCGTCCTATGGCTCGCGGGAGCAAGGTCGCTATGCACAAGAGTTCTACACAGTGGTGAAAACCAGCTACATCGGCTCGTAAGACGCTGATCCAGTGGGGGCCGGACGCCTGCCGGCTCCCACGCTAAAAACACAAAACTATTACCCGCAAAAAAAATAATTAGTGGGAGTACTTCTACATGCAAGCGACCAAGCCGACTCACGTCCGCTATTTGATCCTGCTCATGCTGTTCCTGGTGACCACGATCAACTACGCCGACCGGGCCACCATCGCCATCGCGGGCTCCAGCCTGCAGAAAGACCTCGGCATCGACGCGGTCACCCTCGGTTATATCTTCTCTGCATTCGGTTGGGCCTACGTGGCCGGGCAAATTCCCGGTGGCTGGCTGCTGGACCGATTCGGCTCGAAAAAAGTCTACGCCCTGAGCATCTTCACCTGGTCACTGTTCACCGTGCTGCAAGGCTATGTCGGTGAGTTCGGTGTATCCACCGCGGTTGTTGCGCTGTTCATGCTGCGCTTTATGGTGGGCCTGGCCGAAGCGCCTTCCTTCCCGGGTAACGCTCGGATTGTGGCGGCCTGGTTCCCCACCGCCGAGCGCGGTACGGCCTCGGCGATCTTCAACTCGGCGCAGTACTTCGCCACGGTGTTGTTCGCGCCGCTGATGGGCTGGATCGTCTACCGCTTTGGCTGGCAGCACGTGTTTATCGTGATGGGCGTGATCGGCATCGTGTTCTCGCTGATCTGGCTGAAAGTGATCCACAGCCCGCGCCAGCACCCGATGATCAACGAAGCTGAGCTCAACCACATCGCTGCCAATGGCGCGATGGTCGATATGGATCAGGACAAAGGCAAGGGTAAGAAAACCGACGGGCCGAAGTGGGATTACATCCGCCAGTTGCTGACCAACCGCATGATGTTAGGCGTGTACCTGGGACAGTACTGCATCAATGGCATCACTTACTTCTTCCTGACCTGGTTCCCGGTGTACCTGGTGCAGGACCGTGGCATGACCATCCTCAAGGCCGGTTTCATCGCCTCGTTGCCGGCGATCTGCGGGTTTATCGGTGGCGTGTTGGGTGGGGTCATTTCCGACTACCTGCTGCGCAAAGGCCATTCGCTGACGTTCGCCCGCAAGGCGCCGATCATTGCGGGCTTGCTGGTCTCCAGTAGCATCATCGCGTGTAACTACGTTGACGTTGAATGGATGGTGGTGGGCTTCATGGCCTTGGCCTTCTTTGGCAAAGGCGTTGGCGCACTGGGTTGGGCGGTGGTGTCCGACACCTCGCCGAAACAAATCGCCGGTCTCAGTGGTGGCTTGTTCAACACCTTCGGTAACCTGGCTTCTATCACCACGCCTATCGTGATCGGCTACAT
The DNA here is from genome assembly GCF_000632245.1 of Pseudomonas sp. RIT357. NCBI lineage: Bacteria > Pseudomonadati > Pseudomonadota > Gammaproteobacteria > Pseudomonadales > Pseudomonadaceae > Pseudomonas > Pseudomonas sp. RIT357. The sequence goes on from NZ_JFYX01000012.1 coordinate 260,172, forward strand.
CATCAGCACCACCGGTTCCTTTAAATGGGCCCTGGTGTTCGTCGGCGCCAACGCGCTGGTGGCGGTGTTCAGCTATCTGGTCATCGTCGGTCCGATCAAACGTGTAGTACTCAAAGAGCCGCCAACCAAGGGGCCAGAGTTGACCAACCTAACCGAAGCGCATTCCTGAGGGGCCCCGTGATGCAGTTGATTGAACATGCCGACTCGCCGCGTTCCATTCGTTTGCACGAGCGCGACAACGTAGTGATCGTGGTCAATGACCAGGGCGTACCGGCCGGTACCGAGTTTCCGGACGGCCTGGTGACCGTGGATTTCATCCCCCAGAGCCACAAAGTGACCCTGGAAGACATCCCCGAAGGCGGTCAGATTATTCGCTACGGCCAGACCATCGGTTACGCCCTGGCGCCGATTCCGCGCGGCAGTTGGGTCCAGGAAGATCAACTGCGCATGCCGACCGCGCCACCGTTGGACAGCTTGCCGCTGTCCACCGAGGTACCCGAAACCCAGGCACCGCTGGAGGGGTTTACCTTCGAGGGCTATCGCAACGCCGACGGTACTGTGGGCACGCGTAACATCCTTGGCATCACCACCACGGTGCAGTGTGTGACCGGGGTGCTGGACCATGCGGTCAAGCGCATCAAGGACGAATTGCTGCCCAAGTACCCACACGTCGATGACGTAGTGGCGCTGACCCACAGCTACGGCTGCGGGGTGGCGATCACGGCGACAGATGCGTACATCCCGATCCGTACCGTACGCAACCTGGCGCGCAACCCGAACCTGGGCGGCGAAGCCCTGGTGATCAGCCTGGGGTGCGAGAAATTGCAGGCCGGGCAGGTGATGCACGACAACGACAGCTCGGTCGACCTGAGCGAGCCGTGGCTGTATCGGTTGCAGGATTCCAGCCACGGCTTTACCGAGATGATCGAGCAGATCATGGACTTGGCCGAAGTCCGCCTGAAGAAGCTCGACCAGCGCCGCCGGGAAACCGTGCCGGCATCCGAACTGATCCTGGGTATGCAGTGCGGCGGCAGTGATGCGTTTTCCGGCATCACCGCCAACCCCGCGCTGGGTTACGCCTCTGACTTGTTGTTGCGGGCTGGGGCGACGGTTATGTTTTCCGAAGTGACCGAAGTCCGCGATGCCATCTACCTGCTGACTTCTCGTGCGCAAACAAAGGAAGTTGCCGAGGAGTTGGTCAGGGAAATGGACTGGTACGACCGTTACTTGGCCAAAGGCGAAGCAGATCGCAGCGCCAATACCACGCCGGGCAACAAGAAGGGCGGGTTGTCGAATATTGTCGAGAAGTCCCTGGGTTCCATCGTCAAGTCCGGCAGCAGCGCGATCAACGGCGTGCTGGGTCCGGGTGAGCGCTTCAAGAGCAAGGGCCTGATTTTTTGTGCGACGCCGGCCAGCGACTTTGTCTGCGGTACGCTGCAATTGGCGGCGGGGATGAACCTGCATGTGTTTACCACCGGGCGTGGCACGCCGTACGGGCTGGCAATGGCGCCGGTGGTGAAGGTGTCGACCCGTACGGAGCTGGCGCAGCGCTGGCCGGACCTCATCGATATCGACGCCGGGCGCATCGCTACCGGGCGTGCGAGTATCGAGGAGCTGGGTTGGGAGTTGTTCCACTTCTATCTGGATGTGGCCAGCGGTAAGAAAAAGACCTGGGCGGAGCATCACAAGCTGCATAACGACATCACGTTGTTTAACCCGGCGCCGATTACCTGAGACCGAGTCGCCTGCATCGGGGGCGAGGCCCCTCCCACAGTTTGACCGCATTTATCCTGTAGGAATGCGGTCTAGTGTAGGAGGGGCGGTGCGACGATTCGACTTGCCTCCGATAGCGGTCTACCGGGCGCCGTTGGGCTGTATGGCTTATCATTAGCCACCTAACGACGCTCACCAAGGTTCTCCCCGGCATGCTGGCTATCTTTCTCACCACCCTCACCATTACCGCGCCGGTATTTGCCATGCTGTTCCTGGGTGTGCTGCTCAAGCGCATCAACTGGATCAACGACAACTTTATCCACACGGCTTCGTCCCTGGTGTTCAACGTCACCATGCCGGCGTTGCTGTTCCTGGGCATTCTGCATGCCGACCTGCACTCGGCGCTCAAACCGGGTTTGCTGATCTATTTTGCCGTCGCCACGCTGGCGAGCTTTGCCCTGGCTTGGGGTTGGGCGATTTTTCGCTGCAAGCGTGAAGACCGGGGCATCTACACCCAGGGCGCGTTTCGCGGCAATAACGGGGTGATCGGCCTGGCCCTGGCCGCCAGCATGTACGGCGACTACGGCATTTCCCTCGGCGCGATTCTCGCGGCGCTGGTCATCCTGTTCTACAACACCCTGTCGACCATCGTGCTGGCGGTGTACAGCCCGGTGATCAAGTCCGACCCGTGGAGTATCTGTAAAAGTGTGGTGGCCAACCCGCTGATCATCAGCGTCATCGTGGCGGCGCCGTTCGCGTTTTTTCAGATTGGCCTGCCGGGCTGGCTGGAAAAATCCATGCAGTACCTGGCGGATACCACCTTGCCGCTGGCCTTGATTTGCATTGGCGGCACTTTGTCACTGGCGGCGTTGCGCAAGAGCGGCAATATGGCGCTAAGCGCGAGCTTGATGAAGATGGTCTGGCTGCCGGTTGTCGCGACCTTGGGCGCGTGGCTGCTGGGCTTTCGCGGTCCGGAGTTGGGGATTCTGTTCCTGTACTTCGGCGCGCCGACGGCCGCTGCAAGTTTCGTGATGGCCAGGGCGGCCGAGGGGAATCATGAGCTGGCGGCGGCGATTATCGTGATCACTACGCTGATGGCGGCAGTGACCACGAATATTGGGATTTTCGTATTGCAGGCGGGTGGCTGGATCTAGCCTTCCTTCTGGTAGCTGTCGATCACTTCCTGGGCCGCGCGGAACGCATCAATCGCAGCCGGTACACCGGCATACACCGCGCAATGCAGCAGCGCTTCGCGAATTTCCTCCACAGTACAGCCGTTGTTCAACGCGCCACGCACATGGCCTTTGAGCTCCTGCGGGCACTTGAGCGCGGTGAGGGCGGCGAGGGTGATCAGGCTGCGCGTCTTCAGCGGCAAACCTTCGCGGTTCCACACACTGCCCCACGCATGTTCATTGACGAAATCCTGCAGCGGCTGGGTGAAGTCGGTGGCGTTGCCCAGGGCGCGGTCGACGAATACATCGCCCATGACCTGGCGACGCATCTCAACCCCGGGCTTTTTCTGATCGGTCATTTCGATTCCCTCTTGTGTTGGCGGCGCCAGGCGCGCAGCGAGGTGAATATCAGGATCACCACCAGCGCTGGCAGGACGTAATACAGCATCAATTGTTCAAGCTTGTTGGCCAGGGGCATGCCGGTGGTAAACGACATCACGTGCAGCCCATACGCCAGGTACAGGCCCAGCAATACCAGACCTTCGGCGCGGGTGACGCGGTAGCCGGTATAAAACACCGGCAGGCACAGCACCACCACGCCGAGCATCACCGGCAGGTCGAAATCCAGGGCGTTGGGCGACACCGACAGTGGCGATGGCGCCAGCAGCGCGGTTAGACCCAACACGCCCAGCAGGTTGAACAGGTTGCTGCCGATCACGTTGCCCACGGCAATTTCTCGCTGGCCGCGCAGGGCGGCAATCAGTGAGGTCGCGAGGCACGGCAGCGAGGTACCGACGCCGATAAGCGTCAGGCCGATGATGCGTTCCGACAAACCCAGGTCGCTGGCCACGTCCACCGCCGCACCGAGCAGCAGGTGGCCGGCTAGCACCAGGATCAGAAAACCGCCGAGCATCAGCAATACGCTGCTCAGCCAGGGCGCCTGGGTCACGGTATCCAGCGTGCGTGGACGCCGCGAGTGTCGGGTCTGGTAGTGCAGCACGCCAAGGTAGGCCATCAACGCAATCAGCAGCAGAAGACCATCGAGCGGCGTCAGTTCTTCATTGGCTGCAAGGGTAAACACCAGCAGGCCGGCGAGGATCATTACCGGTATATCCAGGCGTACCAACTGACGCGAGACTCGCAAGGGGATGATCAGCGCCGACAGGCCAAGGGTCACCAGGATGTTGAAGATGCTGCTGCCGATTACGCTGCCCACGGCGATGTCGGTATTGCCGGCCAGGGTGGCCTGCAGGCTGACGGTCATCTGTGGCGCGCTGCTGCCGAAGGCCACGATCGTCAGGCCGATGATTAACGGTCGCACTTTGAGGCTGGCCGCCAGGCGCACCGCGGCGCGCACCAGGATTTCGGCGCCGATGATCAGCAGCACAAGCCCGCTGATCAGTTCGAGCAGGCTCCAGGGCGAGAGGGCGGTTAATCCGAAAATGGCCAGGGCTCCGTCTTCAGTTGCTCAGGGCTTGCACGCGAACCCGTGCAGTGCCGCTGCTCAGCATACCCAGTTGCTCGGCAGCCTTGCGTGAAAGATCAATCAAGCGCCCGCGGGTATGCGGGCCGCGATCATTGATGCGCACAACGACGGATTTGTCGTTGTCGAGATTAGTGACCTTGACCTGGGTGCCGAAGGGCAATTGCCGGTGGGCGGCGGTCAGGGCGTTCTGGTTGAAAGGTTCACCGCTGGCTGTTTTCTTGCCATGGTGCCGGGCTCCGTAATAGGAGGCGGTGCCGGTTTCGTCGTAGCCGTTGGGGTTGATGAGGCCGCTGGCGCAGCCGGCCAGTAGTGAAAACAGGGCGCATAGGCCTAATAGACGCTTCATTATCAAGGTGCCCCCATCACAAATATGGGAGGGGGCTCGTCGCCGATAGCGGTGATTCAGTCAAAACAGTAATGACTGACACTCCGCCATCGGGGGCAAGCCCCCTCCCACCGCGGGTCCGAGTTAAGCGTGAATTCTCACCCGGACCATTCATCGCATTCAGCCTTCGAGCTTGCTTTTCAGCAGTTCGTTCACCTGTTGCGGGTTGGCCTTGCCTTTGGAGGCTTTCATGGCCTGGCCGACAAAGAAGCCGAACATCTTGCCGCGCTTGGCTTCGTCTGCCGCTCGGTATTGCTCGACCTGTTCGGCGTTGGCCGCCAGCATCTCATCCAGCACCGCCGAGATTGCGCCGCTGTCGGTGACTTGCTTCAGACCGCGCTTCTCGATGATCTCGTCGGCGCTGCCTTCACCGCTCGCCATGGCTTCAAACACGGTCTTGGCGATTTTGCCGGAGATGGTGTTGTCCTTGATGCGCAGCAGCATGCCGCCCAACTGCTCGGCGGTCACCGGGGCTTCGTCGATTTCCAGGCCCTGCTTGTTCAGCAGGCTGCCCAGCTCAACCATCACCCAGTTGGCCGCCAGCTTGGCGTCACCGGCAATGCTCACGACTTTTTCGAAGTAGTCGGCTTGCTCGCGGCTGGACGCCAATACGCTGGCATCGTAGACCGACAGGCCGAACTGCTCCTGGAAGCGCTCGCGTTTTTGCGGAGGCAACTCCGGCAGGGTTGCGCGGATGTCATTGAGGAACGAATCCTCAAGCACCACCGGCAACAGGTCCGGATCGGGGAAGTAACGGTAGTCGTTGGCTTCCTCTTTGCTGCGCATGGCGCGGGTTTCGTCTTTGTTCGGGTCGTACAGGCGGGTCTGCTGGATCACCTTGCCGCCGTCTTCGATCAGTTCGATCTGGCGACGTACTTCGGTGTTGATCGCCTTCTCGATGAAGCGGAACGAGTTGACGTTCTTGATCTCGCAGCGGGTGCCGTACTCGGCCTGGCCTTTTGGCCGCACCGACACGTTGCAGTCACAGCGCAGTGAGCCTTCTGCCATGTTGCCGTCGCAGATGCCCAGGTAGCGGACCAGCGCGTGGATGGTCTTGACGTAGGCCACGGCTTCCTTGGCGCTGCGCATGTCCGGCTCGGACACGATCTCCAGTAGCGGAGTGCCGGCGCGGTTCAGGTCGATCCCGGTGGCGCCGTTGAATTCTTCATGCAGGCTCTTGCCGGCGTCTTCTTCAAGGTGCGCACGGGTCACGCCGACACGCTTGATGGTGCCGTCTTCCAGCGGGATGTCCAGGTAGCCCTTGCCGACAATTGGCAGTTCCATCTGGCTGATCTGGTAGCCCTTGGGCAGGTCCGGGTAGAAGTAGTTTTTGCGCGCGAACACGTTGTGCTGACCGATCTCGGCGTCAATCGCCAGGCCGAACATCACCGCCATGCGTACCGCTTCCTGGTTCAGCACCGGCAATACGCCGGGCATGCCCAGGTCTACCAGGCTCGCCTGGGTGTTGGGCTCGGAGCCGAACGTGGTGGCGCTACCGGAGAAAATCTTCGATTGGGTGGCGAGCTGGGTATGAATCTCCAGCCCGATCACAACTTCCCATTGCATAGTGTTCTCCTCAGAAGCCGTTAGGGGTGCGAGTGTGCCAGTCGGTGTTCAACTGGTACTGGTGCGCCACATTGAGCAGGCGGCCTTCTTGGAAGTACGGCGCGAGCAGTTGCACGCCCACCGGCAGGCCATCGACGAAGCCGGCGGGCATGGACAAGCCCGGCAAGCCCGCGAGGTTGGCGGTGATGGTGTAGAGGTCTTCCAGGTACTCGGCAATCGGGTCGCCGGTCTTGGCGCCGATCTTCCAGGCCGGGTTCGGCGTGGTTGGGCCGAGGATCACGTCGACTTCTTCAAAGGCAGCCATGAAGTCGTTCTTGATCAGGCGACGGATTTTTTGCGCCTTGAGGTAGTACGCGTCGTAGTAGCCGGCCGACAGGGCGTAGGCACCGACCATAATGCGGCGTTGAACTTCGGCGCCGAAACCTTCGCCACGGGAGCGTTTGTACAGGTCGGTCAGGTCCTTCGGGTTTTCGCAGCGGTAGCCGAAGCGCACGCCGTCGAAACGCGACAGGTTGGACGAAGCTTCCGCCGGCGCGATCACGTAGTACGCAGGAATGGCGTGCTGGTTGTTCGGCAGGCTGATTTCCTTGATCACGGCGCCCAGGCCTTCCAGCGTCTTGACGCTGTTGTGCACCAATTCGGCGATACGCGGGTCGAGACCGGCGCTGAAGTACTCCTTCGGCACGCCGATGCGCAGGCCTTTGAGCGAGGTATTCAGGCTGCTGCTGTAGTCCGGGACTGGCTCATCGATGCTTGTGGAGTCCTGCGGATCAAAGCCAGCCATGCCTTGTAACAAAATCGCGCAGTCTTCGGCGGTGCGGGCCAGAGGGCCGCCCTGATCGAGGCTGGATGCGTAGGCGATCATGCCCCAACGGGAAACGCGACCGTAAGTCGGCTTCAAACCGGTGAGGTTGGTGAAGGCGGCTGGTTGGCGAATGGAGCCGCCGGTGTCAGTGGCCGTGGCGGCCGGGAGGAGGCGCGCGGCAACGGCGGCGGCGGAACCACCGGACGAACCGCCCGGCACGTGTTCCAGGTTCCACGGGTTTTTCACCGCGCCGTAGTAGCTCGACTCGTTGGCCGAACCCATGGCGAATTCGTCCATGTTGGTTTTGCCCAGGGTCACGGCCCCAGCAGCGGCCAGCTTGGATACCACGGTGGCGTCGTAAGGCGCTTTAAAGTTGTCGAGCATCTTCGAGCCGCAACTGGTGCGAATACCCTGGGTGCAGAACAGGTCTTTGTGGGCGATAGGTGCGCCCAGCAGCGCGCCATTTTCACCGTTGGCGCGACGTACGTCGGCGGCCTTGGCCTGGCTCAGGGCCAGCTCTTCGGTGATGCTGATGAAGCTGTTGACCTTGGGATCGAGCTCGGCGATACGCGCCAGCAAGGTCTTGGTCAGCTCTTCGGAAGAAAACGTTTTGTCGGCGAGACCGCGGGCGATCTCGGCCAGAGTCATGTGATGCATTGCAGGCTCTTTCCCTTTAGTCGATGACTTTCGGAACCAGGTACAGGCCGTTTTCGACCGCTGGCGCGATGGACTGGTAGGCCTCGCGATTATTGCGCTCGGTCACGACGTCTGCGCGCAGGCGCTGGCTCGCTTCCAGCGGGTGAGCCAGGGGCTCGATGCCGTCGGTGTTTACGGCCTGCATTTGGTCAACCAGCCCGAGAATGCTGTTCAGGGCTGCGGTGGTCTGTGGAAGATCGGCGTCATTGAGGCCAAGCGAGGCCAGATGCGCGATTTTTTCCACGTCGGAGCGTTCAAGCGCCATGGGAATCTCCTGTGGAAAACAGAACGGAGGCTGTCCGTGTGTTAGATTGTCGGAACACTACCGCATTTCTACGGTCATAAGGCCGCGATTGTGGGGGTTGGTGCACAGAAAGTCGGCCAATTTAGCACATTGGCGCCTTGCCCAAAATCCCTGTCGTTGTTAGAGTTTGCCGCACTTTTTTACCCACGCGTTGCCTAGGGTCCTTTCCCCATGTTCAAGAAACTGCGTGGCATGTTTTCCAGCGATCTTTCCATTGACCTGGGCACTGCCAACACCCTTATTTACGTGCGCGAGCGCGGTATCGTTCTGAATGAGCCATCGGTTGTGGCCATTCGGACCCATGGTAATCAGAAAAGTGTCGTTGCCGTTGGCACCGAGGCCAAGCGCATGCTCGGCCGTACACCAGGCAATATTGCTGCCATTCGTCCGATGAAAGACGGCGTGATCGCCGACTTCAGTGTCTGCGAGAAGATGCTGCAGTACTTCATCAACAAGGTTCACGAAAACAGTTTCCTGCAGCCTAGCCCTCGTGTGCTGATCTGCGTTCCATGCAAGTCCACCCAGGTTGAGCGTCGTGCCATCCGTGAATCGGCCCTTGGCGCCGGTGCCCGCGAAGTATTCCTGATCGAAGAGCCAATGGCTGCTGCGATCGGTGCCGGCCTGCCGGTTGAAGAAGCTCGCGGTTCGATGGTGGTGGATATCGGTGGTGGTACTACCGAGATCGCCCTGATTTCCCTGAACGGTGTGGTGTATGCCGAATCCGTACGCGTAGGCGGCGACCGTTTCGACGAAGCGATCATCACTTACGTTCGTCGTAACTACGGCAGCCTGATCGGCGAATCCACCGCCGAGCGCATCAAGCAGGAAATCGGTACCGCTTACCCGGGCGGCGAAGTTCGCGAAGTCGATGTTCGCGGTCGCAACCTGGCCGAAGGCGTTCCACGTGCTTTCACCCTGAACTCCAATGAAGTGCTGGAAGCTCTGCAAGAGTCCCTGGCCACCATCGTTCAGGCTGTGAAGAGCGCCCTGGAGCAATCGCCGCCGGAGCTGGCTTCCGATATCGCCGAGCGAGGCCTGGTGCTGACCGGTGGTGGCGCCCTGTTGCGTGACCTCGACAAGTTGCTGGCCCAGGAAACCGGCCTGCCGGTGATCGTCGCCGAAGACCCGCTGACCTGCGTTGCGCGTGGCGGTGGTCGTGCACTGGAAATGATGGATAAACACACCATGGACCTGCTTTCCAGCGAATAAGCTCGTTGGTTGCGCCATGTTTCGCCCGCAGGCAGCACTTCTCAGTGCTGCCTGTCGGCGTTTATCTTCTTCAATCTGCATCCAGGCCGGTTAGATGCCGTATGAATAAAGAGAACATTTGCCTGGGAGGAGCGGCTTATTAAACCGCTTTTCGCCAAAGGCCCCTCATTGGGCGTGCGCTTATTGGTGCTGGTCGTGCTTTCGGTCGCGCTGATGGTGGTCGATGCCCGCTTCTCACTGCTCAAGCCGGTGCGTAGCCAGATGTCGCTGGTGTTGATGCAGACTTACTGGATCACCGACCTGCCGCAACGTCTGTTCCAGGGCGTGTCCAGCCAATTTGGCAGCCGCACCGAGCTCGTCGCCGAAAACGAAAAACTCAAGACTGAAAACCTGCTTTTGCAGGGGCGCATGCAAAAGCTCGCGGCCCTCACGGAGCAGAACGTTCGGCTGCGCGAGCTGCTCAATTCTTCGGCACTGGTCAACGAGAAGGTCGAAGTGGCCGAGTTGATCGGCATGGACCCGAATCCCTTTACTCACCGCATCATCATCAACAAGGGTGAGCGCGACGGTGTGGTCCTCGGGCAGCCGGTACTGGATGCCCGTGGCCTCATGGGGCAAGTAGTAGAGCTGATGCCCTACACATCGCGGGTTCTGCTGCTGACGGACACGACCCACAGCATTCCGGTGCAAGTGAACCGTAACGGCTTGCGCGCGATTGCCAGCGGCACCGGCAACCCCGAGCGCCTGGAACTGCGTCACGTCGCCGACACCGCCGACATCAAGGAAGGCGACCTGTTGGTCAGCTCCGGTCTGGGTCAGCGGTTCCCCGCGGGTTACCCGGTAGCGACAGTTAAGGAAGTGATCCACGATTCCGGTCAGCCCTTCGCCATTGTACGCGCCGTGCCCACTGCCGCCTTGAACCGCAGCCGCTACCTGCTGCTGGTGTTCAGCGATAACCGCACCCCGGAAGAGCGCGCCAACGACGCCGCCCAGGCCCAGGAAGCGGAAGACAAGAAAAACGGCACGGCGCCGGTGATTCCCGCGACCGTACCCAAGCCCGCAGCGGCGACTCCCGTTGTTCCGGCGGCAACTCCAGCAGTTGCAGCGCCCGTGGCCACGCCGGTCAAGCCCGCGGCCCATAACGCGCATCCGGTGAAACCGGCCGCAGCGAAACCGCCGGTCAGCACGCCTGCCACCACGACGCCCGCTACGAAGCCTCCAGCCGCAGCTGCGGCTACCACGCGGCAGAGGGAGGAATAATGGCCAGTACTCATTCGAGCAATGGCTGGATCGTTTGGTTGACGTTCGCCATTGGACTGCTGCTCAGCGTTTCACCGCTGCCGCAATTCATGGAAATCTTGCGACCGCTCTGGCTGGCATTGCTGCTGGCCTTCTGGTCACTGAACCTGCCGCATAAAGTGGGCATGGTCACAGCCATGTTCCTGGGCTTGGCGGAAGATGTGCTATATGGCACCTTGCTGGGCCAGAACGCGTTGATCCTGACCCTCATCACCTTTCTGGTGCTGTCGTTGCAGCAGCGTTTGCGCATGTTCCCGATGTGGCAGCAGTGCCTGGTGATTTTGGTGATCTTCGGTCTGGCGCAGTTGGTACAACTGTGGCTCAGTGCCTTGACCGGTAACCGTCAGCCGACCCTGGCGCTGGTTTTGCCAGCTTTGGTCAGTGCTCTGTTGTGGCCCTGGATCAGTTTCGGTCTGCGTGGGTTACGTCGACGCTATAAAATCAACTGAATGGATTGCGAGGCTCTGCCTGGTTATCGAACCCCACAGGGAGAGTCTGCAATGAATTCGCTTTATCTGGCCTCGGGCTCCCCAAGACGGCGTGAATTGCTGACCCAGATCGGTGTGCCTTTCACCGTGGTCAGCGCCGCTATCGATGAAACTCCTCTTACCAATGAATCAGCTGTTGCCTACGTCGAGCGTCTTGCGCGCGGCAAGGCGTTGGCCGGATTTGCTGCGCTTGATCATCCATTGGGTGCTTGTGTGCTGGGTGCCGACACGGCAGTGATCGTGGACGGTCAGATCCTCGGTAAGCCGGTAGACCAGGCCGATGCCCTGGCGATGTTGATGGCCTTGTCTGGACGTGAGCATGAGGTGCTCACCGCCATCGCGCTCACCGATGGCCAGCGCTGCGAAACCCAATGTGTAAGCAGTCGTGTACGTTTTTGTGGGATCACTGTCGAACAAGCGACAGCCTACTGGCACAGTGGCGAACCCCAGGACAAGGCGGGCGGCTATGCTATTCAAGGGCTTGGCTCGGTGTTTGTCGCGGGCCTCAATGGCAGTTATTCCGCCGTAGTAGGGCTGCCGGTGTGCGAAACCGCGCAACTGCTCGACCAATTCGGCATACCCTGTTGGCAAAACCTTACCGTGCGCTAAACGCCTTGCATCAGCGCCCAGCCTTAAGCGATCGGTCACTATTGTGAAAACGCCTGAACGAGACCCAGCCATGAGTGAAGAGATTCTGATCAATATCACGCCGATGGAATCGCGCGTGGCGGTGGTAGAGAACGGTGTTCTGCAAGAAGTGCACGTTGAGCGCACCCAGAAACGCGGGATCGTGGGCAATATCTATAAAGGCAAAGTAGTGCGGGTGTTGCCGGGCATGCAGGCGGCTTTTGTCGACATAGGCCTGGACCGCGCTGCGTTTATCCACGCGTCGGAAATTTCCCTGCGCGAAGGGCCAGCGGTAGAAAGCATCAGCGCCCTGGTACATGAAGGGCAGAGCCTGGTGGTGCAAGTCACCAAGGACCCCATCGGTTCCAAGGGCGCACGCCTGACCACCCAGCTGTCGATTCCGTCGCGTTACCTGGTGTACATGCCGCGTACTGCCCACGTCGGCATTTCGCTGAAGATCGAAGATGAGGCTGAGCGCGAGCGCCTGAAAAAGGTGGTCAGCGACTGTGTGGCCGCCGAAGGCATCAAAGAGGCGGGCGGTTTTATTCTGCGTACTGCCGCTGAAGGCGCGGGTGCTGATGAAATCCTAATGGACATCCGCTACCTGCGGCGTCTGTGGGATCAGATCGGCGCACAGATCAAAACCATCGGTGCGCCAAGCGTCATCTATGAAGACCTGGGCCTGGCGCTGCGCACGTTGCGCGACCTGGTCAGCCCCAAGATCGAGAAAATTCGTATCGACTCGCGGGAAACCTTCCAGCGAACCACGCAATTTGTTGCCGAGTTGATGCCGGAAATTGCTGACCGCTTGGAACACTACCCTGGCGAGCGGCCGATCTTCGACCTGTATGGCGTCGAAGACGAAATCCAAAAGGCCCTGGAGCGCAAGGTGCCGCTCAAGTCCGGGGGCTATCTCGTGGTGGACCCGGCGGAAGCTATGACCACCATTGATGTCAACACTGGCGCTTTCGTTGGCCATCGCAATCTCGAAGAGACCATCTTCAAGACCAACCTTGAGGCCGCTACTGCGATTGCGCGCCAACTGCGCCTGCGCAACCTGGGCGGCATCATCATCATCGACTTTATCGACATGGAAGATGAAGACCACCAGCGTCAGGTGCTGCGCACCCTGGAGAAGCAGCTCGAGCGCGATCACGCCAAGACCAATATCATCGGTATTACCGAGCTGGGCCTCGTGCAGATGACGCGCAAGCGCACCCGTGAAAGCCTTGAGCAGGTGCTATGCGAACCGTGCAGCAGTTGCCAGGGACGGGGTAAGTTAAAGACCCCCGAAACGGTTTGCTACGAGATTTTCCGGGAAATCTTACGAGAGGCGCGGGCCTATCAGGCCGAAGGTTATAGAGTGCTTGCCAATCAGAAAGTGGTCGACCGGCTGCTGGACGAAGAGTCCGGCAACGTTGCCGAGCTGGAAGGATTTATTGGGCGCACGATTCGTTTCCAGGTTGAAACCATGTATTCCCAGGAACAATACGACGTGGTGCTGCTCTGATCCCCATTCGCGTTCTTTCTTCGAGACCGGCAGACCTTGATCTGCCGTCCGCCTACTGCCTTGAGGGTCGCCTGACATGGAGCGTCTGATACGCTTTTTTGCCGCTTTGACCCGCTGGGGCCTGGGTCTGTGCGCCTTGCTGCTGGTTTTGGCGGCGGTGTATGTGAGCTTGGGTCGTGAATTGACCCCCCTGGTAGCCGAATACCGTGCCGAAGTCGAAGCCAAGGCCCAGGCGGCGTTGGGCGTGCCGCTGCACATCGGCAGCCTGGAAGGGCGCTGGAGCGGTTTTGCCCCGGTGTTGCTGGCCCATGACGTGATGGTCGGCGAGGGCAGCAATGCCTTGCGTCTTGACCAGGTCGAAGTGGTGCCGGCTATCTGGGACAGCCTGATGGCACGTGAGGTGCGCCTGGCGCACTTGCAGGTCAGCGGCCTGCAACTGAGCGCCAAGGAAGACAAGGACGGTCATTGGGCGCTTCAGGGCATGCCGGTTCAGGACGAGCAGCCGCTGGATCCGGAGCAATTGCTCAAGCGCATGCAGATGGTAAAGCGCGTGTCCTTGCTCGACAGTCAGCTCACTTTGCAACCGTTCGATCAGGCACCGGTCACGTTGACCTACGTGGGGCTGAGTCTGCACACCGGCATCACCCGTCAACGTCTGGACGCACGCCTGACCCTGCCAGACGGGCAGCCTATGGCGCTCAGCCTGCGCAGCCGCATTCGCGCCAGCCAATGGAAGGATGCCGAGGTTCAGGCCTATCTCAGCCTGCCGCAAAGCGACTGGGCCAAGTGGATTCCGGCCAAGCTGACTCAGCAGTGGACACTCACGCAGTTCAAAGCCGGCGGTGAATTCTGGCTGAACTGGGGCAAAGGTACTGTGCAGAGCGCGGTGGTGCGCCTCAACTCTCCACAAGTGAAAGGCCGCTACGCAGAACGCAAGCCAGTGCTCATCGAAAACCTGGCCCTCACGGCTTACCTGCAACGCAGTGATACGGGACTTAAGGTGCTGTTTGATTCCCTGGCGATGAACCTGGGTGAAACTCGCTGGGAGTCGCGCCTGCAATTGCAACAGACTCTGGCCACCGATAAGGACCAGGAAGTCTGGAAGCTGCAGGCTGACCGCCTCGACCTGACCCCTATCACGCCATTGCTGAACGCTCTGGCGCCGCTGCCGGAAGGCTTCGCCAAGACCGTCGAGCATCTGAAGGCCATCGGCCTGTTGCGCAACGTGCTGGTGGATTTCCGTCCTCAGGATACGACCGATCAAAAAGTCAGTTTTGCTGCCAACCTTGAGCGGGTCGGGTTTGACGCCTATTTCGGAGCACCGGCCGCGCGAAACGTGTCTGGCAGTATCAGCGGCGACTTGGGCGGTGGCGAGTTGCGCATGGACAGCAAGGATTTTTCCCTGCACCTCGATCCGATCTTCGCCAAGCCCTGGCAATATCTTCAGGCCAATGCGCGCCTGACCTGGAAGCTGGATAAAGAAGGCTTCACCCTCATCGCCCCGTATATCAAGGTGCTGGGAGAAGAAGGCAAGATCGCTGCGGACTTCCTGATCCGCCTGCATTTCGACCATAGCCAGGAAGACTACATGGACCTGCGGGTCGGTATGGTCGACGGCGATGGGCGTTTCACTCCAAAGTACCTGCCTGCGGTGCTGAGCCCAGCCCTTGATGAATGGCTGCGCACGGCGATTCTCAAGGGGGCGGTGGATCAAGGTTTTTTCCAGTATCAGGGTTCGTTGAATCACGACGCGTTGCCGGCTTCGCGCAATATCAGCCTGTTCTTCAAGGTGCATGACGCCGAGTTAGCGTTCCAGCCGGGCTGGCCTCATGTGAGCAAGGTCAAGGGTGAGGTGTTTGTCGAAGAGACTGGTGTGCGCATCCTGGCCAGCAAGGGCCAGTTGTTGGATACCAAGGTCAAGGACGTGTACGTCAATATTCCCCACGCACCGTCCGGCAAGGAAAGTCACCTGCTGCTGACAGGTGGTTTTGCCGGCGGCCTGGGGGATGGGCTGAAGATCCTTCAAGAAGCGCCGATTGGTACCGCTTCCACCTTTGCCGGCTGGAAAGGCGAAGGCGACCTGCAAGGCAAGTTGGACCTGGATGTTCCGCTTGTTAAAGGCATCGAGCCCAAGATCGTAGTGGATTTCCAGACCGACAAGGCACGCCTGCAACTGGCTGAACCACCCCTGGACCTGACTCAACTCAAGGGCAATTTCCGCTTCGACAGCGCCAAGGGCCTCAGTGGCGAGAACATCACGGCCCAGGCGTTTGACCGGCCGATCTCCGCGCAAATCTTTGCCGATGGCAAACCGGGCAATATCAGCACCCGTGTAACCGCCAGGGGCCAGGTGACGGTCAAGCGGCTGACAGAGTGGTTGAAAATCAGCCAGCCGTTGCCGGTTTCCGGTGATATTCCGTATCAGTTGCAGCTCAACCTGGACGGTGCCGACAGCCAGTTGATGGTCAGCTCCAATCTCAAGGGTGTTGCGGTGGACTTGCCTGCACCGTTCGGCATGCCAGCGAGCCAGGGGCGTGACAGCGTATTCCGCATGACCTTGCAGGGCGCCGAACGACGCTACTGGTTTGATTACGGTGAGCTGGCCAACTTTACCTTTGCTGCGCCGCCGGACAAATTCAATGATGGCCGTGGCGAGTTGTTCCTCGGCGATGGCGATGCAGTGCTGCCCGCTGCCAAGGGCTTGCGCATTCGTGGAGTGCTTTCGGAGCTCGACATCGATCCGTGGAAAAAACTGGTGAGCCAGTATGCCGGCAACGATCCGGGTGGCAGTGCCAAGCAACTGCTAAGCGGTGCCGACTTCAAGATAGGCAAGCTCACCGGTTTAGGTACTCAGTTCGATCAGGTCAATCTGCAGTTGGACCGAAAACCCGTTGCCTGGGGCTTGCAGTTCGACAGTCAGCAGGCCAAGGGCAGTGTGACCTTGCCTGATAGTAAGGTCGCGCCGATTGGGGTCAACCTGCAATACGT
Source organism: Pseudomonas sp. RIT357 (assembly GCF_000632245.1). Classification (NCBI taxonomy): domain Bacteria; kingdom Pseudomonadati; phylum Pseudomonadota; class Gammaproteobacteria; order Pseudomonadales; family Pseudomonadaceae; genus Pseudomonas; species Pseudomonas sp. RIT357. The sequence continues at coordinate 276,420 of NZ_JFYX01000012.1, forward strand.
AAAACTACCGGCGGTGGACCCGACGGTGCAGGCCGATGAAAACGCCCCCGACCCGTTGGGCAGCATCGACCCAAAGGATATTCCGGCTCTGGATATCGCCATTGCGCAACTGTTCCAGGGGCCAGAGCTGCTGGGCGCGTGGTCGCTAAAAATCCGTCCAACTACTAAAGGCTTGGCTTTCAGCGATCTGGACCTGGGTCTGAAGGGCATGCAGCTCAAAGGCGCTGGCGGATGGGAAGGCGCTCCAGGGGGCAGCAGCAGTTGGTACAAAGGCCGCCTGGACGGTAAAAATATCGCCGATGTACTCAAGGGCTGGGGCTATGCACCCACTGTAACCAGCGAAGACTTCCATCTGGATGTGGATGGGCGTTGGCCTGGTTCGCCGGCATGGGTCGGGCCAAAGCGCTTCTCCGGTAGCCTGGATGCAGCGTTCCGAAAAGGTCAGTTTGTTGAAGTAGAAGGTGGCGCCCAGGCGCTGCGGGTGTTCGGTCTGCTCAACTTCAACTCCATCGGGCGACGCCTGCGGCTGGATTTCTCCGACCTGCTCGGCAAAGGCTTGAGCTATGACCGAGTCAAAGGCCTGTTGGCGGCGAGCAACGGTGTGTTCGTCACGCGGGAGCCGATCACTATGACCGGGCCGTCGAGCAACTTGGAACTGAACGGTACCTTGGACTTGGTAGCTGACCGCGTCGATGCCAAGTTGTTGGTGACGTTGCCTGTGACCAACAACCTGCCGATCGCTGCACTGATCGTCGGTGCACCTGCCATTGGTGGGGCTTTGTTCCTGATCGACAAGCTGATTGGTGATCGGGTTTCGCGTTTTGCCAGCGTCCAATACAAGGTGGAAGGACCGTGGAAGGATCCAAAAATCACCTTCGACAAGCCATTTGAAAAACCAAACTGAGGGCCTGCGGAGTAGCATGGGGCTCTCTTTTTTTGGTGCATGCCCATTACGGAGTGTCGGCTCATGTCCTTTGCGGTAATTCAAATGGTCAGCCAGAGCGATGTGTTGGCCAATCTGGCACAGGCTCGGCGTTTGTTGGAAAAAGCGGCGGCGGGCGGCGCGAAGCTGGCGGTGCTGCCGGAAAACTTCGCCGCAATGGGCCGCCGCGACGTGGCGGACATCGGTCGGGCTGAGGCTCTGGGCGAAGGTCCGATCCTGCCGTGGTTGAAACAGACCGCCCGCGACCTCACCTTATGGATAGTGGCCGGCACATTGCCGTTGCCGCCCAAGGACCAACCGAACTCCAAATCCAATGCCTGCTCGCTGTTGATCGATGATCATGGCGAAATCGTTGCTCGGTACGACAAGCTGCATTTGTTTGACGTGGATGTGGCGGATGCCCGGGGTCGCTATCGGGAGTCCGACGACTATGCTTTCGGGAGTAACGTGGTGGTGGCGGATACACCGGTCGGCCGTTTGGGCCTGACGGTGTGTTACGACCTTCGCTTTCCTGAGCTGTACAGCGAGTTGCGGGCGGCGGGGGCTGAATTGATCACTGCGCCCTCGGCCTTTACCGCTGTAACCGGTGCCGCGCACTGGGACGTGCTGATACGCGCACGGGCCATCGAAACCCAGTGCTATGTGCTGGCGGCGGCCCAGGGCGGCGTGCATCCGGGGCCACGGGAAACCTATGGTCATGCAGCGATTGTCGACCCATGGGGGCGTGTGCTGACACAACAGGATCAAGGCGAAGCGGTGTTGCTGGCCGAGCGCGATAGTAGTGAACAGGCGTCGATACGGGCGCGCATGCCGGTGGTCAACCATCGGCGCTTTTTCTCGCAGGGCGCGCAGCGACCTGCTTCAGAACGATGAATTTAAGGCCAAACCTATGAGCGAGTTGTTGTCCTCAGTCAGTGAACACCTCCTGGCACCCGGTGGCGTGACCATCGAAAGCTTGCAAACCGTGTTGGGCGATCTTGCCGGGCCAGGAATCGACGCCGCTGACCTGTATTTCCAGGGCCAGATTTCCGAGTCCTGGGCGCTGGAAGATGGCATCGTCAAGGAAGGTAGTTTCAACCTCGACCAAGGTGTCGGCGTGCGCGCGCAATCCGGTGAAAAGACCGGTTTTGCCTACAGCAACGCAATCACTTTGGAGGCCTTGGGTCTTGCCGCACGTGCAGCGCGTTCTATCTCCCGGGCTGGCCAAAATGGCACGGTGCAAGCGTTCAGTACTCAGGACGTTGCCCAGCTATACGCGCCGGACAACCCTTTGGAAGTGATCAGCCGGGCGGAAAAGGTTGATTTGCTCAAGCGCATCGACGCGGCTACCCGCGCCCTGGATCCACGTATCCAGCAGGTCACCGTGAGCATGGCCGGTGTGTGGGAGCGCATCCTGGTGGCATCCACCGACGGCGGCCTGGCGGCGGATGTACGGCCTTTGGTGCGCTTCAATGTCAGTGTGATCGTCGAACAGAACGGTCGCCGCGAGCGCGGTGGGCATGGCGGCGGCGGGCGTACTGACTACCGTTATTTCCTTACTGAAGACCGCGCGATGGGCTATGCCCGTGAAGCGCTGCGCCAGGCGTTGGTGAACCTGGAAGCTATTCCGGCCCCGGCGGGTACGCTGCCGGTGGTGCTGGGTTCTGGCTGGTCAGGGGTATTGCTCCACGAAGCCGTGGGCCACGGCCTGGAAGGTGACTTCAACCGCAAGGGCAGCTCTGCCTACAGCGGGCGTATGGGCGAGATGGTTGCGTCCAAGCTCTGCACCATTGTCGATGACGGAACCTTGGCTGGTCGCCGTGGTTCGCTGAGCGTCGATGACGAAGGCACGCCCACTGAATGCACCACCCTGATTGAAAACGGTGTGCTCAAGGGCTACATGCAAGACAAACTCAATGCCCGCCTGATGGGCGTGGCGCGCACCGGTAACGGCCGCCGTGAGTCCTACGCGCACCTGCCGATGCCCCGCATGACCAACACCTACATGCTCGGTGGCGAAAGCGATCCGGCGGAAATCATCGCCTCGGTTAAACGCGGTATCTACTGCGCCAACCTCGGCGGCGGCCAAGTGGATATCACCAGTGGCAAATTCGTGTTCTCCACCAGCGAGGCATACCTGATCGAAGACGGCAAGATTACCGCGCCGGTCAAAGGGGCAACGTTGATTGGCAATGGCCCGGAAGCCATGAGCAAGGTGTCGATGGTCGGCAACGACTTGGCGCTGGACAGCGGCGTCGGCGTGTGCGGGAAAGATGGGCAGTCAGTACCGGTCGGTGTCGGCCAGCCAACCCTGAAAATTGATGCGATCACCGTGGGTGGCACGGGGTCGTAAGGGATGGAGCTTCGGGTGGCGAAGACCGCCACCCGGGGAAGGGCATCAACGCAGTCCGCGTTGAGTCTCGTCCAGCTCACGGATGTATTTGAAGATTTTACGGCTGGTGGCGGGCGCCTTGTTATGCGCCTGCTCATGCTGGGCCTGACGGATCAGGGAGCGCAGTTGTTGGCGGTCCGCATCCGGGTAGTCCAGCACGAATTTCTCCAGCACTGCGTCATCGCCCGAGATCAGGCGGTCACGCCAACGTTCCAGATTATGGAAACGTTCGTTGTACTGGCGAGTGGAGGCATCGGTTTGATCAAGCAAGGCCAGAATGGCGTCAGTGTCCTGATCGCGCATCAGCTTGCCGATAAACATGATGTGCCGTTTACGCGCGATATTCGCAGTGTGCTTGGGTGCGTCAGCAAGCGCCCGGCGCATCTCGTCGGTCAGTGGCAGTTTTGCAATCAAGTCTTTCTTGAGCGTTGTAAGGCGCTCGCCAAGGTCAACCAGAGCATGCAGCTCACGTTTGACCTGGGTTTTGCTTTTCTCCCCATCGAGGGAGTCGTCGTAAGAATCAACCATGGTGGCAGTCCGCAAAGAAACGCCGCCATGATAACCAGTCGGGGGCCGCTTGTCCGGCCCGGTCGCTCGATGGCCTTAACCGAAAGCAGAATTTGAGTGGAGAAAACCATGAGTGCAGCCCAAAGCGTCGGTCCGCAAGCGTTACCGGCCCTGCAGGAACAAGTCGAGCAGATCCTTGCCGAGGCTAAGCGCCAGGGGGCCAGTGCCTGTGAAGTTGCGGTCTCGCTGGAGCAGGGTCTGTCGACGTCGGTACGTCAGCGGGAAGTGGAAACTGTTGAATTCAACCGCGACCAGGGCTTTGGCATCACCTTGTATTCTGGGCAGCGCAAAGGGTCGGCCAGTACCTCCGCCAGTGGCCCGGAAGCCATTCGCGAGACTGTGGCCGCCGCGTTGGCGATTGCCAAGCACACTTCCGAAGATGAAAGCTCAGGTCTGGCAGACAAAGCGCTGATGGCCAAGGACTTGAAGGATTTCGATCTTTTCCATGCCTGGGACATTACGCCCGAGCAGGCCATTGAGCTGGCGCTGACCTGTGAAGCCGCTGCGTTTGATGCTGATGCCCGCATCAAGAACGCCGATGGCACCACGTTGAATACTCACCAAGGCTGTCGTGTTTATGGCAACAGCCACGGGTTTATCGGGGGATATGCATCCACCCGTCATAGCTTGAGCTGCGTGATGATCGCCGAGGCCAATGGCCAGATGCAGCGTGATTACTGGTATGACGTGAGCCGTCAGGGTGAACTGCTGGCCGACCCGGTCAGCATTGGTCAGCGTGCCGCACAACGTGCCGCTAGCCGCCTGGGCGCCCGTCCGGTGCCAACCTGCGAAGTGCCGGTGCTGTTTTCAGCGGAGTTGGCGGGCGGTTTGTTTGGCAGTTTCCTTGGCGCGATTTCGGGCGGCAATCTGTATCGCAAGTCGTCGTTCCTTGAAGGCGCCATTGGCCAGAAGCTCTTCCCCGATTGGTTGACCATTGATGAGCGTCCGCACTTGATGCGCGCCATGGGCAGCTCGGCGTTCGATGGCGATGGCCTGGCCACGTACGCCAAGCCGTTCGTCGAGAACGGTGAGTTGGTGTCTTACGTACTGGGTACTTACTCAGGTCGCAAACTCGGCCTGCCCAGCACTGCCAACTCCGGCGGCGTACATAACCTGTTCGTGACCCATGGCGATGAAGATCAGGCAGCGCTGTTGCGGCGTATGGGACGTGGCCTGCTGGTAACCGAATTGATGGGGCACGGCCTGAACATGGTCACCGGCGATTACTCCCGCGGCGCGGCGGGTTTCTGGGTGGAAAATGGCGAGATTCAGTTCGCGGTTCAGGAAGTGACGATTGCCGGCAATATGCGTGACATGTTCAAGCAGATCGTTGCCGTGGGTAACGATCTGGAACTGCGCAGCAATATTCGCACCGGGTCGGTGTTGATCGAGCGGATGACTGTCGCCGGCAGCTGATCGATCCTCTCTGAGAAGCGCGCTATCCCACGGATAGCGCGCTTTTTTTGTGCTTGGAATTCAGGGCGATCACAATGCTGCCGTTGCTTTGATTCTCAATATCATTTAATAATAAATATCATTATCGAATGAGCGTGGATCATGAGTTCTGTCCTGCATGAGGATCCGTACCTGGAAAGCTGGCGCTGGATGAGTCGTCAGATTCGCTGCGGCCTCGATCCTAATGAACCTCGCCTGATCGAACATTACCTAAATGAGGGTCGATACCTGGCGTGCTGCACTGCGACTCATCCGTGGACGATCGCTGAAACGTCATTCCGCCTGTTAATCGATACCGCCAGTGATATCGCCTTGCCTTGGCATTGGCGTTCCACTTGCCTGGATCAGGCTTGGCGCCCTCTGCGCGACTTGGAAAAACTCTCCCACTGTGCCTGCCGCCTCAAGCGCTGGCAGACCTTTGCCTGGCAATTGGCGACGTGCGAATTGCTGCCATCAATCTCCCACTCCGACCTGGTGCAAGGATCTAACGATGAGTAACACCCGTATCGAACGCGACAGCATGGGCGAACTGCAAGTGCCTGCCGAGGCCTTGTATGGCGCACAGACCCAGCGCGCAGTGAACAACTTCCCTATCAGCCACCAACGTATGCCGGCAGAGTTTATTCGCGCCTTGATCCTTGCCAAGGCTGCTGCCGCCAAGGTCAACGTCGACCTCAAGCAAATCAGCGAAGGGCAGGGCAAGGCCATCGTTGATGCTGCCCAAGGGTTGCTGGAAGGCGACTTCATGCAGCACTTCCCGGTGGATATCTTCCAGACCGGCTCTGGTACCAGCTCCAACATGAACGCCAACGAAGTGATCGCGACCCTCGCCAGCCGTTTGCTGGGCGAAGCGGTGAACCCGAACGATCACGTCAACTGCGGCCAAAGCAGCAACGACATTATCCCGACCACTATTCACGTCAGCGCGGCGCTGGTATTGCACGAGCAAACGCTTCCGGCGCTTCTTCACCTGGTGCAGGTGATCGAGCAGAAAGCCAAAGAAGTTCACCCGTTCATCAAGACAGGCCGCACGCACCTGATGGACGCCATGCCGGTCCGTATGAGTCAGGTACTCGATGGTTGGGCGCAGCAACTCAAAGCCAATATCGGTCATCTGCAGGACTTGCTGCCAAGCCTGCAGGCCCTCGCGCAAGGCGGAACGGCGGTGGGCACTGGGATCAACGCCCATCCGGAATTCGCGGCGCGTTTCAGTCAGCAACTAAGCAGCCTGACGGATGTGAAATTCACTCCGGGTAAAAACCTGTTTGCGCTGATTGGTTCCCAGGACACAGCCGTGGCGGTGTCCGGCCAACTGAAAGCCACCGCCGTATCGCTGATGAAAATCGCCAATGACCTGCGCTGGATGAACTCCGGTCCACTTGCCGGCCTGGGTGAGATCGAGCTGGAAGGCCTGCAGCCGGGGTCTTCGATCATGCCCGGCAAGGTCAACCCTGTAATCCCTGAAGCGACTGCCATGGTGGCTGCACAAGTCATTGGCAATGACACGGTGATTACCGTCGCTGGCCAATCCGGCAACTTCGAGCTGAACGTGATGCTGCCTATCATCGCCCATAACCTGCTCAGCAGCCTCGAACTGCTGGCCAACTCCAGCCGCCTGCTGGCGGACAAAGCCATCGCCAGCTTCAAGGTCAATGAAGCCAAGCTCAAGGAAGCACTGTCGCGCAACCCGATACTGGTTACTGCACTCAACCCGATCATTGGATACCAAAAGGCTGCTGAAATCGCCAAGAAGGCCTATCAGCAAGGCCGTCCAGTGATTGATGTCGCCCTTGAGCACACCGACTTGCCGCGCAGCCAACTGGAAATCCTGCTGGATCCGGAAAAGCTCACGGCTGGCGGCGTTTAATCACCGACTCTGCTTTGGAGGCTCACCATGGAGCACTGGAAGCGCACGATCGAACGGGCCAATCGCTGCTTTATGCAAGGCGAGTTGGTTGACGCTCGCGAGGCCTATTTGCAAGCCCTGGCCTTGGCCCAGGTGTTGTTCGAACGCTGGGCGAATGCCGACGAAGCAGTGGCGGCTTGCGTCATTTCCCATCACAACCTGGCTGACCTGCACCTGCACTTGAATCAGCCTGAGGAAAGCGCCGAATACCTTTGCGCCATTCACCAGCGCTTGCTGCAGACCATGCAGGACGCGCGCCTGAGCCCGCAGCTGCGGGAGGCGGCCCTGCGCCAGAGCAGCAAGACTTACGTCGAACTGTTGAATTTCATCAGCGATCACGGCGAGTACCCGCGCACCCATCGCTTACTGGGCGGTACTGCGGCGCAACCGACTACGCCTCAATACGGAGCACATTGATATGACCTATACCTTGCCTGCCTTGCCTTACGCCTACGATGCCCTGGAGCCGCATATTGATGCGCAAACCATGGAAATTCATTACACCAAGCATCACCAGACCTACATCAACAACCTTAATGCCGCCGTCGAGGGCACTGAGTTCGCCGGCTGGCCGGTGGAAAAACTGGTGTCCAGCGTGCAGCAACTACCGGAAAAGCTTCGCGCAGCCGTGATCAACCAAGGTGGCGGCCACGCTAACCACTCGCTGTTCTGGGCGGTGATGTCACCTCAAGGGGGCGGTAAGCCAGAGGGCGCATTGGGCAAGGCAATTGACGAGCAAGTTGGAGGTTTTGATAGTTTCAAGGAGGCCTTCACCAAAGCCGCATTGACCCGCTTCGGCAGCGGCTGGGCTTGGCTGAGCGTTACGCCGCAAAAGACCTTGGTCGTGGAAAGCAGCGGTAACCAAGACAGCCCGCTGATGAGCGGCAACACGCCGATCCTCGGCCTGGACGTATGGGAGCATGCTTACTATTTGCGCTACCAGAACCGCCGCCCGGAATACATCAATGCCTTCTACAGTGTTATTAACTGGCCAGAAGTTGCCGCACGCTATCAGGCTGCTATGGCCTGACATTTACCTCTATAACAAGATCTAAGGCCGACTATGGGCACTGATACACTGGCGATCGGCAGCGTGCGACTGTTTCGCTATGCGCTTGGCTCGCTACTGCTACTGGCAGGTACTGCATTGCTGGTGGCCCACGGGCTGGCCTGGCTGGACCTTGAACCGCGCATCCTGCGTGCTTTGCAGGGCGGGGCGATCTGCGCGCTCGGTACTGCGCTGGGCGCGGTTCCGGTATTGGTGATTCGGCGGATGCCGGTGGCCGTGAGCGATACCTTGCTGGGCTTTGGGGCTGGCGTGATGCTGGCTGCAACCGCCTTTTCACTGGTGGTACCGGGTATCGCTGCTGCAGAAAGCCTGGGGCTTACGTCCTGGGGCGCGAGCGGGCTGATCAGTTTCGGCATTATGTTGGGAGCGTTCGGGCTCTATCTGGTTGACCGCAGGGTCTCCGGCGCGAGTCCGGAAATGCTGGTGGGCACACCGGACAAGCCGGTGATACCGCCGCGCATCTGGCTATTCGTGTTCGCTATCATTGCTCACAACATTCCGGAAGGCATGGCGGTTGGCGTCTCTGCCGGCGGCGGCATGCCGGATGCCGACAGCTTGGCCATGGGCATCGCCTTGCAGGATGTGCCCGAAGGTCTTGTGATTGCGTTGGTGTTGGCCGGGGCAGGGATGTCGCGGGCCAAGGCATTCCTGATTGGTGCTGCTTCAGGCTTGGTGGAACCGGTGTTTGCCGTGCTCTGCGCTTGGCTGGTGAGCCTGGCCGAGGTGTTGTTGCCTTTGGGGCTGGCGCTGGCTGCCGGGGCGATGCTGTTGGTAGTGACCCATGAGGTGATCCCGGAGTCGCGGCGCAATGGCCACGAAAAGCTCGCCAGCTTGGGGCTCTGCATTGGATTTTGCTTGATGATGGCGATGGATACCGCATTGGGGTGAAGCCGTTGCGGCTTCACGTTTGTGTCAAAGGGTGAGGTTACTCACCCTCATCAAAGTAGTTGTTGATCAACGCCACCAGAGCTTCCATCGCTTCCTGGTCTTGCTCGCCTTCGGTCTTCAAATGAATTTTGGTGCCTTTGCCGGCCGCCAGCATCATCATCGCCATGATGCTTTTGCCGTCGACCATGCTTTCAGGTGTGCGTCCAGCCCTGATCTGGCAGGGGAACTGCCCGGCTACTCCGACAAACTTGGCCGAGGCGCGGGCGTGCAAGCCCAACTTGTTGATGATTTCAATTTCCAGAGCGGGCATCGCGCAGGTGTTCCTTTCAGCTAAGGTCGCGGTGGCGAACCTGGACGTTCTTGAGGGTTTGTTGCAGTGCTTGGCCCAAGCGCTCGGTCAGGTATACCGAACGGTGATGACCGCCGGTGCATCCAATGGCAATAGTGACATAGGCCCGGTTGCTCGCGGCAAAGCGCGGCAGCCACTTCAGCAGATAGCTGGAAATGTCCTGGAACATCTCCTCCACATCCGGCTGTGCGGCTAGGTACTCAGCCACAGGTAGGTCCAGCCCTGATTGGTCGCGTAACTCTGGCTTCCAGTAGGGGTTGGGCAGGCAGCGCACGTCGAACACCAGATCGGCATCCACCGGCATGCCACGTTTGAAGCCAAAAGACTCGACGAGAAACGCCGTGCCAGGCTCCGGCTGGTTCAGCAGGCGCAGTTTGATGGCATCGCGCAGCTGGTAAAGGTTAAGGCCGGTGGTGTTGATCTTAAGGTCGGCGAGGTCAATGATCGGCCCCAGCAACTTGGTTTCGTCCTCGATGGCTTCAGCCAGAGAACGGTGAGGGCTGCTGAGGGGGTGGCGTCGACGGGTTTCGGAGAAGCGTTTGAGCAGCGTCTCTTCATCGGCGTCCAGGTACAGCACATCACAATGAATATGCTTGGCGCGCACTTCTTCCAACAGTTCCGGGAACCGAGAGAGGTGGCTGGGCAGGTTGCGGGCGTCGATCGAAACGGCAACCAGAGGTTGCGCCAGCTCGGTGTGGATCAGAGCGCGTTCCGCCAACTCCGGCAGTAGGCCGGCCGGCAGGTTATCGATGCAATAGAAGCCGTTGTCCTCAAGAACGTTGAGGGCGGTACTTTTACCCGAGCCGGAGCGGCCGCTGACGATGATCAAACGCATGATTACTGCCCGTTTTGCTCATCCAGGACAACTTGGTACAGCGCCTCGTTGCTGCCGGCACTGCGCAGTTTGTCGCGTACTTCTTTGCGGTCGAGCATGCTGGCGATCTGCCGAAGCAGTTCCAGGTGCGCATCGGTGGCGGCCTGTGGGACCAGCAGAACAAACAGCAGGTCGACCGGGGCGCCATCAATGGCATCGAAATCGATAGGCGCGTCCAAGTGCAGCAGCGCGCTGACAGGTGTCTCACAGCCTTTGAGGCGACAATGAGGAATGGCGATGCCGTTGCCAAAACCGGTGGAACCCAGTTTTTCACGGGCAATCAGAGCCTCGAAGACATCTTGCATCTCCAGTTCAGGCACTTGGCTGCTGATCAGGTTGGCAATTTGTTCGAGGGCTTTCTTCTTGCTGCCGCCCGGCACGTTCACGAGGGAGCGGCCGGGGGTCAGGATGGTTTCAAGTCGAATCATGGGTGGGGAGTGTTAGCGGCCTGTGCCCTGAAGAAGGCTCTGCTGCTTTTCCTTATGCTTTTTAAGTTGGCGGTCGAGCTTGTCAGTCAAGGCATCGATTGATGCATACATGTCTTCATGCTCGGCGTTGGCGACTACTTCGCCACCGGGAATCTGTAGGGTCGCTTCGATTTTCTGCTGAAGCTTGTCGACCTTCATGATCACTTGCACATTGGTGATCTTGTCAAAATGACCCTCAAGCCTTTTCAGCTTCTGCTCGACATATTCGCGCAGGGGAGGGGTGACTTCTACATGGTGTCCACTGATGTTGACTTGCATACAGCTTCTCCTTCGTTGCCAGTGCATAAAGCGGCGGGTAGGAATACCCGCCACTGGAACGCTGTGGCCCGCCCGTCACATCAAACGCTTACGCTCGCTGGAAGGCGCGATCCCAAGGGATTCGCGGTACTTGGCGACGGTTCGACGGGCGACCTGAATGCCTTGTGCCTCCAGTAAACCAGCGATCTTGCTGTCACTCAACGGCTTTTTCTGATTTTCCGCGGCAACCAGTTTTTTGATGATTGCGCGGATTGCCGTGGAGGAGCATTCGCCGCCTTCTGAGGTGCTGACATGGCTGGAGAAAAAGTATTTCAACTCATAAATACCCCGTGGGGTATGCATGAATTTTTGCGTGGTAACGCGGGAAATCGTCGACTCGTGCATGCCTACCGCTTCGGCGATATCGTGCAGAACCAAAGGCTTCATCGCTTCATCGCCGTATTCCAGGAAGCCGCGCTGATGCTCGACGATCTGCGTGGCGACTTTCATCAGGGTTTCGTTACGGCTTTGCAGGCTCTTGATGAACCAGCGCGCCTCCTGCAACTGGTTGCGCATGAAGGTGTTGTCGGCACTGGTGTCGGCGCGTCGCACGAAACCTGCATATTGCGGGTTGACTCGCAGGCGTGGCACTGACTCCTGGTTAAGTTCCACCAGCCAGCGCTCGTTGTCCTTGCGCACGATCACGTCAGGAACTACGTATTCGGCCTCGCTGGACTCGATCTGCGAGCCGGGACGCGGGTTGAGGCTTTGCACCAGCTCGATGACCTGGCGCAGATCGTCTTCCTTGAGCTTCATGCGACGCATCAGTTGGCTGTAATCGCGGCTGCCGAGCAGGTCGATGTAGTCGGTGACCAGGCGCTGGGCCTCGGCGAGCCATGGGGTCTTGGCGGGCAGCTGGCGCAGTTGCAGCTGCAGGCATTCGCTAAGGGTGCGCGCACCAATACCCGCGGGCTCAAATTGCTGGATGCGGTGCAGGACGGCTTCGATTTCGTCCAGTTCGATATCTAGTTCGGGGTCGAAGGCCTCAAGAATCTCTTCGAGTGTCTCGTCCAGATAGCCTTGGTTATTGATGCAATCGATCAGGGTGACGGCGATCAGGCGATCGGTGTCCGACATCGGCGCGAGGTTCAGCTGCCACAACAAATGGCTCTGCAGACTTTCGCCGGCGGACGTGCGGGTAGTGAAGTCCCACTCATCATCGTCGTTGCTGGGAAGGCTGCTGGCGCTGGTCTGGTAGACGTCTTCCCAAGCAGTGTCTACGGGAAGCTCGTTGGGAATGCGTTCGTTCCAATCGCCTTCCTCAAGGTTATCCACCGTAGGGGCGGTCTCTTGGTAGGACGGTTCCTGCACGTCTGCGTTGGGCTTTTGCTCGATGTTGTCGGCCAACGGGTCTGCATTATCGAAGTCGTCGCCTTCTTCCTGGCGTTCGAGCATCGGATTAGACTCCAGGGCCTCCTGGATTTCCTGTTGCAGGTCCAGGGTCGACAATTGGAGCAGGCGGATGGCCTGTTGCAGCTGCGGTGTCATCGTCAGCTGCTGGCCCATTCTTAGGACTAGCGATGGTTTCATGGCAGGGGCTTAACACCTTATTCGCCGGCGCAACGCGCCATCCACGACAGGGCGCGTGAGCGCCAAACATAAGCAAATTATATGCCTGATATCGAGGGCTTTGCCTAGAGCGCGGTAACAATAAAAAACCGGAGGTTTTCATTGACTCCCGCGCATCAGGCAAACGACCTGCCACCGCCTTGTTTGTGCAGGCGGCTTTACAGGCGAAACTCGTGACCCAGGTACACTTCCTTGACCAGTTCGTTGGCCAGGATGGTGGCGGAGTCGCCTTCTGCGATCAGTTGACCATCGTTGACGATATACGCGGTTTCGCAGATATCGAGGGTCTCACGCACGTTGTGATCGGTGATCAGTACGCCGATGCCCTTGGCCTTGAGGTGATGGATGATCTGCTTGATGTCGCCAACCGAGATAGGGTCGACGCCGGCAAACGGTTCGTCCAGCAGAATGAACTTGGGGGCAGTGGCCAGGGCGCGGGCGATTTCCACGCGACGCCGCTCACCACCGGACAGGCTCATGCCAAGGTTGTCGCGAATGTGGTTGATATGGAATTCCTGCAGCAGGCTTTCCAGCTCCTGTCGGCGGCCGTCACGGTCCAGTTCCTTGCGAGTTTCAAGGATGGCCATAATGTTGTCGGCAACTGACAGTTTGCGGAAGATCGATGCTTCTTGAGGAAGATAGCCGATACCCGCGCGTGCACGACCGTGCATTGGCTGGTGGCTGACATCCAGGTCGTCGATCAGTACGCGACCCTGATCCGCCTGGACCAGGCCAACAATCATGTAGAAGCATGTGGTCTTGCCTGCGCCGTTGGGGCCGAGCAAGCCGACGATCTGGCCGCTGTCGATCGACAGGCTGACGTCGCGCACGACCTGACGGCTTTTATAGGCCTTGGCCAGATGCTGGGCTTTCAGGGTTGCCATTACTCGGTCTTCTTCTTCGGCTGGATAACCATGTCGATGCGTGGGCGCGGTGCGGTGACCTTGCTGCCATTGGCACGACCGGCGTTAGCGATCTGTTTCACGGTGTCATAGGTGATCTTTTCACCTTCCGTGGAGTTGCCATCGGGGCTGAGCACCTTGGCCTGGTCGATCAGCACAATGCGATTCTGCTGGGCGTGATACTGAATGGTCTTGCCGTAGCCCTTCATCGGGCCAGTGTCGGCAGCGGACTGCTTCTGTTCGAAGTAAGCCAGGTTGCCCACTGAGGTCACGACGTCGATGTCACCGGCTTGGGTACGCGTCAGTGTCACGGTATTACCGGTGATCTTCATCGACCCTTGGGTGATGATTACGCCGCCGGTATAGGTGGCAACACCTTGCTTGTCATCCAGTTGCGCATCATCAGCCGAGATGTGGATCGGTTGCTGGCTATCGTTCGGCAGAGCCCAGGCGCTCACGCTTCCCAGTGCTGCGCCCAAACCGAGCAAAATAGGGAGAGTTTTAACGAGCCTCATACTGTCCTCTTACGTTCGATAGCAGGTGTATCCTGCTTTCTTTCAAATACGCTTTCATTCCCTTGCCAGTCGATACACCGCCAGCGCCGTCGATTCTAACGTCTTGCTCGGTCTGCGCATATTGCTTCTGCGGGAATACGGTCATGCGACTGCTGGTAATCACCGTGTCACGGGCTTTGGCATCCGTGCGCGCAACACGTACCGAGTCAATCAGTTCTACCTCGGTGCCGTCGGGGTTCACCTCACCACGCTTGCTGGTGACATGCCACGGAAATTCGGTGCCGCGGTACAGGTTCAGGTCCGGATTAGTCAGCAGAGTGACTTCGGTGGCCTTCAAGTGCTCGACTTTGTCCGACGTCATTTCGTACTGCAGCTTGCCGTCGGGCAGGAACTGCACGCTATAGGCATTGGTGGCGTAATAGTCGATGGCCCCCTCGTCGACCTGCGCAACAGGCTGGTCGAGGAAGCGCCCCGGACTGATATTCCAGTAGCCCACCGCGAGGAACAGCGCGGCAATGACCCCGAATAACAGGAAGTTGCGAATCTTTTTACTCAGCATAAAACGCTCTATAGGTAGGCGGCGTGGGCCGCTTCAAGGCTGCCTTGGGCTCGCAGGATCAGTTCGCAGAACTCGCGGGCTGCACCTTCGCCACCACGGGCGCAGGTGATGCCATGGGCGTGCTCGCGAACAAACGCCGCCGCATTGGCGACGGCCATGCCAAGCCCTACTCGACGAATGACCGGCAGGTCGGGCAGATCATCGCCTAAGTAGGCGACCTGCTCATAGCTTAGGTTGAGTTGGCCAAGAAGCTCGTCCAGAACTACCAGTTTATCCTCGCGGCCCTGATACAGGTGAGGAATCCCCAGGTTTTGTGCGCGGCGTTCCACAACGGGCGTTTTTCGGCCGCTGATAATCGCGGTTTGCACGCCTGCAGCCATCAGCATCTTGATGCCTTGGCCATCGAGGGTGTTGAACGTCTTAAATTCGCTGCCGTCTTCGAGGAAGTACAGGCGGCCATCGGTCAGCACGCCGTCAACGTCGAAAATCGCCAGTCTGATGTTTTTGCCGCGTTGCAACAGGTCGCTGGTCATTTACATCACTCCCGCACGCAGCAAGTCGTGCATGTTCAGGGCGCCAACCGGGTGGTCGTCGCTATCGACAACCACC
This sequence comes from Pseudomonas sp. RIT357, assembly GCF_000632245.1. Taxonomy (NCBI): domain Bacteria; kingdom Pseudomonadati; phylum Pseudomonadota; class Gammaproteobacteria; order Pseudomonadales; family Pseudomonadaceae; genus Pseudomonas; species Pseudomonas sp. RIT357. Next base: position 291,781 of record NZ_JFYX01000012.1, read on the forward strand.
AGGGCGCCGATCTTGTGGTCTTCCATGATCTTCAATGCTTCAGCTGCCAGCATCTCAGGGCGTGCGGTCTTGCCGTGTGGCGTCATCACTGCATCGATGGTCGCAGTGTGGATATCGATGGTGCGGTCCAGGGTGCGGCGCAGGTCGCCGTCGGTGAATACCCCAGCCAGGCGGCCATCAGCTTCAAGGATCACGGTCATGCCCAGGCCCTTGCGAGTCATTTCCATCAGCGCGTCCTTCAGTAAAGTGCCGCGCTGGACGTGGGGCAATTCATCGCCTGAATGCATAACGTTTTCCACTTTCAGCAGTAGGCGGCGGCCCAGCGCGCCACCCGGGTGGGAGAACGCGAAGTCTTCAGCGGTGAACCCGCGAGCTTCAAGCAGCGCAACGGCCAGGGCGTCGCCCATAACCAAGGCAGCGGTAGTGGAGGAGGTCGGTGCCAGATTCAGCGGGCAGGCTTCGTGGGCGACGTGAACGTTCAGGTTAACATCGGCAGCCTTGGCTAGCGTCGACTCCGGGTTGCCGGTGACGCTGATCATCTGGATGCCAAGGCGCTTGATCAGCGGCAGCAGGGTCACGATTTCGTTGGTGGTACCGGAGTTGGACAGCGCCAGGATGATGTCATCTTTGGTGATCATGCCCATGTCGCCGTGGCTCGCCTCCGCCGGATGCACGAAAAACGCCGTGGTCCCGGTGCTCGCCAGGGTGGCGGCGATCTTGTTGCCGACGTGGCCCGATTTGCCCATGCCGACCACGACAACGCGGCCCTTGCTGGCCAGAATCATCTCGCAGGCGCGTACGAAATCTGCGTCGATATGGGCCAGTAAGCCTTCTACGGCTTCGACTTCGAGGCGGATGGTGCGTTGTGCGGATTGGATAAGGTCGCTGGATTGGCTCATGTCTGAAATCGTATAGCCTGACGAAAAGTCGGCGATTATAGCGGTAATGATCAATTCCCTCACGCAAGTTCGTCAGGCTTTATTCAGCAGGGGACTGAGATCGATCCTCAGTCACACAGTCGGCAACGTTTTTTCCCTGTCCCCAAACTGAACTAGCGCTGTTCCGGCCTTGGGCGCCTTGTACGAGCAGTGATATAGTTCGCCGCCAGTTCGGTCCGCCCAGCCCATGTGGCTATCTATATGCGTCGCCGTTGCAAACGTTTGTCGCATGCGTGGTGTCTGAGTGAGAGGCTGCATCCCAAGGAGTTTAGATGAGTGCCGATAACGCCTACGCGGTCGAGCTGAAGGGACTGACCTTCAAGCGCGGGACGCGCAGCATCTTCAATAACGTCGATATTCGCATTCCCCGTGGCAAGGTCACGGGCATCATGGGGCCGTCCGGTTGCGGCAAGACCACGCTGTTGCGGTTGATGGGCATGCAATTGCGTCCCAGCGCCGGCGAAGTGTGGGTCAATGGCCAAAACCTGCCTACGCTGTCGCGCAGTGATCTGTTCGATGCGCGCAAGCATATGGGCGTGCTGTTCCAGAGCGGTGCGCTGTTCACCGACCTCGATGTGTTCGAGAACGTAGCGTTTCCGCTGCGGGTGCATACCCAGCTGTCCGACGAAATGATTCGCGACATTGTGTTGCTGAAATTGCAGGCCGTCGGCCTCCGTGGCGCAATTGATCTGATGCCCGACGAACTGTCCGGCGGCATGAAGCGCCGTGTGGCCCTGGCGCGAGCCATTGCCCTCGATCCACAGATTCTCATGTACGACGAGCCCTTCGTCGGTCAGGATCCGATCGCCATGGGGGTGCTGGTACGACTGATCCGTCTGCTCAACGATGCCCTGGGTATCACCAGTATCGTGGTCTCCCACGACCTTGCAGAAACCGCGAGCATTGCCGATTACCTCTATGTGGTCGGTGATGGCCAGGTGCTGGGGCAGGGTACGCCTGAAGAGCTGATGAACGCCGACAACCCGCGCATTCGCCAATTCATGACCGGCGACCCCGATGGCCCTGTGCCTTTCCACTTTCCGGCAGCGGATTACCGCTCAGATCTTCTGGGGAAGCGTTGATGCGCAAAACATCTCTTATCGAGAAAGTTCGCCTTTTCGGTCGCTCCGGCATCGACATCGTCGAAGTGCTCGGCCGCTCGACGATTTTCCTGTTCCACGCCTTGCTCGGCCGCGGCGGTATTGGCGGTGGCTTTGGCCTGTTGATCAAGCAGCTGCATTCTGTGGGTGTGATGTCCCTGGTGATCATTGTGGTCTCCGGGGTGTTCATCGGCATGGTGCTGGCGTTGCAGGGCTTCAATATCCTGTCCAGCTACGGTTCGGAGCAGGCAGTGGGGCAGATGGTTGCCCTGACGCTGCTACGTGAACTGGGACCGGTGGTGACCGCGTTGCTGTTCGCCGGGCGCGCAGGTTCCGCGTTGACTGCCGAAATTGGCAACATGAAGTCTACCGAGCAGCTGTCCAGCCTCGAAATGATCGGTGTGGACCCGCTCAAATACATTGTTGCCCCGCGCCTGTGGGCCGGCTTCATTTCCCTGCCATTGCTGGCGATGATCTTCAGCGTGGTCGGTATCTGGGGCGGTTCGTGGGTAGCGGTGGACTGGCTTGGCGTCTACGACGGCTCCTACTGGGCCAACATGCAAAACAGCGTGACCTTCAGTGGTGACGTGCTCAATGGCATTATAAAGAGCATCGTCTTCGCCTTTGTAGTGACCTGGATCGCCGTATTCCAAGGCTATGACTGTGAGCCCACCTCAGAAGGGATCAGTCGTGCCACCACCAAGACCGTTGTGTACGCCTCGCTGGCAGTACTTGGCCTTGACTTCATTTTGACCGCCTTGATGTTTGGAGACTTCTGATGCAAAACCGCACTGTGGAAATCGGTGTCGGCCTTTTCTTGCTGGCTGGCATCCTGGCTTTACTGTTGCTGGCTCTGCGAGTCAGCGGTCTTTCGGCCAGCCCAACCGCCGATACTTATAAACTTTACGCATACTTCGACAATATCGCCGGTTTGACTGTCAGAGCTAAAGTGACCATGGCCGGTGTAACCATTGGCAAGGTCACGGCAATCGATCTGGATCGCGACAGCTTCACCGGGCGAGTGACGATGCAACTGGACAAGAAGGTGGATAATCTGCCTACCGACTCTACTGCATCTATCCTCACTGCGGGGCTGCTGGGCGAGAAGTACATCGGTGTCAGCGTGGGCGGGGAAACAGCCCTGCTCAAGGATGGTTCGACCATCCACGACACTCAGTCGTCGCTGGTACTTGAGGACCTGATCGGAAAATTTTTGCTCAATACGGTCAATAAAGACGCCAAATGAGGAATCTGTTCATGATCTCTACCTTGCGACGTGGCCTGCTGGTACTGCTTGCAGCACTGCCATTGATGGCCAACGCGGCAGGTTCTGCGCACGAACTGGTGCAGGACACCACCAGCAAGATGCTGGCTGACCTGACGGCCAATAAAGAACAGTACAAGCAAGATCCAACCAAGTTCTATGAAGCGCTCAACAGCATCGTCGGCCCGGTCGTCGATGCTGAAGGCATCTCACGCAGCATCATGACGGTCAAATATTCGCGCAAGGCCACGCCTGCGCAGATGCAGACGTTCCAGGAAAACTTCAAGCGCGGCCTGTTCCAGTTCTATGGCAACGCTTTGCTTGAGTACAACAACCAAGGTATTACCGTTGCTCCAGCCGGTGATGAGTCGGGCGATCGCACCAGCGTCAACATGAGCGTCAAAGGTAATAACGGTGCCGTGTACCCGGTGCAGTACACCTTGGAGAAGATCAACGGCGAGTGGAAACTGCGCAACGTGATCATCAACGGCATCAATATCGGCAAGCTGTTCCGTGACCAGTTTGCCGACGCCATGCAGCGCAATGGCAACGACCTGGACAAAACCATCAATGGTTGGGCCGGTGAAGTCGCCAAGGCCAAGGAAGAAACCGATAAAGCTGCTGGGAAGCCGGCGCAATGACCGAGTCGGCTGTTCGTCTCGGCGACTCTGGCCAGCTGTTCATCAGCGGGGTGCTGGATTACCGAACCGGCCCGGCTCTGCGCAAGCATGGCCAAGCGCTGATCAAGTCGAGCGCTGCGCCGGAGCTGGTCCTGGATTGCTCAGCGGTAACCAAGTCCAGCAGTGTCGGGTTGTCGTTGCTGCTGTGCTTCATGCGTGATGCCGAAGCGGCTAAGAAGCCGGTTAGCATCCGTGCGTTGCCCGAAGACATGCGCGAAATTGCCGAAGTTTCCGGTCTGACCGAGCTGTTGGCGCATCCTTAATACACATTATTGGAGAAGCCCCCCGTCAGAGTCCTGCTATGCGGGGTTCGCAGGCGCGGGGCTTTTTTGTATGATGTGCGACCCGTGCGCACTGGGCGCCGATAGAGGTTGAGCATGCAGGCCCTAGAAGTTAAGAGCTTTCTTGAAGGAAAGCTGCCGGATACGACCGTAGAAGTTGAAGGCGAAGGCTGCAACTTCCAGCTGAACGTGATTAGCGATGAACTGGCGGCATTGAGCCCAGTCAAGCGTCAGCAGCAGATCTATGCCCATTTGAACCCGTGGATCACCGATGGCAGCATCCATGCGGTCACTATGAAATTTTTCAGCCGCGCGGCCTGGGCCGAGCGCACCTGAGCCCCCTAGGCGTCGAGATTCTTATGGATAAATTGATTATTACCGGCGGTGCTCGCCTTGATGGCGAGATTCGCATTTCCGGTGCAAAAAACTCCGCCTTGCCGATCCTGGCAGCGACCCTGCTGTGCGATGGCCCGGTGACCGTGGCCAACCTGCCGCACCTGCACGACATCACTACCATGATCGAGCTGTTCGGTCGCATGGGCATCGAGCCTGTGATTGATGAGAAGCTGGCCGTCGAAATTGACCCACGCACCATCAAGACCCTGATCGCCCCGTACGAACTGGTGAAAACCATGCGTGCGTCGATCTTGGTGCTGGGCCCGATGGTTGCCCGTTTCGGTGAAGCCGAAGTCGCCCTGCCTGGCGGCTGCGCTATCGGCTCGCGTCCAGTGGACCTGCACATCCGTGGCCTGGAAGCCATGGGCGCAGTCATTGACGTTGAAGGCGGCTACATCAAAGCCAAGGCGCCGGAAGGCGGCCTGCGTGGTGCGAACTTCTTCTTTGATACCGTCAGCGTGACTGGTACCGAGAACATCATGATGGCCGCTGCCCTGGCCAAAGGCCGCAGCGTCCTGCAAAACGCCGCGCGCGAGCCGGAAGTGGTTGACCTGGCCAACTTCCTGAACGCCATGGGCGCGAAGGTTTCCGGTGCCGGCACCGACACCATTACCATTGATGGTGTAGAGCGCCTGCACACTGCAACCTATAAAGTGATGCCTGACCGCATCGAGACCGGTACCTACCTGGTTGCTGCCGCCGTTACCGGTGGTCGCGTCAAGGTAAAGGACACCGATCCGACCATCCTGGAAGCGGTCCTGGAAAAACTGCGCGAAGCCGGCGCCGAAATCACCACCGGCGAAGACTGGATCGAGTTGAACATGCACGGCAAGCGGCCGAAAGCCGTCAACGTGCGGACCGCTCCGTACCCGGCGTTCCCGACTGACATGCAAGCGCAGTTCATCTCCCTGAACGCGATTGCCGAAGGCACTGGTGCCGTGATCGAGACCATCTTCGAAAACCGCTTCATGCACGTGTATGAACTGCACCGCATGGGCGCGAAGATTCAGGTTGAAGGCAACACCGCCATCGTTACCGGCACCGAGAAGCTCAAGGGCGCGCCAGTCATGGCTACCGACCTGCGTGCTTCGGCCAGTCTGGTGATCTCGGCGCTGATCGCCGAAGGCGACACTCTGATCGACCGCATCTACCACATCGACCGTGGTTACGAGTGCATCGAAGAGAAACTGCAGATGCTCGGCGCTAAAATCCGCCGCGTACCGGGCTAGTTCCCGGAGCTGAAAACACCGTCACTGTGGTGAGCGGGCTTGCCCCGCGCCGGACTGCGTAGCGGTCCCGTTTTTTGGGTCGCTACGCAATTCAGCGTGGGGCAAGCCCACTCACTACAGACGGTGTCAGCTCGCAGTATGCTGAATTTGTTTCAAATCGAGGCTGTCATGGCCTCGATCTGCGTCTGGCGCCGTTTGCGACCGGACAGCAATAGCCTGATGAAGGACTGACGTTTCCCATGTTGACCATCGCACTGTCCAAGGGCCGCATCCTTGACGACACTTTGCCGCTTCTGGCTGAAGCGGGCATCGTGCCGACCGAGAATCCGGACAAGAGCCGCAAGCTGATCATCCCTACGACCCAGGACGACGTTCGCCTGCTGATCGTGCGGGCTACCGACGTGCCGACCTACGTTGAGCATGGCGCGGCCGACCTCGGCGTCGCCGGTAAAGACGTGTTGATGGAATACGGTGGCCAGGGCCTGTATGAGCCGCTGGACCTGCGTATTGCCCTGTGCAAGCTGATGACCGCCGGCCGTGTCGGTGACGTCGAGCCTAAAGGCCGCCTGCGCGTGGCAACCAAGTTCGTCAACGTTGCCAAGCGCTACTACGCCGAGCAAGGCCGCCAGGTCGACATCATCAAGCTCTACGGCTCGATGGAGCTGGCGCCGCTGATCGGCCTGGCCGACAAGATCATCGATGTGGTCGACACCGGCAACACCCTGCGTGCCAACGGTCTCGAACCACAGGACTTCATCGCCGATATCAGCTCCCGCTTGATCGTCAACAAAGCGTCGATGAAGATGCAGCACGCCCGTATCCAAGCGTTGATCGACACCCTGCGCACCGCAGTGGAGTCTCGACACCGCGGTTGACCTACCCGCGTAGCTGAAAGGCTGCGCCCGTCTATCCGCCTCATAGCCAGAATTCTCAGGTGCCCAAGCGGAAACGACTGCTAGTTTAGGGCGCCTGAGTTTTTGCCAATTCTATTGAGGCCCTCGCTATGACCACGTCCACTGCAATTGCCCGACTCAACGCTGCCGACCCGGATTTCGCCCATCATCTGGATCATCTGCTGAGCTGGGAAAGCGTGTCCGACGACTCGGTCAACCAGCGGGTGCTCGACATCATCAAGGCCGTGCGCGAGCGTGGTGATGCGGCGCTGGTGGATTTCACTCGTCAGTTCGACGGTCTGGACGTCAAGTCCATGTCCGATCTGATTCTTCCCCGCGAACGCCTGGAGCTCGCACTGACGCGCATCACTGCGCCTCAGCGTGAAGCCCTGGAAGTCGCGGCGGCGCGTGTGCGCAGCTACCACGAAAAGCAGAAACAGGACTCCTGGAGCTATACCGAAGCCGACGGCACTGTGCTGGGCCAAAAGGTCACGCCGCTGGATCGTGCCGGTCTCTACGTGCCGGGTGGCAAAGCGTCGTATCCATCGTCGGTGTTGATGAACGCAATTCCGGCCAAGGTGGCGGGCGTGACCGAAGTGGTTATGGTGGTACCGACCCCGCGCGGCGAAATCAACGAACTGGTGCTGGCTGCGGCCTGCATCGCTGGTGTTGACCGTGTGTTCACCATTGGCGGTGCTCAAGCCGTCGCGGCCCTGGCCTACGGCACCGAAAGCGTGCCGAAGGTCGACAAAGTGGTGGGGCCTGGCAACATCTACGTCGCCACCGCCAAGCGCCACGTTTTTGGCCAGGTTGGCATCGATATGATCGCCGGTCCCTCGGAAATTCTCGTAGTGTGCGACGGCCAGACCGATCCGGATTGGATCGCCATGGACCTGTTCTCCCAGGCCGAGCACGACGAAGACGCCCAGGCGATTCTGGTCAGCCCCGATGCCGAGTTCCTCGACAAGGTCGCCGCCAGCATCGATAAGCTGCTGCCTACCATGGACCGTGCAGAGATCATCGAGAAATCCATCAACGGCCGTGGCGCGCTGATCCTGGTGCGTGACATGGAACAGGCCATCGAAGTGGCTAACCGTATCGCCCCGGAGCACCTGGAGCTGTCCGTGGCTGACCCACAGGCCTGGCTGCCGTCGATTCGCCATGCGGGTGCGATCTTCATGGGGCGCCACACCAGTGAAGCGCTGGGCGACTACTGCGCCGGCCCGAACCATGTGTTGCCGACCTCCGGCACCGCGCGGTTCTCATCACCGCTGGGGGTATACGACTTCCAGAAACGCTCGTCGATCATCTTCTGCTCGCCACAAGGTGCTTCCGAGTTGGGCAAGACCGCTTCGGTGCTGGCCCGCGGTGAGTCGTTGAGCGCACACGCCCGTAGTGCTGAGTATCGAATCCTGGAAGAGGGGAAATAACACATGAGCAAATTCTGGAGCCCCTTCGTCAGGGACCTCGTGCCTTACGTACCCGGCGAACAGCCAAAGCTGACCAAGCTGGTCAAGCTCAACACCAATGAGAACCCCTACGGTCCGTCGCCCAAAGCACTGGCCGCGATGCAGGCCGAGTTGAACGACAACCTGCGTTTGTACCCGGACCCCAACAGCGACCTGCTCAAGCAGGCGGTGGCCAAGTATTACGGGGTCGACGCCGGCAAAGTGTTTCTCGGTAACGGCTCTGATGAAGTGCTCGCGCACATCTTCCACGGCCTGTTCCAGCACGACCTGCCGCTGCTGTTCCCGGATATCAGCTACAGCTTCTATCCGGTGTACTGCGGTCTTTACGGCATCCAGTCCGACCCGGTGCCGTTGGATGAGAAATTTCAGATCCGTGTTGCGGATTACGCCAGGCCCAACGGCGGGATCATCTTCCCCAACCCGAATGCGCCGACCGGCTGCGTGCTGGCGCTGGACGCAGTAGAGCAGATCCTCAAGGCCAGCCCGGATTCGGTGGTGGTGGTCGATGAAGCCTATATCGACTTCGGCGGCGAAACCGCCATCAGTCTGGTGGATCGCTACCCGAATCTGCTGGTGACCCAGACCCTTTCCAAATCGCGCTCACTGGCCGGTTTGCGCGTGGGCTTGGCTGTGGGTCACCCGGACCTGATCGAGGCGCTGGAGCGGGTCAAGAACAGCTTCAACTCCTACCCGCTGGATCGTTTGGCGATTGTCGGTGCGGCAGCGGCGTTTGAGGACCGTGAGTACTTCGAGAAGACGTGCCAGTTGGTGATCGACAGCCGTAACAAAGTAGTCGCGCAATTGGAAGGCAAAGGTTTTGAGGTGCTGCCATCAGCGGCCAACTTCATCTTTGCGCGCCACCCACGGCATGACGCTGCCGGCCTGGCGGCCAAGCTGCGTGAGCAAGGGATTATCGTGCGGCACTTTAAGCAGGAGCGGATTGCCCAGTTCCTGCGGATCAGCATCGGTACGCCGGAGCAGAACCAGGCGCTGATCGATGGCCTCGGCGAGCTTTAACGGGCGCTGAAATCAAATGTGGGAGGGGGCTTGCCCCCGATGGCGGCGTATCAGTCAGTTAATGTATTGACTGGCACACTGCTATCGGAGGCAAGCCCTCTCCCACATTGGTTTGTATTGGCAGTTAGATTAACGGCTCATCTGGCTTCTTGTTCTTCCAGCCATCATTGCCCGGCAGCAGCAGGTTCAAACCAATCGCTACCACCGCGCACAGAGCAATGCCCTTCAGGCCGAAGTCATCTGGACCAGTTCCGGTCCCCACCAGCACACCGCCAATACCGAACACCAGGGTCACCGACACAATCACCAGATTGCGCGCCTCGCCCAGGTCGATCTTGTGGCGAATCAATGTGTTCATCCCCACTGCGGCAATCGAGCCGAACAGCAGGCACAGGATCCCCCCCATTACCGGCACCGGAATGCTCTGCAGTAGCGCGCCGAACTTGCCGATAAACGCCAGGCTGATGGCGAATACCGCCGCCCAGGTCATGATTTTCGGGTTGTAGTTCTTGGTCAGCATTACCGCGCCGGTTACTTCGGCGTAGGTAGTGTTCGGCGGGCCGCCAAACATGCCTGCTGCCGTGGTGGCGATCCCGTCACCCAGCAGGGTGCGGTGCAGGCCAGGCTTCTTCAGGTAGTCGCGACCGGTCACGCTGCCCACCGCAATCACCCCGCCGATGTGTTCAATCGCAGGGGCCAGGGCCACTGGGACGATAAACAGGATCGCCTGCCAGTTGAATTCCGGCGCGGTGAAGTGGGGCAGGGCGAACCAAGGCGCAGCGGCGATCTTGGCCGTGTCGACAACGCCAAAGTAGAACGACATGGCAAAACCCACCAGCACACCGGAGATGATCGGCACCAGGCGGAAGATACCTTTGCCGAACACCGCCACGATCAACGTGGTAAGCAGCGCTGGCATCGAGATCAGCATGGCGGTCTTGTACGGGATCAGTTCGGCACCGTTGTCGCCTTTACCCATCGCCATGTTGGCCGCGATCGGCGCCATGGCCAGGCCGATGGAAATAATCACGGGCCCGATTACCACAGGCGGTAGTAGTCGGTCGATGAAACCAGTGCCTTTGATCTTTACCGCTGCCCCTAGGAAGGTGTAAACAAAACCGGCCGCCATTACCCCGCCCATGGTCGCCGCCAGGCCGAACTGCTGCTTGGCGAGAATGATCGGGGTAATGAAGGCAAAGCTCGATGCCAGGAATACCGGCACCTGCCGCCCTGTCACCACCTGGAACAACAACGTGCCCAGGCCGGCGGTGAACAGTGCGACGTTTGGATCAAGACCTGTGATCAGCGGCATCAACACCAGCGCGCCAAATGCTACGAAGAGCATTTGTGCGCCAGACAGGATCTGGCGCCAAAGCGGGTCGTTGAATTCATCCTGCATGCTCACGCGTCCTTCTGCTTGGTGCCGAAGATCTTGTCACCCGCGTCGCCCAGGCCAGGGATGATGTAACCGTGTTCATTCAGGCGCTCATCGATGGAAGCAGTGTAGATCTGCACGTCCGGGTGGGCTTTCTCGACGGCGGCGATGCCTTCGGGAGCGGCGACCAGCACCATGGCGCGGATGTCCTTGCAGCCGGCTTTCTTCAGCAGGTCGATGGTGGCGACCATGGAACTGCCGGTAGCGAGCATCGGGTCAATGATCATGGCCAGGCGCTCGTCGATTTCCGGTACGAGTTTTTCCAGGTAGGTGTGAGCCTGCAAGGTTTCTTCGTTGCGGGCCACGCCCACGGCGCTGACTTTGGCACCCGGAATCAGGCTGAGTACACCTTCGAGCATGCCGATACCTGCGCGCAGGATCGGCACCACGGTTATTTTCTTACCAGCGATTTTTTCCACCTGGACGGGACCGGCCCAACCGGGGATCTCGTAGGTTTCCAGGGGCAAATCCTTGGTGGCTTCGTAAGTGAGCAACGCTCCGACTTCCTGAGCAAGCTCACGGAAGTTCTTCGTGCTAATGTCGGCGCGGCGCATAAGGCCGAGCTTGTGCTGGATCAGCGGGTGGCGGATCTCGCGAGTGGGCATGGGAAAGGCTCCGGCGGCGGGCAAAAAAACCGGCCTAGATTAATCTATCCGAGGGTGTTGTCCTATAGGCATCTAGTACGTTAGTCCATTAAGGCTTGCTCGGAGCGCATGAGAAGCGTACCTTCGCCCGCTTTTCTTGCCACAGCACCCCCTTGGAGAGCGCCATGTCCGCTGATCTTGAGCATATCCGTCAAATCATGCGTGAGGCTGATTGCCTGTACACCGAAGCGCAAGTCGAAGCTGCGATCGCCAAGGTTGGCGCCCACATCACTCGCGAAATGGCCGACACCAACCCGGTGGTCTTTTGCGTGATGAACGGCGGCCTGATCTTCGCCGGAAAATTGCTGACTCACCTGCAATTTCCGCTGGAAGCGTCTTACCTGCACGCGACTCGCTATCGCAACGAAACCACTGGCGGCGATCTGTTCTGGAAGGCCAAGCCGGAAGTCTCGTTCATTGACCGCGACGTGCTGATCATCGACGACATCCTCGACGAAGGTCACACCCTCGGCGCGATCATCGATTTCTGCAAACATGCCGGCGCGCGCAAAGTGCACACCGCCGTACTGATCGACAAAGACCACGACCGCAAGGCTCGCCCGGACCTTAAGGCTGATTACGTTGGCCTGCCGTGCATCGACCGCTACATCTTCGGCTATGGCATGGACTACAAAGGCTACTGGCGCAACGCCAATGGGATCTACGCCGTCAAAGGTATGTGATCCAGGCCTGGCGCAGGGTTGTCATGCTATCGTGCTTGGCCCCTGCGTCTGGAGCTGTCCATGAGCCTGTTGATTCGCACTTGCGCCGCCCTGGCGCTGACCCTGAGTTTGCCCCTGGCCGCCGCACCGGCGCCTATGCATGGTCAATTTCTGCCTCCCGATGACCTCACCCTGCGGACTGAAAGCCCTGACCAGCAGCAGTTGCTGCAAGTCACGGAGTACGCGGTGGTGGTGGGCAACCAGCGCCAATCCAACCAGCAACCTATCCCGGTGACTTCGCCACTGATGCTCCGGCTTAAGGGCAAGCCCCTGAACAAAGGTGCGAGCATCAGCCAAGTGGTGCTCAACTTCGATGCCGAAAGTAAAAGCCTGAAAAAGCCGGTGTTTGACGACAAGAGCAAGACCCTGACGCTGTCTTATCCGGTGGCCCAGTACCGGGTGATCGTCGATTTGCTGCGCAATGACACGGTGTATGTTCAGTTCCTCAGTTACGCCAACGGCCATATCTGGGCGGACCTGCATACCGGCGTTGTACGTACCAAGTAGCGCTAACATTGAAGAATAAATGTGGTGGGGGATTGCTCCCATATTGGTTCTTCAGCGCTTTCGAAGCCCGCGGCTCGCAGGTAGACTTCAAACCCCGTGTAAATGTCTGCAGGCTGGAGTCGGTAATGCGTAAAGATAAGAAACAGGTGATTGGCGATGAGATCGGCGACGATCAGATCAAGTTGTTCCTGGACTTCGAGCCGGTCGACGCGACTTCACCGTCCCTGCACAAACTGATCAAGGCTTATCGTGGCCTGCGTATCGACGACTTTGAGCGCTTCCTGGGCTTTTTCAAGGAAGCCGGCCTGGACCTGGATGGCAAGGATGGGCATGGGCAGACCTTCGTTGATCTGATCAAGGATCAGCGCAACGCGGACGATTACATCGAGCTGATCAAAAACGCTCGCGGCTGATTATCCCGGCCACAAAAAAACGCCCCGAGGGGCGTTTTTTTATTGCAGCCAGGCCTCAAGCGTAGCTTTCGGCCTCGTTGCTTTGCTCAACCAGTTCCAGGCTGATGTTGTTCTGCGTGTTGATCTTGCGATACAGCTCGGCATCAGTCTCAAGCACTTTTTCCCGGGCAGGGAAGATCTCGTGCAGCTTGGCTGCCCACTCACCGGCGGCTTTGGCCGGGAAGCAGCGCTCAATCAGTTCCAGCATGATCGACACCGTCACCGAGGCGCCTGGGGACGCGCCCAGCAGCGCAGCCAGCGAGCCGTCTTTGGCCGCTACCAGCTCGGTGCCGAATTGCAGCACGCCGCCTTTTTTCGGGTCTTTCTTGATGATCTGCACCCGTTGGCCGGCCACTTCAAGACGCCAGTCTTCGGCTTTAGCCTCAGGGTAGAAGCGACGCAGGGATTCCAGGCGTTGTTCCATGGACTGACGCACTTCGCTGACCAGGTACTTGGTCAGGTCCATGTTGTCGCGGGCCACGGCCAGCATCGGGCCGATGTTGCTGGCACGAATCGACATCGGCAGGTCTAGGAACGAGCCGTGCTTGAGGAACTTGGTGGTGAAACCGGCGTATGGCCCGAACAGCAGGGATTTCTTGCCATCCACTACACGGGTGTCGAGGTGCGGCACCGACATCGGTGGCGAGCCGACGGCGGCCTGGCTGTAGACCTTGGCCTGGTGGTGCTTGACCACTTCCGGGTTGTCGCAACGCAGCCATTGGCCGCTGACCGGGAAGCCGCCGAAGCCTTTACTTTCTTCGATGCCCGAAGCTTGCAGCAGCGGCAGCGCCGCGCCACCGGCGCCGAGGAATACAAACTTGGCGTCCACCTCACGGCTGGTACCGCTGTTGACGTCCTTGATGCTCACGGTCCAGCCGGCGCCGTTGCGCTTGAGGCCGGTCACGCGCTTGCTGTACTTGACCTGGGCATCCGGGGAGCTGGTCAGATGGCTAAGCAGCTGATTGGTCAGGGCGCCGAAGTTGACGTCGGTGCCATTCATTACGCGAGTGGCAGCGATTTTTTCGTCGAGCGGGCGGCCCGGCATCATCAGCGGCATCCATTCGGCCATTTCGCTGCGGTCTTCGGTGTAGTGCATGTCCGAAAACGCGTGGTGCTGGCTGAGGGTTTCAAAGCGCTTCTTGAGGAAGTCCACGCCTTTGTCGCCCTGTACGAAGCTCAGGTGCGGCACCGGACTGATAAAGGACTTGGACGAGCCAAAGGTGCCCTTTTTGGTCAGGTACGCCCAGAACTGCTTCGACACCTCGAACTGAGTGTTGATGTGCACGGCTTTCTTGATGTCGATGGAACCATCGGCGGCCTGCGGCGTGTAGTTCAGCTCGCACAGACCGGCATGACCGGTACCGGCGTTGTTCCATGGGTTGGAACTCTCCGCTGCACCCGAATCCATCAGCTCAACGACTTCCAGCTTGAGGCCGGGGTCGAGCTCTTTGAGCAATACGGCCAGGGTGGCACTCATGATGCCGGCCCCTACCAGTACTACGTCGACTGCTTCGTTATGCGCCATTTAACGCGTCTCCAAAATCTGCAGCACCAAATTGACGGCATGGCTGCCAGGAGTGACGGGGCGGTTCACGTGTTGCCCCAGGTTACCCATGGCCAGGATCGCCATGTCCGTTTCGCAATTCTTTGCAACTTCGGCGCACGCTTCCTGCCCGGCCTAATCTGCCTATGAACGCATTCATGGGCGCCTGTGGCAATTCGACTTATGGTCAAAGCGTGCGATTCGTGCAATCAATCCGTAGCGGACAGGCTCAAGCTCCGGTTGTTGAGGAGTACTCAGTCCTGTGTGGTTGGGCTGTTCCAGACGCTGATGGTGCTTTTACAAACGCCAAACTATTCATTTGCTCGCCACACTCTTGTGAAGTTGTGAAAACCCGTTTTTTCACGCTCTTTTGAAGACGTGAACCTCAAAAAAGGGCTGCCTCAGCCTGGCACTTGGCCCGCAAGACATCTGCCGACACGCGGCAATACGGGCAAACAACTCAAGTGGCCGAGCGCAATGGCAGCTCTGGCAGATTCGGTAAAGGCGGGTGGTTTGCAAAGGAAACAGCAAGCGCGCCAGCTTCACTCGATCTGTGTGGGCGGCTCTCTGTGGGCGATTCTTGGAGTTAATACCGAGGCATTAACGATGCTGCGAGGCCCGATCAGGAGACGTCCTTATAATCGGGGGGAGATTGTAGCGAAGAACGTCAGGGAAATGGGCGTGTTTTATGACTTTTATTAGGTCTTCGGTCAGGCGGCCAACGGCTGGTGCCGCGGCGACCGCGCCGGGCGTGGGCTGACACGGGCGCCGGCGGGCAGCGGGTGGTGCATCCAGCTCAGGCGGATTTCATCAATTTCTACCCAGCCGTCGCCCAAAGGCGGCTGGCTGCACTCTTTAAAGGCCTGGCAGCGGCCTTGCGCATCAAGCCGGGCGAACTGGCGAAGGGCAGGTTTGCGCGTAAACAGCGTCCAGAGAAAATGCATGGCGATAGACCTCCTGAGATTGAGGCCAAGCATGCCTTGCGAGGATGACGAGCCCATGTAACGGCTATTACATATCGGTGACAGCGAACCGCTGTCGAGCCGACGAGTCATAGGTTGTAACTGACGCTAGTTCCCTGCGGGGGCGCCCCGTTATACTGCCGGCCTGTCGGTACCTGATTTCTGGAGAGAAGCGCATGTTGCAACGCCTGTTGTTCGGTTTGATCACTGTGACCAGTTTGACCTTGGTTGGCTGCGCCAACAGCCCGCAACAACTGAGCCCGCAACCGAAGCTCACCACGCAGTTGGCGCCAGTGGGTCATGGTCAGCCAGTGTCGGTGCGTGTAGTGGATGGTCGTCCTTCGCCAACGTTGGGCTCTCGCGGGGGCTTGTACCCGGAGACCGCGCTTATCTCGGTGACTGGTCAGGACGTGCTGCCCAAGTTGCAAGCTCAGGCCGAAGCCGCCGTGCGCCTGCTGGGCTTTACCCCGAGCGCCAACGCGCCGGGCGCTCCTCAGTTGACCATCACCTTGGCTGAGCTGAAGTATCAGTCGCCTAAAGAAGGTCTCTATGTGACTGAAGCCGCCATCGGCGCAACCTTCAAGTCCGATGTCACCGCGGGCACCCGTCGCTATAGCGGTCGTTACGGCGCATCGTTGAACCAGCGTTTCGGTATGTCGCCGAACCAGGAAACCAACACCAAGCTGGTCAGCGACGTCCTGAGCGACGCCTTGACTCGCCTGTTCAAGGATCCAAGCATCGGTTCATTGCTCAGCTCGCAGTAACCGTCCAAATAAAAACCGGGCTCAGTCATGTGCCCGGTTTTTTTTCGTCTGCAGTTTCACGCGGCGGTGTCGATACAGAAGTCCAGCAGGCTCACACCCGTCAACAGGTCGGCCTCTGGCGAGTCTGCATGCTGGTGCCCGCCAAGGGCGCAATAGACCAGCCAATGGCGGTCCTGCACGTTGAACGCCAGGCTGCCGACCAGCGCCTCCTGCTCATCGCTTTGGGCAATTAGATACAGCCGATCCTGGTTGTGCGCGTGCAGCATGACAAGCTCCTGAGTGTTCGAAGGGCAACAGAGTGGCTTGTTAAGGTGACGTTCAGGTGACGCCGTAAATTACTGGATACATTAGCCGTCCATGGAAGATGGAGCGGTTTGGCGCTGGCCGCCACTACCGTTCAGGTTGATATCGGAACCGATACCCAGACACCGTTTCACCCGAGGTTTGCGATGGCGCTGCCCGCACTGTTGATCAATGTTGTGGCTTTATTGGTGGCCAGCTCCGGTGCAGCGCTGCTCTCCATCACCCGCCTGCGCGAGCAGCGCGCCATGGCTGACCTGGCTGCGCAAAGTGAAGCGCGCGCGATTGATCAGCCCATGCTGTTCCTGGACGCGCGTACCGAGCGGGCAAATCGTGTGGCTTACCGCATCGGGTTCGCCTGCCTGGTGCTGGCGCTGGCTATTTCCTGGCTCAGCACCCGAATCTAAAACACGGCAGAACCAATGTAAGAGGGGGCTTGCCCCCGATAGCGGTGTGTCAGCCAAGTATTCATTAGCTGACTCACCGCTATCGGGAGCAAGCCCCCTTCCACATTTTCTGATCGGTGTTTACAGCGGGATTCCGGCCTTGACCCGATATTGATTACGCACCGGCGTCGCATATTGCACCACCAGAAATGGTCGGTGTTCCGCCGGGCATTCGTTCAAGCGCCGTTCCCACTCAGCTTTCGCCTTCGCCAGCTCATCGGCCGGGAACACTTCGGCCGCCTTTGGCACCTGCAATTGCGGGTCGGCGTCGGCCCACTGGGCGTACGCCAGGTAGTGCACCGGGAATAGCCGATAACCGCCGAGAATTTGCCGATCCATTTCCACGGCCAGCACTTTGGTGTCTTCGAAGCGCTCGCTAATGGGCGGCGCGAAGTTGATGTGCACGCGGCCTTTGTAGCCGGTGATGCCCAGGGCAATGCTCACGTCATCTTCACCCTGTGCCTTGACGTAGGTCCCGGTGGTGGCGCGGATATACAACTCGCGGGCCTTGGCTGCATCGCACGGGTCGTACTCGTAGCTGATGGATACCGGCGTCAGGTTCAGTGACTGGATCACCTCGGCAAACGGCTCGTCCTTGCGGCTGACATGGAACATCTTGAGGATGGCTGACTCGGTGCGGTCATCCCCATCCTTGGCGCGGCCTTCGGCCTGGGCGATCCAGATCGACTGGCAGTCGTTGCGTATCGAATGATTGATGTAGGCCGATAGCAGGTTGAACGCCGCCATCTTCTCCTTTCGCCCGGTGATCGAGCGGTGCACGATAAAGCTCTTGTTCAGGCGCATCAGGTCGCTGACAAACGGCTTTTGCAGCAAGTTGTCGCCGATGGCGATGCGTGGCGTCGGCAGGCCGGCGTGGTACACGGCATAGTTGACGAAGGCCGGGTCCATCACGATGTCGCGGTGGTTGGCCAGAAACAGGTAAGCGGTACCGGATTTGAGCTGTTCGACGCCTGTGTAGGTAACGCCATCGGTCGCCCGGTCAATGGTATGGTCGACGTAGTACTCGACTTTGTCCTGCAGCGTAGCCACGGTGGTGACGCCGGCAAATTCACGGCGCAGCTTGCGGGCAATCATCGGCTTGAGCAGCCAGCCCAAGGCGCCGGCAAAGCGCGGGAAGCGGAAGTGGGTCAGGATGTCCAGAAAGGCCTTGTCACTGAACAGTCGGTCCAGCACTGCCGGGACTTCGCTGTCGTTGTAAGGTCGGATGGTATCGAATTCGCCCATCATGCTCTCTTGTTAGAAACGGCTAGGGTAAGTAGAGGAAATATCAGGGTGCGGCCCGAGTAATGGGCTCGGCCGGAAATAGCCCTGTAAATAGACCGGCGATTATACGCACAAGTCACCTTGGAGGCTGCGATGCTGGAAACTACGACGTACGATTGTCCTTATTGTGGTGAAACGGTAGAGACAGCGGTGGATTTATCCGGCGGTGATCAGACCTACATAGAAGATTGTCAGGTGTGTTGCCGACCGATTATTTTCGACCTGCAGGTCCATGGTGAAGAGTGGATGCTTGAAACCCGCAGTGAAAACGAATAACAGGCAAGCTCATGCAGCGAATCTACGAACCGGAAAACCTGATGGAAGGCGAGCTGCTGCAACAGATGCTCGCCAGCGAAGGCATCGAAGCACATTTGGTGGGGCGCCATTTGCTCGGCGGCACCGGCGAGCTACCGATCTTCGGACTTTTGGGTTTGGAAGTAGACAATGACCGGGCGGCTGATGCCCGGGAGCTGATTACTGCCTATATCGGGGCGCAACCGCTGCCGGGGGATGAATCCGACAGCTTCCCCGACGTGCTGGTCTGTTAGGCTGTCGGCCGGTTTACCCAAGAGTCGTGTTGCCCCATGTGTGGACGTTATGCCCTGTTTCGCTGGAATCCCTCCTTTGCTGCCTTGCCAGGCTTTCCGGCTGACCAGCAGGCCCAGTGGAACATCTCCCCGAATGATTCGGTGCTGATCCAGCGCCTGAGCGACGGCCATCACACCCTGGCCCGCGCCCGTTGGGGCCTGACGCCGCCCTGGCTGACCGACCTTTCCCGCACCCCGGCCCATGCTCGCGCCGAAACCCTCGCCGAGCAGCCGATGTTCCGCGAGGCCTTTCGCCAGCGCCGCTGCCTGCTGCCCGCCAATGGTTTTTATGAATGGCGCGGCACCCAGCGCAAACGCCCGTACTGGCTGACGCCGGGGGAAGGCTCCACGTTGTTTTTTGCGGCGATCTGGGAGGCCTACCCTGTGCAGGAACAAGTGTGGTTGAGCACGGCGGTAGTGACCCAGGCGGCCCAGAGCCAGCGCCGGCCGCTGATTCTTGATGCCGCAGGGCAGGCAGCCTGGCTCGATCCCGAGACGCCGTTGCATGTGCTGCAAGGTCTATTGGCCAGTGAGCCCATCCCACTGCGCGAGCGGGTCCTGGCTAATATGGTCAACGATCCCAAGCTCAATGGGCCGGAGTGCCTGACTCCTGCCTAAACCTGAAGGTGCCGTGGGATGTATCCGAAATTCCGCGGTTACGCGTCTGTTGTATCTGGCGCTCATACAAATGAGCGCCTACGATACGCGCCATGTTTTGAGGGCGTTTTTCAGGGCGTCTTTTTCAGGGAGAGAGTGTTGATGAAAAGAACATTGGCGGTAAGTGTATTGGCTGCGGCGATGCTGCTGGCTGGGTGTCAGTCGGTCAATACCACCAGCGGCGGCGCCGTTGGGGTTGAGCGCAAGCAATACATGTTCAGCATGCTGTCGAGTCAGGAAGTCGACCAGATGTATGCCCAGTCCTACCAGCAGACGCTGGGTGAGGCCAGTACCAAAGGCCAGTTGGACAAGACCAGCGCCAACGCCAAGCGCGTGCAGGCAATTGCCAAGCGTTTGATCGCCCAGGCGCCCACCTTCCGTCCTGATGCAGCGCAGTGGAAGTGGGAAGTGAATTTGATCAAAAGCGATGAGATGAACGCCAACTGTGGGCCTGGCGGCAAGATCTTTGTGTACAGCGCACTGATCGACAATCTCAAGCTTACCGATGACGAGTTGGCAGCAGTGATGGGCCATGAAATCGCCCACGCCTTGCGCGAGCACGGTCGTGAGGCAATGTCCAAAGCGTACGGTATCGAGATCGCCAAGCAGGGTGCTGGTGCGTTGTTCGGCTTGGGTCAAGATAGCCTGGCATTGGCGGACACGGTTGCCAACTACGGCATGACCTTGCCCAACAGCCGGAGCAATGAAAACGAAGCGGACCTGATCGGCCTGGAACTGTCGGCTCGCGCCGGCTACAACCCGAACGCCGCCATCACGCTGTGGAACAAGATGGCCAAGGCATCGGAAGGCTCGCCACCGGAGTTCATGAGTACTCACCCGGCGTCGGACAGCCGAATCGCGTCCTTGCAGGCGGCGATTCCTAAGGTGATGCCGTTGTATCAACAGGCCAAGAAGTCCTAAGGCTGATGAAGATCCAAATGTGGGAGGGGGCTTGCCCCCGATGGTGTTGGGTCAGTTAGCAGATGCATTGACTGATCTACTGCTATCGGGGGCAAGCCCCCTCCCACATTGGATTGGGTTTGCAGGCTTAGATCCTTAGATCCAGCCGCTGCTCTGCATGGCCTTGTACACCGCCACGATCGCCAGGACAAAAAACGCCGTAGCCGCCAGTCGACGAATCAACGTCAGCGGCAGTTTCTCCGCCGCGAAATTCCCCGCCAGAACCACCGGTACGTTGGCAATCAACATGCCCAGAGTGGTGCCGATAATCACCAGCCACAGCTCCGGATATTGCGCGGCCAGCATCACCGTGGCGATCTGAGTCTTGTCACCGATTTCCGCCAGGAAGAATGCAATCAGCGTGGTCAGGAACGGCCCGAACTTGCGCGTGGTACTGGCTTCGTCATCGTCGAGTTTGTCTGGCACCAGGGTCCACAGCGCGGTGGCGCAGAAGCTGGCTGCGAGGATCCAGTGCAACACCGCATCCGAGAAGAAACTGCCAAACCAGGCCCCCACTGCGCCTGCAGCCGCATGGTTGGCCAGGGTCGCGGCGACGATGCCGGCGATGATTGGCCAAGGCTTGCGGAAGCGAGCAGCGAGAATGAGCGCGAGCAGTTGCGTCTTGTCGCCGATTTCGGCCAAGGCAACGATTGCGGTAGGAACGAGTAATGAATCCAGCATCAGGTAAGTTTCCAGGGGCGGGTCGACACGGCTATGACACGTACAGCCTTCCCGCCCCGGGTAAGGTGTGCGTGTCATAGGTCTTGTCAAACCCCGGTCCGTCTGTGCGGACTCCTGGGTCGCATACGCCATGGTCTGTTGACCAAGTATGTTGACGTATGCCGGACGAGCGTGGCGCTCGTGGGAGACTACTCCCCTAGGACGGAGCGGATTCTGCCTAGGCAAAATCCATTCGGCAAGCCTTCTTTTTCAAATAGCCATCAGCCGCGTTTGGCACGGTAGATGCGAAAACCATTGCCCTCGGCCTTGATCGCACACACGCCCAAATGCTCTTCAATCAGCGGTTGGTATTTCAGGAAACTGTTAGCTACCAAGCGAAGTTCGCCGCCTTTTGCCAAGTGTTTCGCTGCTTTTCGCAGCAGGTTCTCGGTGGCGAAATAATCGGTGTGCACACCGACATGGAACGGCGGGTTGCTCAAGATCGCATTCAGACCCATCGGTGCAGCATCGATGCCATCACCGGTGAGCACCTCGGCTTCCAGCCCATTGGCAGCGAGGGTCAAGCGGCTGCTGGCAGCGGCGAAGGCGTCCACGTCCAGCATCGTCACGCTGTTGTGCGGGTAGCGACGTTTCACCGCAGCCCCCAGCACGCCGGCGCCGCAACCAAAGTCCAACAGATGGCCACTCGGCAATTTGTCCAAATGCGCCAGCAACAACTCGGTGCCACGATCCAGGCGGCCATGGCTGAACACGCCCGGCAGGCTCACTACTTTGAGCGGACCTTCGGCCAGTGGCACTTCGAAGACTTGCGCCAGGCTCTCCAGTTCCACTGCTTGCGGCGCGTTGGCAACGGTGATTTGCCACAGCTGGCAATGCCGGGCGTTGTCGAGCTTGCGCGGCTTGCCGAAGGGGATCATCTGCTTGGCGGCACTTTCGATACCGCTTTTTTTCTCGCCGACCAAAAACAGCTCGGCGCCGGGCAGGCGTGCGGCCACGGCGTTGAGCAGGTAGTCAGTGAGGTCCTTGGACTTGGGCAGGAAAATCACCGCGGCGTCGAACTCACGCTCTGGCACATTCACGCCAAATTGGCTGCGGTCCGGGAAGCGTGCGTCGAGCGCCGCTTGGTCACCTGCATGCCAGCACCACCCATGGGCGTTGGGCAGGCGACCCAGCAGGTCGTCGGCGGGCAAGCCCACCAACAGCAGGTTGCCTTGAAAAAGTTCGGCCTGACGAAGCAGTACTTCACTGCGCGGATCCATGGTCTGCTCCTTGAAAAGGGGCGCAGTTTATCAACTGACGACGCGCAGCGGGGCGCCGCTGAAAAAGCCCAGGGCGTTTTCCGTCAGTTGGCCGACGATCCGCTGCCGCGCTTCGCGACTGCCCCAGGCATTGTGCGGTGTGACGATCAGCCGGGGAATGTCATCGGCCAGCAACGGGTTGCCGTTGACCGGTGGCTCCACGCTCAGCACATCGGTGGCCGCGCCGCCCAAGTGACCGCTGCGCAAGGCATCCGCCAGGGCCTGTTCGTTGATCAAGCCACCGCGCGCGGTGTTGACCACAAACGCGCCTGGCTTGAGCAGTGCGAGTTCGCGGGCGCCGATAAAGTCGCGAGTGTGCTCGTTGAGTGGGCAGTGGAGGGTGAGTGCGTCCACTTGGGCCAGCAGTTCATCCAGGGGCACGCGGTCGGCACGTGCAGGGCGCCCGGGAATGGCCCCAAGAATTACGCGCATGCCAAAAGCCTCGGCCAGCCGCGCCACGGCGCTGCCCAATTCACCATGGCCGAGCAAACCGAGGGTTTTGCCTTCAAGCTCGACGATGGGGTAGTCCAGCAGGCAGAACTGCTTGGCTTCTTGCCATTTGCCTGCGCTCACATCGCGCTGATAGTCCTTTACACGCGTCACCAGGTTGAGCAGCAGCATGATCGTATGCTGCGCCACTGAAGGCGTGCCGTAGCCCTGGCAATTGCTCACCGTGATGCCGTGGGCGCGGGCGGCGTCGAGGTCAACGTTGTTGGTGCCGGTGGCCGATACCAGGATCAGCTTGAGGTCCGGGCAGGCCGCCAGGGTTTCGGTGTTCAGGGCAATCTTGTTGCTGATAACTACTTGGACGCCTTGCAGGCGCGCAATCACATTCAGCGGCGTGGTATCAGAGTACAGCTGCAGGTCGCTGAAGCAGTCTCTCAGACCGCTGAGGTCGAGGTCCCCAAGGTCCAGGGACGGGTGATCAAGGAAGACGGCGCGGCGATTGTTCGTCATCAACTGTACCTTTTGCGACAGGGTTCGAAGGCGTAATCTGCCGAGCCTATCAGATGAAATAATCCGTTACTTAATGGAGTGAATATGTACGCCGCCGAGTTTTTGACCGTAGCCCTGATTCACCTGTTGGCGGTGGCCAGCCCCGGCCCGGATTTCGCGGTGGTGGTTCGCGAAAGTGTTACCCACGGCCGTCGCGCCGGGACTTGGACCGCGCTGGGTGTGGGCTCGGCGATTTTTCTGCACGTGGGCTATTCGTTGCTCGGTATCGGCCTGATCGTTTCCCAGTCCATCGTGTTGTTCAACGCCCTGAAATGGGCGGCGGCGGCCTACCTGCTGTACATCGGCTTCAAGGCCCTGCGCGCGCAACCGGCCAAGCCTGTCGCCGAGGGCGAGTTGCACCGTGAAGCGGGCGAGCGCACCCCGCGCGGCGCGTTTACCGCCGGTTTCGTGACCAATGGCTTGAATCCCAAGGCCACGCTGTTCTTCCTGTCGCTGTTCACCGTAGTGATCAACCCGCACACGCCGCTGGCGATCCAGGCCGGTTACGGTGTGTATCTGGCGGTGGCGACGGCGCTGTGGTTTTGCCTGGTGGCGATGTTGTTCAGCCAGCAGCGCGTGCGCGCAGGCTTTGCGCGGATGGGGCACTGGTTTGATCGGACCATGGGGGCGGTGTTGATTGCAATCGGCGTGAAACTGGCGTTCACGAGCATGAAGTAAACGCGGGTCTCAAGTGAGCACAATCGAATGTGGGGGCTTGCTCCCGATGGCGGTGGATCAGTCAATACATGTGTCGACTGAAACACCGCTATCGGGAGCAAGCCCCCTCCCACATTTGACCTCTAGTGTCCCTGGATAATGGCGCAAAGCTAGCATTCACTGGGGGCTGCAAATCATTCCTTTGGCTGATTTAGCTGAAACATAAGCGCTCTACAGTGCAGATCGTTCAGCCAAGACCGTGCAGTCATAAAAGGGATTCGTATGTTGCAGACCCGTGTTATTCCCCCCGCCGAAGGTGCGTACCAATATCCGCTGTTGATCAAGCGCCTGTTGATGTCCGGCGCCCGCTACGAAAAGACCCGGGAAATCGTCTACCGCGACAAGCTGCGTTACACCTACCCGACCCTGATCGAGCGGGTCGCGCGCTTGGCCAACGTGCTGACCGAAGCCGGGGTAAAGGCCGGTGATACCGTGGCAGTGATGGACTGGGACAGCCATCGTTACCTGGAATGCATGTTTGCTATCCCGATGATCGGCGCGGTGATCCACACCATCAACGTGCGCCTGTCGCCGGAACAGATTCTCTACACCATGAACCACGCCGAAGACCGCTTTGTGCTGGTCAACAGTGAGTTCGTGGGCTTGTACCAAGCCATCGCCGGGCAACTTACCACCGTCGACAAGACGCTGCTGCTCACTGACGGTGAATCAAAAACGGCCGAGCTGCCTAACCTGGTAGGCGAGTACGAAACCCTGTTGGCTGCCGCCAGCACCAAGTACGACTTTCAGGATTTCGACGAGCATTCCGTCGCGACCACGTTCTACACCACCGGCACCACCGGTAACCCCAAAGGCGTGTACTTCACCCACCGCCAATTGGTACTGCACACCATCGGGGTGTCGACCATCATGGGCTGCATCGACAGCGTGCGCCTGCTGGGCACCAACGACGTGTACATGCCGATCACGCCGATGTTTCATGTGCACGCCTGGGGGCTGCCGTATGTGGCGACCATGCTCGGCTTGAAACAGGTCTACCCCGGCCGCTACGACCCCGAATACCTGGTGGAGCTGTGGCGCAAGGAGAAGGTCACTTTCTCCCACTGCGTGCCGACCATCCTGCAAATGGTGCTCAACGCCAAGGCCGCCCAAGGCGTCGATTTTGGCGGTTGGAAAATCGTCATCGGTGGCAGCGCCCTCAATCGCACGTTGTATGAGGCGGCGAAGGCGCGTGGGATTCAGCTGACCGCTGCGTACGGCATGTCCGAGACCGGGCCGCTGGTGTCTTGCGCCCACCTCAACGAAGAACTACTTGCCGGCAGCGAAGACGAGCGCATCACCTACCGCATCAAGGCCGGCGTGCCAGGGCCGTTGGTGGACGCGGCAATCATCGACAGCGAGGGCAACTTCCTGCCCGCCGACGGCGAGTCCCAGGGCGAGCTGGTGCTGCGTGCGCCGTGGCTCAGCGAGGGCTATTTCAACGAGCCGCAGAAGGGCGCGGAGCTATGGGCCGGCGGCTGGATGCACACCGGCGATGTGGCCACGCTGGATGCATTTGGCGTGATCGATATCCGCGACCGCATCAAGGATGTGATCAAGACCGGCGGCGAGTGGATCTCCTCCCTGGCCCTTGAAGACCTGGTCAGCCGTCACCCGGCGGTACGCGAAGTAGCGGTGGTGGGCATCGCCGATCCGCAGTGGGGCGAGCGTCCGTTTGCGCTGCTGGTGGTGCATGATGGCCATGTGATAGGGGCCCGCGAGCTCAAGGAGCACCTCAAGCCTTTTGTCGAACTGGGCCATTTGAGCAAGTGGGCGATTCCGAGCCAGATCGCCGTTGTTACCGAAATTCCCAAGACCAGTGTCGGTAAGCTCGACAAAAAACGTATCCGTATTGACATCGTCGAGTGGCAGGCCAACAACAGTACCTTCCTGTCCACCCTCTGAGCTGATTTGCCGTGCCCTCGTGGCACGGCGATGCTCTATCTCGCGCCCTCACTTGTGATTTGCCAATTTTCAGCCATCCTTGCCGCGTCGGCCTTCGCCGACATGGCGAAAGGGCTGTGGCAGACGGGTTGGTGATGCAAATCACACTTTAGAGGGATCAAGCGGTACCCCCTGCTGGCTATAGTCCCACCCAGAGTTTTTCAAGGATGCGTCGCTTCGGGCCATGGAGGTTCAGTTGCCAGGCGGCATTGGAATCGTTGTATTCCGGCCGTTACAAGCATCACAGAAAGAACTCACTGCCATAACAATAATGCACATGGAGTAGCGTCGATGACCTCAGTAAACCAGTTCTGGCGCCGGGCAAGACTGCCCCTGGCCGTCAGTCTCGCCTCTACGCTCGCCGGGCCCGCATTCGGCGTCAGTTTCAATATCGGTGAAATCGAAGGGAGTTTTGACTCGTCGCTTTCGGTGGGGGCGAGTTGGTCGACAGCTAAGCCCAACCAGGATCTGATCGGCGCCAACAACGGTGGTAAAGGCCTGTCCCAGACCTCCGATGATGGACACTTGAACTTCAAGCGCGGTGAAACGTTCTCGAAGATCTTCAAGGGTATTCATGACCTGGAGTTGAAATACGGCGACACCGGTGTATTCGTGCGCGGCAAGTACTGGTATGACTTCGAACTCAAGGACGAGAGCCGTGAGTTCAAGGACATCAGCGACAACAACCGCAAAGAAGGCGCCAAGTCTTCTGGTGGTCAGATTCTTGATGCGTTCATCTACCACAACTACGCGATTGCAGATCAGCCGGGTAGCGTGCGGTTCGGTAAGCAGGTGGTGAGTTGGGGCGAAAGTACCTTCATCGGCGGCGGCATCAACTCCATCAACCCGATCGACGTGTCTGCGTTCCGTCGTCCGGGCGCCGAAATCAAGGAAGGCCTGATTCCGGTCAACATGTTCTATGTGTCGCAAACGCTGACCGATAACTTGTCGGCGGAAGCCTTTTATCAGTTGGAATGGGATCAGACCGTCACGGATAACTGCGGGACGTTCTTCTCACAGCCGGACATCGTGTCTGATGGCTGCAAAGACAATTTGAGGGTGCTGAATAAACGCTCCGCTGTCCCGGCGCAATTCTTGCCTGCGTTGGCAGCCCGAGGAGTTGATATCAACAATGAAGGTGTCTTGGTAAAACGCGGTCCTGATCGTGACGCACGTGACAGTGGTCAGTGGGGCGCCGCGATGCACTACAACTTCGAGCCGCTCGACACTGAGTTCGGTGCGTACTTCATGAACTATCACAGCCGGGCGCCGATTTTCAGTGCGCAAGGCGCTTCTCGGGCGGCGTTTGCCAGTGCTGCGCAAGTGGGGCAATTAGCGCCGCTGGTAGTCGCGGGTAACTCCAACTACTTCATCGAGTACCCAGAAGATATCCGTCTGTATGGCTTAAGCTTTTCCACCACCTTGCCTACCGGGACGGCCTGGAGCGGTGAGTTGAGCTATCGCCCGAACGCGCCGGTGCAGTTGAACTCCACTGACATTCTGTTTGCTGGCGTGAAGCCGCTTGGCGGCCCGGTTTTGGGTAATGCCTCCTTGCTCAACGGATCGCCAGGTCAGGATTTGCATGGCTATCGTCGTAAAGAGGTCAGTCAGTTCCAAACTACGTTTACCCACTTCTTCGACCAAGTCATGGGCGCCAGCCGTTTGACCCTGGTTGGTGAAGTAGGTGTCACCCATGTGGGTGGTCTGGAAAGCAAGTCGGACGTGCGCTACGGCCGTGACCCTGTCTTTGGCCCGGGCACACTTCCGAACAATGCCTGTAACGCGCTGAATACCTCCACCGCGCAAGGTGCTGGGCTTGCCAACGCCAACGGCTTGAGCACCAACTGCAACAACGATGGCTTCACCACTGCCACTTCCTGGGGCTATCGCGGTCGGGCTATCTGGGAATACCCGGACGTCTTCGCGGGTGTAAACCTTAAGCCAAACGTGGCCTGGTCCCATGACGTCAAGGGCTATGCTCCTGGCCCTGGCGCTAACTTCGAAGAGGGTCGCAAAGCCGTCAGCCTGGGGCTGGACGCCGAGTACCAGAACACCTACACCGCCAGCCTGGCTTACACCAACTTCTTTGGTGGCAAGTTCACGACGGTGAATGATCGCGACTTTGTCGCCCTCAGCCTCGGCGCGAACTTCTAAGCACACTGTATTTTCAGGAAGAACCAGAACATGAAAATAACCAAAAGTCTGTTGCACGTCGGTGTGCTTGGACTGTCGATCCTGGCGAGCAACGTCATGGCGGCAGTGTCGGCGGATGAAGCCGCCAAGCTGGGTACGAGCCTGACCCCGATGGGCGCTGAAATGGCCGGTAACGCGGCGGGCACTATCCCTAAGTGGTCGCCACTGCCTACCAACGCGGGTGCTGTGGATGCCAAAGGCTTCCTGGCCAACCCATACGCCAGTGAACAACCGCAATTCACCATCACCGCGCAGAACGTCGAGCAGTACAAAGACAAGCTGGCGCCGGGGCAGTACGCGATGTTCAAGCGTTACCCGGAAACCTTCAAGATGCCGGTCTACCCGACCCATCGCGGCGCTACCGTGCCGGCGGATGTGTTCGCCGCCATCAAGAAGAACGCCACCACCACCAACCTGGTGTCGGGCGGCAACGGCCTGGAAAACTTTGAAACCGCCGTACCGTTCCCGATCCCGAAAAGCGGCGTGGAAGTTATCTGGAACCACATCACTCGTTATCGCGGTGGCAGCGTGACCCGCCTGGTGACCCAGGCCACGCCGCAAACCAACGGTTCCTACAGCCTGGTGTACTTCCGCGACCAGTTCGTGTTCCGCGACAAGATGAAGGACTTCGATCCGAAAAACCCGGGCAACGTGCTGTTCTACTTCAAGCAGCAAGTGACCGCGCCGGCACGTCTGGCCGGTGGTGTGCTGCTGGTGCACGAAACCCTGGACCAAGTGAAGGAGCCGCGTTCGGCGTGGGTCTACAACGCCGGCCAGCGCCGTGTGCGCCGGGCGCCGCAAGTGTCCTATGACGGTCCGGGTACCGCCGCCGACGGCCTGCGTACCTCCGATAACCTCGACATGTACAACGGTGCGCCGGATCGCTACGACTGGAAACTGGAAGGTAAGAAGGAAATCTACATCGCCTCCAACAGCTACAAGATCGACGATCCGAAACTCAAGTACGCCGACATCATCAAGGCCGGCCACATCAACCAGGACCTGACGCGCTACGAGCTGCGCCGTGTCTGGCATGTGGTCGCCACTTTGAAAGAAGGTCAGCGCCACATCTATGCCAAGCGTGACTTCTTCATCGACGAAGACACCTGGCAAGCGGCAGTGATCGATCACTACGACGGTCGCGGCCAACTGTGGCGCGTCGCCGAGGCCCATGCCGAGAACTACTACGACAAACAGGTGCCGTGGTATGCCCTGGAAACCCTCTACGACCTGCAGTCCGGCCGCTACCTGGCTTTGGGCATGAAGAACGAAGAGAAGCAGGCCTATGATTTCGGCTTCACCGCCACGACCAGCGACTTCACCCCAGCGGCCCTGCGCCAGGACGGTGTTCGCTAAGCGGCACGAGTAACTCAATGTGGGAGGGGGCTTGCCCCCGATAGCGGTGTGACAGTCAGCACGCGTATTGACTGATCCGCCACTATCGGGAGCAAGCCCCCTCCCACTTTTTGTTTGTGGCGATATTTTTTGTCTCAGTTCTTTTTCAGGCAAATGTTGCAAAGATCTACAAAGCTGCTGCTTTTACCGCTAGTCTGCGGACATCTGCAATGCCGACAACAGCCTTCTACAAGAGCCCGGCGATGACTGATCTGTCCCGAATCCAAGGGCCTGCCAGTGCGGTAATCCCGACTCTGGAAGGTCGCTTCTACAGGCCTCCGCTGCCTGACGGCTATGTGCTGCGCCCCCGCCTGTGTGAACGGCTGAGCGCTGGTCTCGAAGGACGGTTGCTGCTGGTCAGCGCCCCGGCGGGGTTCGGTAAGAGTTCGCTGGCGGTGGAGTTCTGCCAGAGCCTGCCGGCCCACTGGCAAAGTCTATGGCTTGGGCTGAGCCCTCGGGACAACGACCCGGGGCGCTTCCTTGAGCGTCTGCTCGAGGGGTTGCAACACTACTTCCCCGCACTCGGCGCTCAATCCCTGGGCTTGCTGAAAATGCGCCAGCGTCACCAGCCCTTTGCCTTTGAAGAATGGCTCGATGGCCTGCTTGATGAGCTCGCGGTTCACCTGTCCACGCGCGCGCCATTGTTACTGGTACTGGATGACTATCATCTGGCCCAGGGGCCGGTGCTGGACCGTTGTCTTCAGTTTTTCCTCAACCATTTGCCGGATGGCCTGCTGGTATTGGTCACCAGTCGCCAGCGCCCTGACTGGCATCTGGCACGCTTGCGTCTGTCACGGCACTTGCTGGAGTTGCACGAGCAAGACCTGCGCCTGACCCATGCCGAATCTCAGGCGCTATTGGATCGCCACAGCAGTTCCCTGAGTGGTGAGGCCCTCGACAACCTGATCCGCCGCAGCGAAGGCTGGGTAGCCGGTTTGCGTTTCTGGTTGCTGGCGGCTTCCGAAGCCGGCAACGAAGACGCATTGCCGCAAAGCCTGCACGGTGGAGAAGGGCTGATCCGCGACTACCTGCTGGAGGAGGTGATCGATTGCTTGCCACCCGAAGTGCAGGCGTTCCTGTTCGACACTGCGCCCCAGGACCGTTTCTGCAGCGAACTGTGTGACGCCGTGCGCGAAGCTCATGACAGCGCCGAAATCCTGCGTTATCTGCAAGCGCACCAAGTGTTCCTGGTGCCCTTGGACGAGCAGGGCCACTGGTACCGCTATCATCATTTATTCTCCGACCTGCTGCGCACCCGCCGTGCGAGCAGCAATGTATTGCCAGCCGCCAGCCTGCACCTGCGCGCGTGTCGTTGGTTCAACGCCCAGGGTTTGATCGATGAGGCGGTGGAGCAGGCTTTACGCGCCGGGCACCTCGACGTGGCGGCCAACCTTGTGCAGAACCTGTCCGAAGAGCAACTGCTGGCCGAGCAGAATGTCGGCATGTTGCTGCGCTGGAAAATGGACTTGCCCGACAGCCTGCTGATCAGCACACCGCGCTTGATCGTGTTGTACAGCTGGGCATTGGGGCTGGCCTGCCAGTTGGATGCGGCGGAGGAATTGTCCGCGTACCTCAGTCGCTTCCTGCCGGCGCCCTCGGCCACTGCACAGCGCTCAATGCTGGCCCAATGGCTGGCGCTGAGCGGGATTATCGCTCGGGGCCGAGGTGATCGTGAATTGACTCAGCGCTATTGCAGTGAGGCGTTGGAAAGCCTGCCGCAACGGCGTTACGGCCAGCGCCTGGTGTGTCTGTCGACGCTGTCCAACTTGGCCATCGCCGATGGCGATTTGTGGCGCGCCCGTGGCCTGAACCGCGAATCCCTGGAACTGGCGCAGCGCGTCGGCAACCCTTTGTTCGAAGCCCTGGCCCATTACGACCGCGCGCGGGTATTGCAGGCCCGCGGTGAGATCCTGCGTGCCCTTGATGAAGTGCGTCAGGGCCTGCAACGTTTGCACGGTCTGGCGCCGCAGAGGCTGTATGCGGTGCGTGCGCGACTGTCGTTGTACGAAGGCTATTTGCTGTTAATGCGTAATCAACCTGACGCCGGTATCGCTCACCTGCGGGCGGGTCTGGCCGAGGCGCGCGCCTGTCGCGACATCAGCGTACTGATCGGCCATTGCGTGATCGCCAGCTTCGAAGGGCGGCGCAATGACTTTTCCAAAGCCTTCGCCGAACTCGCCGAAGCCGAACGCTTGATGCATATCTGGGACGTGCCGCCGATCTACTATCTGGCGATGATCACCCTGATCAAATGCGAGCTGTGGCTGGCCCAAGGCCGCACCGATCTGGCCGATGCCTGGTTGACGCGGCTGGGGCAGACTTACAACGGCGAGCATGCTGCCGCTGCGCCGGAATTCCACCCGCATTTGCCGCAACATATCGGGCTGCAACAAGCCGCCCTTGATGCCATTCGTCATCAACCCGACGCTGCTTTGCAACGGCTCGACGAACTGGCGCAACACGCTCATAGCTGTGGGCGGCAGATGATTGCACTGATGGCATTCGCCCAGCAGACGCAGTTGCTGCTGGAATGCGGTCAGGAAGCCAAGGCGCGGCCGGTACTGTCCCGAGCGCTTGAGGCTGGCGCCGGAGGGGCGTTGCAACCTTTCCAGAGGCTGCTGGAAAATCACCCGGACTGGATGCGCGAGCAACTCGGCAAGGATCCCCATGGCTTGCTGAATCAGAGCCTTCTGGCACTTCTGCCTACCGTTGCTGCAGTGCACGCGTCACCTAGTCATGAAAGTCTGAGCGCCCGGGAACTGGCAGTGCTGCAACTCATCGCCCAAGGTTGCTCCAACCAGGAGATCAGCAACCGACTGTTTATCTCCCTGCACACTGTCAAGACTCACGCCAGCCATATCAACAGCAAGCTCGGCGTGGAGCGACGCACCCAGGCGGTGGCGCGGGCACAGGAGTTGAGGTTGATTGGTTAGCGCTTGACCGTTTGCGGTGAGAGTTTTTGTGTGAGTAAGCTTCTTGTGGCGAGCGAGCTTGCTTGCGTTGGGCCGCGAAGCGGTCCCAGTCTGTTTTAATAGTGCAATTATCGTGGCGATACTGCCCAACCCCCCCAGTTAATTTGCACCAGAGGCCCGTTCATGGAAACCGCACAGCCACCCCTCATACGCGAAACCTTCCCTGTCGGTCCCCTGCAGTGCAACTGCACCATCATCGGCGATCCCATTACTAAAAAAGCCATTGTGGTCGACCCGGGCGGCAACCATGAATTGATCCTGGCCCGCCTGGACGCGCTGGGCCTCAAGGTGGTGAGCATCATCCATACCCACGCCCACCTCGATCACTTCCTGGCATCGGGTCAGTTGAAAGAGAAAACTGGCGCCACCTTGCACCTGCATAAGGAAGACCAGTTTCTGTGGGACAACCTGGAAATGCAGTGCCAGATGTTTCGCGTGCCTTATACCCCCGTGCCGTCGCCAGACCGTTGGCTGGAAGATGATGAAGAGTTAGCCTGCGGCTGTGGCGTTGCCTTGCATACTCCGGGTCACACGCCGGGCTCGATGAGTTTCTGGTTTGCCGACGCCAAGCTGCTGATCGCCGGCGATACGCTTTTCCGTCGTGGCGTGGGGCGTACAGATCTATGGGGTGGGGACCAGGCCACGATTGTGCGCTCGGTCAAACAGCGGCTTTATACGCTGGACGAGAGTGCCACGGTGGTCACCGGCCACGGACCGGACACGCGACTGGGCGATGAGATGCGCGAGAATCCATTTGTGCGGGCTTGAGGCGGTGAAAGCGGGCTGATGCATGTTTCATGAGGGGTAATCTGTTGTAGTAAAAACGCAGGTCGCGTTCAGGCTGGGTCTGCTACGTTTTCTACAGCGGTAATGCGGGCTAACGTTTCGTTACAGCTGCGCGAGTGTTCACGGAATTTTTGCCATTTGTCGTGTTCCAAACTCGGCAAAGGTCCATTGCCAATGTCCTCTGCACCACAGAATGCAAAAAGTAGGAGCTCTCTTCATGTTCACTCCGCGTCGTCTGCTTGTAGTCGCCACCGCCGTAGCCCTTTTGTCCGGCTGCGCTTCACCTAATCCTTATGACGGCAGCAGCCAGGGACAGGCGAATAATGAATCCAGCGGTATGAGCAAAACCGCCAAGTACGGTGGTCTCGGTGCTCTTGCCGGTGCGTTGGCCGGTGCTGCCATTGACCATAACAACCGTGGCAAGGGTGCGCTGATCGGTGCGGTGGTGGCGGGTGCTGGTGCCGCGGGTTATGGCTACTACGCCGACCAACAGGAAAAGAAACTGCGCGAGAGCATGGCCAACACTGGAGTTGAAGTTCAGCGCCAGGGTGACCAGATCAAGCTGATCATGCCGGGCAACATCACCTTCGCGACCAACTCGGATGCGATCTCCAGCAGCTTCTATCAGCCGCTGAACAACCTGGCCAACTCCCTCAAACAGTTCAACCAAAACACCATCCAGATTGTTGGCTACACCGACAGTACCGGTAGCCGCCAACTGAACATGGACCTGTCCCAGCGTCGTGCGCAGAGCGTGGCCAACTACTTGACCTCCCAAGGCGTCAACGGTGCAAACCTGAGTGCCCGTGGTGCCGGTCCGGATAACCCGATTGCCAGCAACGCCGACGTCAACGGTCGCGCTCAGAACCGTCGCGTGGAAGTTAACCTGGGCCCAATCCCTGGCCAGCAGTACGGCCAGCCGGGCACCCAGCAACAGGCGCCACAGCAGAACAACCAGTTCCAAGGCAACCCGTACTCGCAGTACCAGTAAACAACGGCTAATAAAAAGGGCGCCGTGCAGTCAATGCACGGCGCCCTTTTTTTTGGCTGTCGATTACATCAGTCGATGTATTCGAACACCTTCACGATTTTCTGCACGCCGGATACGCCCTGTACCAGGTTGGACGCACGGGTGGCTTCTGCCTGGGTCAGCAGGCCCATCAGGTAAACGATGCCGTTGTCCGTCACGACCTTGATGCGCGAGCCGGGGATCGCATTGTCGGTGAGCATCTGCGCTTTGATCTTGGTGGTCAGCAGCGCGTCATTACTGATGGCAAGCAGGGTGATCGGATCCATGACCTGCAATTCGTTGTGGACCTTCTTGACCCGCTGAACCGACGCAGCGGCCTGCTCGGCCTGGGCCTTGAGGTCGGCGCGCGGCGTTTGGCCTGCGAGCAGCACCACGCCGTTGAAGCTGGTTACGACGATACGCGACGCACCGTTGCCCAAGTCCGTTGCGGCTTTGGCGACGTTTACTTCGACCTTTGTTTCGATCAACGAGTCGTCAATCTTGCTGCCGAAGGTGCGGGTGCCCTTGTCATCCTGAATAGGGGTGTCACGTGTCGCAGTGATCGCCGTGCTGCAGCCGCTGATGCCGAGGCACAGCGTAATGGCCAAGAGGCCGAGGCGGTTAACGGTCATTCTTCACTCCCAAACAGTTGGCTGTCGATCAGATCGCACAGGCAGTGGATCGCCAGCAGGTGGACTTCCTGAATACGTGCGGTGACATTGGCCGGGACGCGAATTTCAACATCTTCGGGCAGTAACAGCGAGGCCATGCCGCCGCCATCGCGTCCGGTCAATGCTACGACAATCATTTCGCGATCATGTGCGGCCTGGATCGCTTGAATAATATTCGCCGAGTTGCCGCTGGTGGAAATCGCCAGCAGTACATCGCCTGGTTGGCCCAAGGCGCGGATCTGCTTGGAGAAGATTTCGTTGTAGCTGTAGTCATTGGCTATCGAGGTGATCGTCGACGAATCGGTGGTCAAGGCGATAGCCGGCAGGCTCGGACGCTCCCGCTCGAAGCGGTTGAGCAATTCGGACGAGAAATGCTGGGCATCGCCGGCCGAACCGCCGTTGCCGCACGAAAGCATTTTGCGTTCGGTGAGCAAGGCATTAACCATGACCTGACTGGCTTGCTCGATGTGCGGTGCAAGTACGTCCATCGCCTGTTGCTTGGTGTCGATGCTGGCCTGGAAAAGCTGGCGAATTCGGGATTGCATGTCCATCTGTGTGACCTTAATTAGCGCGGCTATTTGGCACAGGAATGTGCAGCCCGCAAAGCAAAGAGCAAAAGTGTGTGGTGAAGATGTCCGGCGAATCAGCTGTCGAAGGCATCTTTGAGCCAGTTCAGATCAGCCTTGCCTGACGGTGTGCTTTCTATGGCAACCACGTCGAAACGGCAGGGGGAGTTGGCCCAGCGATGCTCTTTTTGCAGGAAAAACTGCGCGGCGAGTATCAGCTTCTGACGCTTGCGCCCGTCGATACTTGCGAGCGCGCCACCCCATTGTGCGTGTTTTCTGTAGCGGACTTCGACGAATACTACTGTATCGCCGTCAAGCATGACCAGATCAAGCTCGCCGCGTTTACACAACCAGTTCTGCGCCAGCAGGCGCAGGCCTTGTTTTTGCAAGTGTTGCAGAGCTTGAAGTTCGGCATCCTTGCCGCTTTGCGCACTGGACCTCTCGGGCATCAGCGCGGGGTGTCCGGCAGGCGTTGGATCTCGCCACCGACGAACTTCGCCCATGGCATCTGGCGATCAACGCGCTGGTTGGCGCTGATACCCAGGTTGCCCGAAAGGCCGTCAACCCGTGTGTCCGGCAGGGCCTTGAGCTGGCCCAGGCGTGGCGCGAGGCGGTAGGCGTCGACACCCATTGCATACAGGCGGCCCAGGCTACCGTTGGCTTGTGGCCATTGCGCCGCAACCTGGTTGCGCAGCGGGTCAGTGGTGTTGAGCAGCCAAGGCGTTTCGCAGAACATCACATTGGTCATGTCCAGGTACTGGTTGCGGTCACCGCTGGCGCTGAAAACGTGGGACGTTGCGTAGACCGGTACATCACCGGCGTACTGGAAGTTCAGGGTCGGCTTGATCTGCTGGGCCAGTTGCGGAGTGACGGCCAGGAAGATGAATTCGATGTCCTGGCGACGCGACGGTTGTGCCGCTACGTCAGTACCAACGGTGCTTTGCAGGCTCTTGGCGCGGCCTTCGCTTTTACGCAGTTGGAACAGATCGGCAATCTGCTGGGCCAGGGCGACCGGCTGGTCGACATACTCGACCCCCATGACGGTGCCGCCGTTGGCTTCCCAATCCTGGCGGAACGCTTTGTAGACGCGCTCACCCCATTCGCCACGGGGCACCATCGCGGCAGCGCGATGCAGGCCGTCGGCACGGGCACGGCGCGAGACTTCGCGAGCTTCGTCTTCAGCGGCCAGGCCGAACTGGAACAATTGCGCTGGACCTTGATCGGTTTCGCTGTAGTTCAGTGCCAGGGTGGTGATCGGCAGTTGCGGGCGCGCACTGAGCTGCTTGACCAGCGGCTTCTCCAGTGGGCCGACGACTAATTGCACGCCGGCAGCCTGGGCCTTGGCGTAGAAGTCGTCGATGGAAGTCAGGCGCGAGCTGTCATAGAACTCGATCACCGGGGGCTTCTGCCCGGCTTGTTCAGCCTGGTAGTGAGCGGCCATGAAGCCTTCGCGCAGTGCCTTGCCCACGGAAGCCAGGGGGCCCTCTTGGGGCAGTAGCAGGGCAATCTTGCTCAAGGGCTGGCTTGCGAGTTCCTTGAGCTTGGTCAGCGGTGTTGGCAACTGCACGGCAGCCGGGTGGCCGGGGTTCTGCGCGCGCCAGGTGTCGATAGCGGCTTGTTGTTGCTCCAGCGTGCCGGCGCTCTTGACCGCCTGGGCCAAGGTGATCCAGCCGTCCAGGGTCGGGTTGCCACTGGCTTGCAGTTGTTCGGCAGGTAGTGCGGCAATCAAAGTCCAGATGGCTTCGTGATTGCTTTGGGCTGCATCGCCAGTGAGCAGTGGCGCCATGGCGACACGCTCGCGGGCTGCGTTGAGGGTTTGGCCATCAGCCTCATAAGCACGAGCATGCACGGTACCTGTGCGGATCTGCTGTTCAGTCGGCAGGTCCTTCAGACTTTGCAGGCTAGCGTGGTTCAAGGCAGTCAGCGCAGCCTTCGGCTGGTTGCGTGCCATGGCCAGCTCGGCGGCCAGGGTGCTGGCGAACACTTGTGCTGCCGGCTTGAGGGCGTCCAGGGGCACTTGGGCAAGAATTTGCGACGAGCGGCCAGGGTCGTTTTGTTTATAAGCCATGTCTGCCGCACTCAGGCGCAGCAATGCGGCCTTTTCTGGCGTCTTGGCGGTGGTTGCCTGTTCGAGCAGTTGCTCGATACTGGCATCCGGGGTCCGTGGAAGTTCGCCAAGGCTGGACGAGGGCGAGCTGGCGCAAGCCGCCAGTAAGGCAGCGAGGCAGAGGGCAGAGAGCAGCCGCAGGCAAGCGATCATGTAAGTGTTCCTGATACCGATCAAATTAGCGTGGAATTGTACCCAAGCACTGGCCCAGGCGCGATGTTACTGGTGTGAAACCGTCGATTTAGGTCGTGCAAATGTTGGTATTGGGCTGTTGTAGGCAATCGGCGGCGGAAACGGCATCGACCGTGATGGCATATTTTCAAAGCATCTACGCGCTACAATGCGGCTTTTGCCAACCATCGAGGTGTGCGTTTTGACTGCTCCAGGTCCTTTGAATTCCACTGCAGGCTCGCTTTTTGTCGTGGCGACGCCCATTGGCAACCTGGACGACATCAGTGCCCGGGCGCTGAAAGTGTTGCGCGAGGTTAAATTGATCGCGGCAGAAGACACGCGGCACTCCCAGCGGTTGATGCAGCATTTTGGTATCAGCACGCCATTAGCCGCCTGTCACGAGCACAACGAGCGCGAAGAAGGCAGCCGCTTTATCGTGCGCCTGCTGGCCGGTGACGATGTGGCGCTGATCTCCGACGCGGGAACGCCGCTGATTTCTGATCCGGGTTACCACTTGGTTCGCCAGGCGCGGGCCGCTGGTATCAATGTAGTGCCTGTTCCGGGTGCGTGCGCGCTGATTGCTGCATTGTCGGCTGCGGGGCTGCCTTCAGATCGGTTTATTTTCGAAGGTTTTTTGCCGGCCAAAGCAGTGGGGCGTCGTGCGCGTCTTGAGGCGGTAAAGGAAGAGCCGCGTACTTTGATCTTCTACGAAGCGCCGCACCGCATCCTTGAATGTCTGCAAGATATGGAATTGGTGTTTGGCGGCGAGCGCCTGGCATTGTTGGCGCGAGAACTGACTAAAACATTCGAAACCCTCAAGGGGCTGCCGCTGGAGGAGTTGCGTGCATTTGTCGAGGGCGACAGCAATCAACAGCGTGGCGAGTGTGTGGTGCTGGTGGCGGGCTGGACGGCGCCGGAGGCCGAAGATGCGGTCGGCAGCGAGGCCATGCGTATTCTTGACCTGCTCCTCAAGGAGATGCCCCTCAAGCGCGCCGCGGCCCTGGCTGCAGAAATTACCGGTCTGCGCAAGAATGTGTTGTATCAAATTGCGCTGGATAAACAGAAAGCTGAATAGTTCCGGGGTTAAACCGGTATTCCGTCTGAACGTGATGGCCTTGGTGACTATTATTACTTGTCCTGAGGCCGCCATGCCGTTAACCTGCGCGGCGGAGAGTCGATTGGACAGTCGCTGCCTTCTATGAAAATTAGGGGGGGGAGGAAAGTCCGGGCTCCATAGGGCGAAGTGCCAGGTAATGCCTGGGAGGCGTGAGCCTACGGAAAGTGCCACAGAAAATAACCGCCTAAGTACTTCGGTACCGGTAAGGGTGAAAAGGTGCGGTAAGAGCGCACCGCACGACTGGCAACAGTTCGTGGCTAGGTAAACCCCACTTGGAGCAAGACCAAATAGGGTCCCAAGGCGTGGCCCGCGCTGGGACCGGGTAGGTTGCTAAAGATGTCCAGTGATGGCCATCGTAGACGAATGACTGTTCAAGACAGAACCCGGCTTACAGATCGACTCTCCACCTTTTTCCTTCTGCCCGAGTCTCGGGCAGAAAACCGGTAATAACGCAAGAATCCTTCCCTGCCAAATCATTGGCAGATGCATCTTCGTAATACCAAAAAAATCTTACTCTTAATAAATTACTTTAACTTTAAGTCGTAGCTCTTTGAGCTATTTGCCCTTATTGGGTCAAAAATACCGCCGAACTCTGGTTTCTCCTGCTTTTACGCTCCTAAATCTCCGTTCTGTAAGGCTTTTCCTTGAATCCGCGCCTTGACGGTGTGGTGGGCGCATTCCTATAGTGTGCGCAAGTGGCGGAAAGTGGCACAAAGTGGGTTTTTTGAACGTAAAACGCTAAAATTTGGAGAAACGCATCTGTGTTTCGCGGAGCTAACGCTATCAGTCTCGATGCAAAAGGCCGTCTCGCCATGCCGAGCCGGTATCGTGACGAGCTGATTTCGCGAAGTTCCGGGCAATTAATCATCACTATCGATGCTGTTGATCCTTGTTTATGTGTTTACCCGCTCGATGAGTGGGAGTTGATTGAAACCAAATTGCGCGCCCTGCCTTCATTGCGTGAAGAAAACCGCCGCCTGCAGCGTTTGCTGATCGGTAATGCCGTCGACCTTGAGCTCGATGGCAGTGGTCGTTTCCTGGTGCCCCCGCGTCTTCGCGAGTACGCCAAGCTGGACAAGCGCGCAATGCTGGTTGGCCAACTGAACAAGTTCCAATTGTGGGACGAAGATGCCTGGGATGCTGTTTCTGCAGCTGACCTGGCTGCTATTCAACAACCGGGCGCTATGCCTGATGAACTGCGTGATTTGATCCTGTGACTATTGATAGCGGCTTTAACCACATCACCGTACTGCTTGACGAAGCCGTTGAGGCTCTCGCCGTACGCGCGGATGGCTGCTATTTGGATGGCACCTTTGGCAGGGGCGGGCACAGCCGGTTGATACTCAGCCAGCTCGGTCCCGACGGCAAGCTCCTCGGGTTCGACAAAGACCCCCAAGCGATTGCCACCGGGCAAGCGCTAGCGGCCGAAGACGGCCGCTTTGTCGTTGTGCAGCGCAGCTTTGCCGAGCTGGGTGCTGAAGTCGCCGAGCGTGGTATGGCGGGCAAGGTGGCCGGGGTTTTGCTCGACTTAGGCGTGTCTTCGCCACAGCTCGATGATCCGGAGCGCGGCTTCAGCTTCATGAACGATGGCCCTCTCGATATGCGCATGGATCCTACCCGTGGCATCAGTGCGGCACAGTTCATCGCCACCGCTCCCCATGAAGAAATTACCCGCGTATTCAAGGAATACGGTGAAGAGCGTTTCGCTGGTCGCATGGCACGTGCCGTGGTGGAGCGCCGTGAAATTCAGCCGTTCGAACGCACAGCCGACCTGGCCGAAGTACTCAAAGTCGCCAACCCTGCATGGGAAAAGGGCAAGAATCCTGCGACCCGTGCGTTCCAAGGCCTGCGCATTCACGTCAACAACGAACTGGGCGATCTGGAAGCTGGTCTTGAAGCCGCGCTGGACGCTTTGGAAGTGGGCGGTCGTCTAGTGGTGATCAGTTTCCACTCCCTTGAAGACCGCATCGTCAAATTGTTCATGCGTCGGTTGGTCAAGGGTGAGTCCGACAACCTGCCGCGCAACCTGCCGGTGCGTTTCGAAGCCTTTGTGCCGAAAATCAAAATCCATGGCAAAGCGCAGTTTGCTTCCGAGGCCGAACTCAAGGCCAACCCACGCTCCCGTAGCGCCGTCATGCGCGTCGCGGAGAAGCTGCGGTGAGCAAGCTTTTTGCCAAGCCCCTGCCGGGCGGCAGCTTCTTTATGTTGCTGCTGTTTGTCGGCGTGCTGGTGTCCGCGATTGCGGTGTCCTACAGCGCCCACTACAACCGTCAACTGCTTAACACCCTGTACGGGGAATTGAGTGTGCGCGACAAAGCGCAGGCGGAATGGGGTCGGTTGATTCTTGAGCAAAGTACCTGGACGGCCCATAGCCGTATCGAAGTTCTGGCCACCGAACAACTGAAAATGCACATTCCGGGCGCGGCCGAAGTCCGCATGGTGGCGCCATGATGAAGCTCGAGGGCGCACTTTATCCATGGCGCTTCCGACTGATGCTCGGGTTGCTGGCATTGATGGTGGGGGCGATTGCCTGGCGGATCATCGACTTGCAGGTAGTCGACCGTGACTTCCTGATCGGCCAGGGCGACGCCCGTAGCCTTCGTCATATCCCGATTCCTGCGCACCGCGGCCTGATTACCGATCGTAACGGCGAGCCTCTGGCCGTCAGTACGCCGGTAACTACCCTGTGGGCCAACGCCAAGGAGTTGCAGGTTGCCAAGGACAGGTGGCCACAACTGGCTGCCGCACTGGGCCAGGATCCAAAAGCCTTGGCCGAGCGCCTTGAGGCTCAAGCCAATAAAGAATTCATCTACCTTGTTCGTGGCCTCACCCCCGAGCAGGGCCAGCAAGTGCTCGACCTTAAAGTCCCCGGTGTCTACGGCATCGAGGAATTCCGTCGTTTCTATCCGGCCGGTGAAACCACCGCCCACATGGTCGGCTTTACCGACATCGATGACCACGGCCGCGAAGGCGTGGAGTTGGCCTACGACGAATGGCTGGCTGGTGTTCCCGGTAAACGACAAGTCATCAAGGATCGGCGCGGCAGACTGATCAAGGATGTCCAAGTCACCAAAAACGCCAAGGCCGGTAAGCCCTTGGCGTTGTCGATTGACCTGCGTCTGCAATACCTAGCCAACCGCGAGCTGCGTAACGCGATCATCGAGAACGGCGCCAAGGCCGGCAGCCTCGTGATCATGGACGTGAAGACCGGCGAGATCCTGGCTATGGTCAACCAGCCGACCTACAACCCGAATAACCGTCGCAACCTGCAGCCGGCGATGATGCGCAACCGCGCCATGATCGACGTGTTCGAGCCGGGTTCGACCATGAAAGCCATCTCCATGAGTGCCGCCCTGGAAACCGGGCGCTGGAAACCCAGCGACAAGGTCGAGGTGTACCCAGGTACTTTGCAACTGGGCAAATACACTATTCGTGACGTATCGCGCACCGAAGGTCCGGTGTTGGATTTGACAGGCATCCTGATCAACTCCAGTAACGTGGGCATGAGTAAGGTCGCCTTCGATATCGGCGGTGAAACCATCTACCACCTGGCGCAGAAAATCGGCTTGGGCCAACCCACCGGTCTGGATTTTCCCGGTGAGCGTGTCGGCAACCTGCCGAACTACCGCGACTGGAAAAAGGCCGAGACCGCCACGCTTTCCTACGGTTACGGCCTGTCGGTAACCGCAATCCAGCTGGCGCACGCGTTCTCCGTGCTGGCCAACAACGGTCGCATGGTGCCGCTGAGCCTGATTCACGTCGACGAAGCGCCGAAAGCCACCCAGGTGATCCCGGAAAACGTCGCCAAGACTATGCAAGGCATGCTGCAACAAGTGATCGAAGCGCCGCGCGGTGTATTCCGTGCCCAGGTGCCGGCGTATCACGTGGCAGGCAAGTCCGGTACCGCGCGTAAAACGTCGGTGGGTACCAAGGGCTATGCCGAAAACTCCTACCGTTCGCTGTTCGCCGGCTTTGGCCCGATGAGCGATCCACGTTACGCCATTGTTGTAGTGATCGACGAGCCGAGCAAAGCCGGTTACTTCGGTGGTCTGGTCTCGGCGCCAGTGTTCAGCAA
The DNA here is from genome assembly GCF_000632245.1 of Pseudomonas sp. RIT357. NCBI lineage: Bacteria > Pseudomonadati > Pseudomonadota > Gammaproteobacteria > Pseudomonadales > Pseudomonadaceae > Pseudomonas > Pseudomonas sp. RIT357. The sequence goes on from NZ_JFYX01000012.1 coordinate 335,009, forward strand.
AGTGATGTCCGGCACCCTGCGCTTGATGAACATCACGCCGGACAACTTGCCGCCGACTCAACAAGCGAATGCCGGACCACCGGTTGCTGCAGTCAAAGCCAATGGAGGGCGCGGCTGATGTCTCTTAGCCTGAATAAGATTTTTGCCCACGCTGGTCGCGATCTGCTGATTCGCGAGTTGACCCTCGACAGCCGTAACGTGCGCGCCGGTGACCTGTTCCTGGCGGTGCCAGGCGGCAAGGTCGATGGTCGTGCGCATATCGCCGACGCCTTGCAGCGCGGCGCCGCAGCCGTGGCTTATGAAGTGGAAGGCGCCACCGTGCTGCCGATCACCGACGTGCCGCTGATCCCTGTCAAAGGCTTGGCCAAGCAATTGTCGGACATCGCCGGGCGCTTCTATGGCGACCCGAGCCGCCATCTCAATCTGGTGGGTGTGACCGGTACCAACGGCAAGACCAGTGTGACCCAACTGGTTGCCCAAGCGCTTGACCTGCTGGGCCAGCACTGCGGCATCGTTGGCACCCTTGGCACCGGTTTTTATGGCGCGCTTCAAAGCGGCCTGCACACCACGCCCAATCCTATTGCTGTGCAAGCGACCCTGGCCGACCTGAAAAAGGCCGGTGCCAAGGCGGTTGCCATGGAAGTCTCTTCCCACGGTCTGGACCAGGGCCGCGTAACCGCCCTGGCCTTTGATGTGGCGGTGATGACCAACCTGTCCCGCGACCACCTGGACTACCACGGGACGATGGAGGCGTATGCGTCCGCCAAGGCCAAGCTGTTCGCCTGGAATGACCTGAAGTGCCGGGTTGTGAACCTGGACGACGAGTTCGGTCGCCAGTTGGCCGCGCAGGACAGCGAATCGCGTTTGATCAGCTACAGCCTGCTGGACTCCAGCGCGTACCTGTATTGCCGCGAAGCCCAATTTAATGACGAAGGCGTTCGCGCCACGTTGGTAACGCCCCAAGGCGAACATCACCTGCGCAGCACCTTGCTCGGGCGGTTCAACCTCAGCAACGTCCTCGCCGCTATCGGCGCGCTGCTTGGCCTGGATTACGCCCTGGACGAAATCCTCAAAGTGCTGCCGAAGCTGGAAGGTCCGGCCGGTCGCATGCAGCGCCTGGGTGGCGGCACCCAGCCGCTGGTGGTGGTTGATTACGCCCACACCCCGGATGCCCTTGAAAAAGTCCTCGAAGCCTTGCGTCCTCACGCCAAAGGGAAGTTGCTGTGCCTGTTCGGTTGCGGCGGTGATCGCGATCGCGGCAAGCGTCCGCTGATGGCCGAGATTGTCGAGCGCCTGGCCGACGGCGTACTCGTCACCGATGACAACCCGCGCAGCGAAAACCCGAGCCAGATCTTCGACGATATCCGCGCAGGCTTTAAAGACGCGTCCAAGGCTACTTTCGTTGCCGGTCGTGGTGCCGCCATCGCCCAGTTGATCGCCAGTGCCAGCGCTGATGACGTAGTAGTACTGGCCGGCAAGGGGCACGAGGACTACCAGGAAATCAATGGCGAGCGTCATGCCTTCTCCGATCTGGTCGAGGCCGATCACGCCTTGACCGCCTGGGAGATTGCCCATGCTTAAAGCGATGAAATTCAGCGAGCTGAGCCAGGCTCTGTCCGCTCGTATGCTGTCGAGCGATTGCTGCTTCGATGGCGTGAGTATCGACAGTCGCGCGATCAAGCCTGGGCAACTGTTTGTCGCCTTGGCCGGACCGCGCTTTGACGGTCACGACTACCTGAATGAAGTGGCCGCCAAAGGTGCCGTGGGTGCCTTGGTTCAGCGCGAAGTCGCCGACTCCACCTTGCCGCAACTGCTCGTCGCCGATACCCGCTTGGCTCTCGGTCAATTGGGCGCGCTGAACCGTGCTGCTTTTAATAAGCCTGTCGCAGCCGTTACCGGCTCCAGCGGCAAGACAACGGTCAAGGAACTGCTTGCTGGTGTACTGCGTACGCGCGGCCCGGTGCTTGCGACCCGTGGCAACCTTAATAATGACTTTGGCGCTCCGCTGACCCTGCTTGAACTCGCCCCGGAACACACGGCGGCAGTGATCGAACTGGGGGCTTCGCGTATCGGCGAAATCGCCTACACCGTGGCGCTGACCAAGCCCCACGTAGCAATTATCAACAACGCCGGTACTGCCCACGTTGGCGAGTTCGGTGGACCGGAAAAAATCGTCGAAGCCAAGGGCGAGATTCTTGAGGGCCTGGATGCATCTGGCACCGCGGTTTTGAATTTGGACGACAAGGCCTTCGAGACCTGGCGTGTACGCGCCGCCGGTCGCAAGGTCCTGACATTTGCCGTGCTTAACGCAGCGGCTGATTTCCATGCATCCAACATCACCGTCGATGCCCGTGGCTGCCCGTCCTTCACCTTGCACACCCCGCAAGGTGACGAACACGTGCAACTGAATTTGTTGGGCAACCATAACGTCGCCAATGCCCTGGCCGCCGCCGCTGCGGCCCATGCCTTGGGCGTTTCGCTGTTCGGTATCGCCACGGGCCTGGGCGCGGTGCAACCGGTCAAGGGTCGTACCGTGGCGCAGTTGGCAACCAACGGCATGCGTGTGATTGATGACACCTACAACGCCAACCCATCGTCCATTAATGCCGCTGTAGACCTGCTAAAGGGTTTTGACGGTCGCAAGGTGCTGGTACTGGGTGACATCGGCGAATTGGGCGACTGGGCTGAACAAGGCCACCGCGAAGTCGGCGCGTATGCCGCAGGCAAAGTCGACGCCCTCTACGCCGTTGGTACGAACATGGCCCATGCCGTGGCTGCCTTTGGCCAAGGTGCGCGACATTTCGCAACCCAGGCCGAGTTGATTCAGGCGCTGGGCACAGCAGAACAAGACAAACACACAACCATTTTGATCAAGGGATCGCGCAGCGCGGTGATGGAAAACGTCGTCGCGGCCTTGTGTGGCTCAAGTACGGAGAAACATTAATGCTGCTGCTGCTGGCTGAGTATCTGCAACAGTTCCACAAAGGCTTCGCGGTCTTTCAGTACCTGACCCTGCGCGGGATCCTGGGTGTGCTGACCGCGCTGTCTTTGTCGCTGTTTTTGGGGCCGTGGATGATCCGCACCCTGCAGAACCTGCAAATTGGTCAATCGGTTCGTAATGACGGCCCGCAGTCGCACCTGTCCAAGTCCGGCACCCCGACAATGGGCGGCGCGTTGATCCTGTCGTCCATCGGCATCAGCACCTTGCTGTGGGCCGACCTGCACAACCGCTACGTCTGGGTGGTGCTGCTGGTGACCCTGCTGTTCGGCGCCATCGGCTGGGTCGATGACTACCGCAAAGTGATCGAGAAAAACTCCAAGGGGCTGCCAAGCCGCTGGAAGTATTTCTGGCAGTCGGTGTTCGGCCTGGGCGCAGCGATCTTCCTGTACACCACGGCGCCAAGCGCAGTGGAAACCACCCTGATCATCCCGATGCTCAAGGACGCCAGCATTCCATTGGGTATCGGCTTCGTGGTGCTGACCTACTTCGTGATCGTCGGCTCCAGCAACGCGGTGAACCTGACCGACGGCCTCGACGGCCTGGCGATCATGCCGACGGTGATGGTGGGCGGCGCGCTTGGCATCTTCTGCTACCTGTCAGGTAACGTGAAATTCGCTGAGTACCTGCTGATCCCTTATGTACCGGGCGCGGGTGAACTGATTGTGTTCTGCGGCGCCTTGATCGGTGCCGGTCTGGGCTTCTTGTGGTTCAACACCTACCCGGCACAAGTCTTCATGGGCGACGTCGGCGCACTGGCGCTGGGCGCAGCCCTGGGCACCATCGCGGTGATTGTTCGCCAGGAAATCGTGTTGTTCATCATGGGCGGTGTGTTCGTGATGGAAACCCTGTCGGTGGTCATCCAGGTGGCGTCCTTCAAGTTGACCGGGCGCCGCGTGTTCCGCATGGCGCCGATTCACCACCACTTTGAACTCAAGGGCTGGCCCGAGCCACGCGTGATCGTCCGTTTTTGGATCATCACTGTGATTCTCGTACTGGTTGGCCTTGCCACCCTGAAACTGAGGTAGAAACGAGTGTCCCTGATCGCTTCAGACCACTTCCGCATCGTTGTCGGCCTCGGCAAGAGCGGCATGTCCCTGGTTCGCTTCCTGGCGAACCGGGGCACGTCGTTTGCCGTGGCCGATACGCGGGAAAATCCACCGGAGCTGGTCACGCTGCGCCGTGACTACCCGCACGTGGAAGTGCGTTGTGGCGAGTTGGATGTCGAGTTTCTGTGCCGCGCCGATGAGCTCTACGTGAGTCCCGGCCTGGCACTGGCAACACCGGCCCTGCAAGCGGCTGCGGCCCGTGGCGTTAAGCTGTCCGGCGATATCGACCTGTTCGCGCGTAATGCGAAGGCGCCGATCGTAGCCATCAGCGGCTCCAACGCGAAAAGCACCGTGACCACCCTGGTCGGTGAGATGGCGATGGCGGCCGGCAAGCGCGTCGCCGTGGGCGGTAACCTCGGCACCCCGGCGCTGGACCTGCTCAGCGACGACATCGAGCTGTACGTGATGGAACTGTCTAGTTTCCAGCTGGAAACCACCCATGACCTCGGCGCCGAAGTCGCCACTGTTCTGAACGTCAGCGAAGACCACATGGACCGCTACAGCGGCCTGCCGGCATATCATCTGGCCAAGCACCGGATCTTCCGCGGCGCCAAGCAATTTGTGGTCAACCGCCAGGATGCCCTTAGCCGTCCGCTGATGGGCGAGGGCATGCCCTGCTGGACCTTCGGTTTGGGCAAGCCCGACTTCAAGGCCTTCGGTATCCGCGAAGAGAACGGCGAGAAATACCTGGCCTTCGAATTTCAGAACCTGATGCCAGTGCGCGAGCTGAAAATTCGTGGTGCCCATAATCAGTCCAACGCCCTGGCGGCATTGGCGCTTGGCCATGCCGTTGGCCTGCCATTCGACGCGATGCTCTCCAGCCTGCGCACCTTTGCCGGTCTTGAGCACCGCTGCCAGTGGGTGCGTGATCTCGATGGCGTCAGCTATTACAACGACTCCAAAGCCACCAACGTCGGCGCCGCACTGGCTGCGATCGAAGGGCTTGGCGCCGATATCGACGGCAAGCTGGTGCTGATCGCCGGTGGCGATGGCAAGGGCGCCGATTTCAAAGATCTCAAGGCACCGGTGGCTGCGCATTGCCGCGCCGTGGTCTTGATGGGCCGCGACTCCGACTTGATCGCCGCCGCGCTTGGTGACGCCGTGCCACAGGTGCGTGCCACCTCCTTGGACGACGCCATTGCCCAATGCAAAGCCCTGGCCCAACCAGGCGATGCGGTACTGCTGTCGCCGGCGTGCGCCAGTTTCGACATGTTCAAGAACTACGAAGAGCGCGGCCAGTTGTTCGCCCGCGCCGTGGAGGGCTTGGCATGAGCATTGATTTCAGAAACATCATTAAGCCGTACCCGTCGCCGATTATCACCGGGCGTGGCATCGACCTTGATTTCCCAATGCTCGCCGGTTGCCTCGCGCTACTGGGCCTGGGCCTGGTGATGATCACCTCGGCGTCTTCCGAAGTGGCTGCCGTGCAGTCGGGCAACACCCTTTACATGATGATCCGTCACTTGGTGTACCTGATCATCGGTCTGGGTGCGTGCATCGTCACCATGATGATCCCCATCGCCACCTGGCAGCGTCTCGGTTGGCTGATGCTGATCGGCGCGTTTGGCTTGCTGGTCATGGTGATCGTGCCGGGTATCGGCCGCGAGGTGAACGGCTCGATGCGCTGGATTGGTTTCGGCGCGTTCAACGTGCAACCGTCGGAAATCGCCAAGGTGTTCGTGGTGATCTATCTCGCCGGTTACCTGGTGCGTCGTCAGAAGGAAGTGCGCGAAAGCTGGATGGGCTTCTTCAAGCCATTCATCGTGCTTCTGCCCATGGCCGGCCTCTTGCTGATGGAGCCCGACTTCGGCGCCACCGTCGTGATGATGGGCGCGGCCGCGGCGATGCTGTTCCTCGGCGGCGTGGGCCTGTTCCGCTTCAGTTTGATGGTGGTGCTGGCAGTGGCGGCCGTGACCATCCTGGTGCAGGCGCAACCCTACCGGATGGCGCGTCTGATTACCTTTACCGACCCGTGGTCCGACCAGTTTGGCTCCGGATATCAATTGACCCAGGCGTTGATCGCCTTTGGTCGTGGTGAGTGGCTGGGCGTTGGCCTGGGCAATAGCGTGCAAAAGCAGTTCTACCTTCCGGAAGCCCACACCGACTTCGTGTTCTCGGTACTCGCCGAAGAGTTGGGCGTGGTTGGTTCGCTGTGCACCGTCGCGCTGTTTGTGTTCGTGTGCGTACGCGGCATGTACATCGGCTTGTGGGCCGAGAAGGCCAAACAGTATTTCGCCGCCTATGTGGCGTACGGCTTGTCGTTCCTGTGGATCGGCCAGTTCTTGATCAATATCGGTGTGAACGTCGGCCTGCTGCCGACCAAGGGGCTGACCTTGCCGTTCCTCAGTTACGGCGGCAGTTCGCTGGTGATTTGCTGCGCCTGTCTGGGCTTGTTGCTGCGCATTGAGTGGGAGAGTCGAACCCACTTGGGCAGCGAAGAGATGGAGTTCAGCGAAAGCGACTTCGCCGAGGAGCCGACCCATGGGCGCTAATGTGCTGATCATGGCTGGCGGCACTGGGGGCCACGTATTCCCAGCCCTGGCGTGTGCGCGCGAGTTCCAGAACCGTGGCTACACCGTGCATTGGTTGGGCACGCCGCGCGGTATCGAAAACGAATTGGTACCGAGTGCCGGCTTGCCGTTGCATCTGATCAACGTCACAGGCCTGCGCGGCAAAGGCAAGTTGTCCTTGCTCAAGGCACCTTTCGTCTTGCTCAAGGCGGTGTGGCAGGCGCGCAAGGTCATCCGTGAATTGCAGCCAGTGTGTGTGCTCGGTTTTGGTGGTTATGTAACCGGCCCTGGCGGCGTCGCGGCCAAGCTCGCCGGTGTGCCGGTGATCGTGCACGAGCAGAACGCTGTGGCCGGCACCGCCAACCGCTTGCTGGTGCCGTTGGCTGCGCGGGTGTGTGAAGCGTTTCCCAACACTTTCAGTGTGTCGGATAAGCGCCGTACCACCGGCAACCCGGTGCGCACCGAGCTGTTTATGGACATCGCCCGCGAAGCGCTCGCGGGTCGCAAGGCGCACCTGCTGATCCTGGGCGGAAGCTTGGGCGCTGAGCCATTGAACAAATTGCTACCGGAAGCGGTGGCGCAACTCCCTGTGGAATTGCGCCCGGAGATCTTCCATCAGGCCGGCAAGAACCACGATGAAATCACCGCCACGCGTTATCGCGAAGCCGGTGTCGAGGCGAACGTACAGCCTTTCATCAAAGACATGGCCCATGCCTATGGCTGGGCCGACCTGGTGGTCTGTCGCGCTGGTGCGCTGACCGTCAGTGAACTGGCCGCCGCCGGTCTGCCGTCCTTGCTGGTGCCTTTGCCCCACGCCATCGACGATCACCAGACCCGCAACGCCGAATATTTGGCCGGGGAGGGCGCTGCCTTCCTGCTGCCGCAAAGAACGACTGGCGCCGCCGATTTGGCCGCACGCCTGACCGAGGTTTTGATGCAACCGGAACGACTCAACAACATGGCGAGCACCGCAAGCCGCCTGGCCAAACCTGACGCAACCCGCACCGTGGTGGATATCTGCCTGGAGGTGGCCCATGGTTGAGAATCAGAAAGCCATGCCACAACCCGAGATGCGCCGCATCCGTCGCATCCACTTCGTCGGTATCGGCGGCGTGGGCATGTGCGGCATTGCCGAAGTGTTACTGAACTTGGGCTACCAAGTGTCCGGCTCGGACTTGAAAGAGTCGCCGGTCACCGAGCGCCTGAAGTCGTTTGGTGCACAGATTTTCATCGGCCACCGCGCTGAGAACGCGGCTGAGGCCGACGTGCTGGTGGTGTCCAGCGCCGTGAACACTTCCAACCCGGAAGTGGCCACCGCCCTTGAGCGCCGCATTCCCGTGGTGCCACGTGCCGAGATGCTGGCCGAGTTGATGCGTTATCGCCACGGCATCGCCGTCGCCGGTACCCACGGCAAGACCACCACGACCAGCCTGATCGCTTCGGTGTTCGCCGCTGGTGGCCTGGACCCGACCTTCGTTATCGGTGGCCGCCTGAATGCAGCCGGCACCAATGCCCAGCTCGGCACCAGCCGCTACCTGATCGCCGAAGCCGATGAAAGCGACGCGAGCTTCCTGCACCTGCAACCGCTTGTGGCCGTCGTGACCAACATTGACGAAGACCACATGGCGACCTACGACGGTGACTTCAACAAGTTGAAGAAAACCTTCGTTGAGTTCCTGCATAACCTGCCGTTCTACGGTTTGGCCGTGGTATGCCTGGACGATCCGGTAGTGCGTGAAATCCTGCCGCTGGTCAAGCGTCCGACCGTGACCTACGGCTTTAGCGAAGACGCCGACGTGCGTGCGATCAATGTGCGCCAGGAAGGCATGCAAACCTTCTTCACCGTACTGCGTCCTGACCGTGAGCCGCTGGATGTGTCGGTGAACATGCCGGGCAACCACAACGTATTGAATTCCCTGGCGACCATCTGCATCGCTTCCGATGAAGGCGTCAGCGATGAAGCCATTGTGGAAGGCCTGTCGCGTTTTGCGGGTGTCGGCCGTCGCTTCCAAGTCTACGGCCAACTGCCGGTAGAGGGTGGCGACGTGATGCTGGTGGACGACTACGGTCACCACCCGACTGAAGTTGCCGCAGTGATCAAGGCCGTGCGCGGTGGTTGGCCGGAGCGCCGTCTGGTGATGGTCTACCAACCGCACCGCTACAGCCGGACCCGCGATCTGTATGACGACTTCGTCAATGTATTGGCCGATGCCAACGTGCTGCTGTTGATGGAGGTTTACCCGGCCGGTGAAGAACCGATCCCGGGCGCCGATAGCCGCAAGCTGTGCAACAGCATTCGTCAGCGTGGTCAGCTTGACCCGATCTACATCGAGCGCGGTGTGGACCTGGCACCGATCGTCAAACCGCTGCTGCGCGCTGGTGACATTCTGCTGTGCCAAGGCGCAGGTGATATCGGCGGCCTTGCCCCTAAACTATTGGCGAGCCCGCTGTTTGCCGCCGAGAAGGGGAAGTCGAAATGACCACTGACTACGGCTCCCTGTTTTCGACAATCGCGCCAGCCGACTTCGGCCGTGTGGCGGTGCTGTTCGGCGGCAAGAGCGCCGAGCGCGAAGTGTCGCTCAAGTCCGGCAACGCAGTGCTCGAAGCCCTGCAAAGCGCCGGTGTGAATGCGTTTGGTATCGACGTGGGCGATGACTTCCTCGCCCGCCTGCAGGCCGAAAAGATCGACCGCGCCTTCGTTATTCTTCACGGCCGTGGCGGTGAAGACGGCAGCATGCAGGGCCTGCTGGAATGCGCCGGTATTCCTTACACCGGCAGTGGCATCCTCGCCTCGGCACTGGCCATGGACAAGCTGCGCACCAAGCAGGTGTGGCACAGCCTGGGTATTCCAACCCCGCGTCACGCTGTTCTGTGCAGCGAAGACGATTGTATTTCTGCAGCCAAGGAACTGGGCCTGCCTTTGATCGTCAAACCAGCCCATGAAGGCTCCAGTATCGGCATGGCCAAAGTGAACTCGGCCGCCGAATTGATCGACGCATGGAAAGCGGCAAGTACCTACGATTCGCAAGTGTTGGTGGAACAGTGGATCCAGGGTCCCGAGTACACCATCGCCACCCTGCGTGGCCAAGTATTGCCGCCTATCGCATTGGGCACGCCCCACACCTTTTACGACTACGACGCCAAGTACCTGGCATCCGATACCCAGTATCGGGTCCCGTGCGGCCTTGACGCAGCCAAGGAACAGGAATTGATGGACCTCACGGCGAAGGCCTGTGAGGCGCTGGGTATCGCCGGCTGGGCGCGGGCAGACGTGATGCAGGATGACCAAGGGGAGTTCTGGTTCCTGGAAGTCAACACTGCGCCAGGCATGACCGACCACAGCCTGGTACCTATGGCCGCTCGCGCAGCCGGCTTGGATTTCCAGCAGTTGGTGCTGGCAATTCTTGCCGCCAGCATTGAGCCAAGAGGCTAAGTACATGAAAGGCGCATCGCTTCGTCATCAGCCCCCACAAGCACCGAGCCGCAAGCCGGTGCCACGGGGTGCCAGCCGAATGGTGGCTAAAGAGCCGATGTCGGCGCGCCTGCCGAAAGCCAACTTTGGTTTCCTCAAGGCGCTGTTCTGGCCGGTGCTGCTGGTGGCATTGGGTTTCGGCACTTACGAAGGTGCGCAGCGTCTATTGCCGTACGCCGACCGTCCGATCACCAAGATCAGCGTGCAGGGCGACTTGAGCTACATCAGCCAGCAAGCGGTGCAGCAGCGCATTGGCCCTTACCTGGCCGCGAGCTTCTTCACCATCGACCTGGCCGGTATGCGCGGTGAGCTGGAACAGATGCCGTGGATCGCCCACGCCGAAGTTCGTCGTGTGTGGCCGGACCAGGTGACGATCCGCCTGGAGGAACAACTGCCCGTGGCCCGTTGGGGTGATGAAGCGCTGTTGAACAACCAGGGCCAGGCGTTCACCCCGCGTGAGCTGGCCAACTATGAGCACCTGCCGCAGCTGTTCGGGCCGCAGCGGGCGCAGCAGCAAGTAATGCAGCAGTACCAGGCCTTGAGCCAGATGCTGCGGCCAATGGGCTTCTCCATTGCACGCCTGGAACTGCGTGAACGGGGTAGCTGGTTTTTGACGACCGGGGCAGGCAGTTCCGGCCCGGGCATCCAGTTGTTGCTGGGACGCGACCGCTTGGTGGAAAAGATGCGCCGTTTCATTGCCATCTACGACAAGACCTTGAAAGAACAGATTACGAACATTGCGAGCGTCGACCTGCGTTACGCCAACGGCCTTGCCGTCGGCTGGCGTGAACCGGCTGCGCCCACGGCAGCGCAACCCGCTGTCGCGAAGAATTAAGAAGAGGCAGGACCCATGGCAAACGTGCAAAGCGGCAAAATGATCGTCGGTCTCGATATCGGCACCTCCAAAGTGGTGGCGCTGGTGGGCGAGGTCGGGGAAGACGGCGCGATCGAAATCGTCGGTATTGGCACGCATCCGTCCCGGGGCCTGAAGAAGGGCGTGGTGGTGAACATCGAGTCCACTGTGCAATCGATCCAGCGCGCTATCGAAGAAGCGCAGCTGATGGCCGGTTGCCGGATTCACTCGGCGTTTGTCGGCGTCGCGGGCAACCATATCCGTAGCCTGAACTCCCACGGTATCGTGGCGATCCGTGACCGTGAAGTCAGCGCCGCCGACCTTGAGCGCGTCCTCGACGCCGCCCAGGCCGTGGCGATCCCGGCCGATCAGCGCGTGCTGCACACCCTGCCGCAGGATTACGTGATCGATAACCAGGAAGGCGTTCGCGAGCCTCTGGGCATGTCGGGAGTACGTCTGGAAGCCAAGGTCCACGTGGTGACCTGCGCTGTCAACGCTGCACAGAACATTGAAAAATGCGTGCGCCGCTGCGGCCTGGAAATCGACGACATCATTCTTGAGCAACTGGCGTCTGCGTACTCGGTACTGACCGACGACGAGAAAGAGCTGGGCGTGTGCCTGGTGGACATCGGCGGCGGCACCACTGACATCGCGATCTTCACCGAGGGTGCGATCCGTCACACCGCCGTAATCCCGATTGCAGGCGACCAGGTTACCAACGACATCGCCATGGCGTTGCGTACACCGACCCAGTACGCCGAAGAAATCAAGATTCGCTACGCCTGCGCCCTGGCCAAGCTGGCCGGTGCCGGCGAAACCATCAAGGTTCCGAGCGTGGGCGACCGTCCACCGCGCGAACTGTCGCGCCAGGCTTTGGCCGAAGTGGTCGAGCCGCGTTACGACGAGCTGTTCACCCTGATCCAGGCTGAACTGCGTCGCAGTGGCTACGAAGATTTGATCCCGGCCGGCATCGTGCTGACGGGTGGCACCTCGAAGATGGAAGGCGCGGTCGAACTGGCCGAGGAAATCTTCCACATGCCGGTCCGCCTGGGCGTGCCCCATGGCGTCAAAGGCCTGGGAGACGTGGTGCGCAACCCGATTTATTCCACCGGTGTGGGCTTGCTGTTGTACGGACTGCAAAAGCAGACCGACGGCATTTCCCTGTCGGGCCCGAGCATCCGTGACAGCTACCGCAGCGACGACGAGGCTAAAGCGCCGTTGTTCGAACGGTTGCAGGCTTGGGTAAAAGGCAATTTCTAAAGCTTTACCGCAACACCGATGTAAGCAGTAGGCGAAAAAACTAGAGATAACGAAAGGAGAGGGAACATGTTCGAACTCGTAGACAACATCCCCGCCAGCCCGGTCATCAAAGTGATCGGTGTCGGCGGTGGCGGCGGCAACGCTGTCAACCATATGGTCAAGAGCAACATTGAAGGCGTTGAATTCATCTGCGCCAACACTGATGCCCAGGCGCTGAAAAGCATCGGCGCGCGGACCATCCTGCAATTGGGCACTGCTGTGACCAAGGGCCTCGGCGCTGGCGCCAATCCGGAAGTTGGCCGTCAAGCCGCTTTGGAAGACCGTGAGCGTATTGCCGAAGTGCTGCAAGGCACCAACATGGTGTTCATCACCACTGGCATGGGCGGCGGTACCGGTACCGGTGCGGCCCCGATCATTGCCGAAGTGGCCAAGGAAATGGGCATTCTGACGGTTGCAGTCGTGACCCGTCCGTTCCCGTTCGAAGGTCGCAAGCGCATGCAGATCGCCGACGAAGGTATCCGTCTGCTGTCTGAAAGCGTTGACTCGTTGATCACCATTCCTAACGAGAAATTGCTGACCATCCTGGGCAAGGACGCAAGCCTGCTGTCTGCGTTCGCCAAGGCTGACGATGTACTGGCCGGTGCCGTTCGCGGTATTTCCGACATCATCAAACGCCCAGGCATGATCAACGTCGACTTTGCCGACGTACGTACTGTCATGAGCGAAATGGGCATGGCGATGATGGGCACTGGCTGCGCCAGCGGTCCTAACCGTGCACGTGAAGCCACCGAAGCGGCCATCCGCAACCCGCTGCTGGAAGACGTGAACCTGCAAGGCGCACGCGGCATCCTGGTGAACATCACTGCCGGTCCTGACCTGTCCCTGGGTGAGTACTCCGACGTGGGTAGCATCATCGAAGCCTTCGCTTCCGAGCACGCGATGGTCAAAGTCGGTACCGTTATCGATCCAGACATGCGCGACGAACTGCACGTGACTGTGGTTGCTACCGGCCTGGGCGCGAAAATCGAGAAGCCTGTAAAGGTTATCGACAACACCGTTCATACAAACCATGCCAGCCATGCCAGCCACGCCAGCCAATCGGCTGCAGCTCCAGCGCCTGTGCGCCCGGAAATGCCGTCGGTGAACTACCGTGACCTGGATCGTCCGACCGTGATGCGCAACCAGGCTCAGGCCGGTGCTGCGGCGTCCCGTAGCCCGAATCCGCAAGATGACCTGGACTACCTGGACATCCCGGCATTCCTGCGTCGTCAGGCCGATTGATGGAATGTATCAGGGCTATGAAGGTGATTGGTGTTCAGCAAAGGTCTGGTCTGCTATTATCGCCAGCCTTTGTTGATACCAGTTCGCAATTTGCGCTCAAGCGGTCCAAGCCATGATTAAACAACGCACCCTGAAGAATATTATCCGTGCCACAGGTGTAGGTCTGCACTCCGGGGAGAAGGTATACCTGACCCTCAAACCTGCACCTGTCGACACCGGCATCGTGTTTGTTCGTGCCGACCTGGACCCTGTGGTGCAGATTCCTGCTCGCGCGGAAAACGTTGGCGAAACCACTATGTCGACCACATTGGTCAACGGTGACGTCAAAGTGGACACGGTGGAGCACTTGCTCTCGGCCATGGCTGGCCTGGGCATCGATAACGCCTACGTCGAGCTCTCCGCGTCCGAAGTCCCTATCATGGATGGCAGCGCTGGACCCTTCGTATTCTTGATTCAATCTGCCGGCCTGGAAGAACAGGACGCAGCCAAGAAGTTCATACGCATTCTGCGGGAAGTGACAGTAGAAGACGGCGACAAGCGCGCCACCTTCGTCCCGTTCGAAGGCTTTAAAGTGAGCTTTGAGATCGATTTCGATCACCCGGTATTCCGTGACCGCACCCAAAGTGCAAGCGTGGATTTTTCCAGCACTTCGTTCGTAAAAGAAGTCAGCCGCGCCCGTACCTTTGGTTTCATGAGTGACATCGAGTACCTGCGCAAGCACAACCTCGCACTCGGCGGCAGCGTTGAAAACGCCATTGTGGTCGACGCGGATGGTGTACTGAACGAAGACGGCCTTCGCTACGAAGACGAATTCGTGAAGCACAAGATCCTCGATGCAATCGGTGACCTCTACCTGCTGGGCAATAGCCTGATAGGCGAGTTCAAAGGCTTCAAGTCGGGCCACGCCCTTAACAACCAGCTGCTGCGCAAGTTGATTGAGCAGACAGACGCTTGGGAAGTCGTGACCTTCGAAGATGCCAGCACCGCACCGATCTCTTACATGCGTCCCGTTGCGGCGGTGTAAGTAACAACTCTCTTTCTTTAGTTTTTAAAGGCTGCCTTCGGGTGGCCTTTTTTTATGGCTGTTTTTCTGGTGAACAGACTTGCTGTGGCAAGCGGGCCTGTTGTGGTGAGTAAGGCTGTGACAGCAAGTCTTCTGTGGACATTAGTCTGATGCCTCATGACAGCGTCGCTGCATCCACGATCCGATTACGCCCCGTATGCTTGGCCTCATACAACGCCTGGTCCGCACTCAGCAGCAATGCTTCCAACGACATACGACTGTGCTTATCCCAGGTGCTCATACCAATACTCACAGTAATCGGCCTCTCATCCCCGGCTATCCGCGGTAAGTGTTCGACGCTGCTGCGGATGTGCTCGGCGATTACCTGTGCGCCCTTGGCATCGGTAATCGGAAGCACCACTGCAAATTCCTCACCGCCATAGCGCGCCGCCAGATCAGCAGGGCGACGAATGTTGCCGCCGATCACTTGGGCCACGGAGCGTAAGGCTTCATCGCCCCCCTTATGGCCGTGGCGATCGTTAAAAGCCTTGAAGTGGTCCACGTCAATCATCAGAAGCGTCATCGGCTCCGTTGAGCGTTGGGCGCGGTCCCATTCCAGGCGCAGGCGTTCATCCAGAATGCGGCGGTTGGGCAGGCCGGTGAGGGCGTCGGTGGCTGCCAGTTCTGACAGCACCCGTTCTGCGCGGTAGCGTCGTCGCAGTTCACGACGCAGCATCCAGGTCAGCCACAACAGACCTATACACAGGATGCCGGTGGCGCCACTGGTCAGCAGCGCGGCGCGTTTCCAAGGGGCGAATACATCTTCACTGGACAGTGCCACTACCACGATCAGCGGTAAGTCTCCGACGTTGGTGAACGTGTACAGGCGCTCCTTGCCGCTGAGAGCCGAGATGGCTTGGAAGCTGCCACTGCCTTCACTCAGCATGCGCTTGAAGTTCGGTCGCTCGCTCAAGTCCTTATCGATCATGTCGCGTTCGAGCAGTGGCTGTTGGGCCAACAAAATGCCTTTGTTGTTGAGCAGGTTGACGCTGCTGCCGTTGCCGATGGTCAGGGTGTTGAACAGCTGGTCGAAATACGCCAGACGCATGGTCGCGACCGCAACGCCGGCAAATTCACCGTTGGGTCCCGATACTCGCCGGCTGAATGCCATGCGCCAGACCTGGTCACAGTCGCAATGGATTTTGAACGGTCGGCTGATGAACAAACCGGCCTGGCTGTCCTTTACGTGCACCTGGAAATAATCGCGGTTAGAAAAATTACGCGGCGTCGGCTGCAGCGTTGATGAGTCTGCGATAACGGCGCCGGTGGGGTCCAATAACAGCACTTCGCCCTTGAAAGGCGCTGCGGTGGCGAGGTCGAACTGCACCAGATGCTGGATACTCGCGGCCACCTGGGACAGGTCTTCACGTTGTTTGGCCGCAATCAGCCCTTTGAGTGCCAGGTCATACAATTCAACGTTGCGCAGCACGTCGGCATTGATCAGTTGGGCAATGTTGGTGGTTGAACGTTTGGCTTCCTGAAGGGTGCTGGCGTGTTCGCGGACCAACAACGCCGCAACGATAATCACAATCAGGGCGACCGTGAGGCCGCTGCCCAGAATCAGAAAAAGCTCAGGATGTGCAGGCGAGGTACGAACAGGGCGTTGACTCATCGGGCAGACTTCAGCGGTGTGAATGCTGGCAGTTTAGTTCTACCCGATGAAAATTAAATCATTGGCTAAAAAGAAAGATTCCAGGGGTCAGAATACGTTGATCGGGTAGTCGATAATCACCCGATATTCATCCACGTCCCGGTCAACCGCCGAATAACCATTGCTGCCGCGGTTGGTTGCCCATTGAAAGCGCATGGCCAAATCCTTGGCCTTGCCGCCTTGCACCACGTATTTCACGTCGATATCCCGTTCCCAGTGCTTGGCGTCTTTGCCATCGGCGCTGTACCAGGCGCTGTAGCCTCTGCTTTGCGGGTCGACCTTGGTCAGGTCGGTCTTGCCACTGATGTAGGACACCGCCGAGGTCAGCCCGGGCATACCGAGGCCGGCGAAGTCATAGGCGTACTTGAGCTTCCACGAGCGCTCGTTGGGGCCGTTGAAGTCCGAGTATTGTTGGGAGTTATCCAGGTACACGCTGTCGCCCTGGGCGATGTAGTCGAACGGCGTGTTTCCGTTGACCCGCTGGTAAGCGGCGGTGACGCTGTGATTACCCACGCCCACGGTGAAATGCAGGCTGTAGGTGTTGTTGTCGATGCCGCCGAGCAACGACTGGCCGGTGTCTTGGGTGTGGTAGTAGTGCAGACCCGGGTTGAGGCTGACCAGGTCATTGAGTGCGTAGGTGTAGTCCAGGTCGTAGTAGTACTGGTGCCACACGTCCTTGAGTTCGGAGGCGTACAGGTTGCTGGTCAGGCCGGGAATGCCGCTGAACGAAACGCCGGCCCAGTTCATGTGCTGGCTGTCGGTGTTAGTCGGCAGTGCGCCGTAGCTGGTGCCAATGCGACGGTGGCCGCTCTGGTTGTAGAGCTTGGTGAAGCTGGCCTGGCCGCCTTCGAACATCCAACCGTCGAGGCTGTGATTGCTTAGGCTCACGCCGCGGAAAGTCTGCGGCAGCATGCGCGTCTGGCCGCCCGCGATGACCGGGTTGTTGAGGAACAGATCACCGGCCTTCAACTCGGTATCAAAGGCACGCATCTTCAAAGTAGCGCCAGCGGTGGAGAACGATCCGGGGGCTTTGCCGCTGCCGTCGGTACTGCCGTAGGGAAGAATGCTGGAGCCGTCAGTGCCGCCACCGCCGTCGAGTTTGAGGCCGAGCATGGCGTGGGCATCCAGGCCGAAGCCGACGGTGCCCTGGGTGTAGCCGGATTCGAAAGTGCCGAGAAAACCTTGGCCCCACTCCTTGCTGTCATCGGTATGAATGTCACGACGGTCGCGGTTCATGTAGTAGTTGCGGGTGTTGATGTTGAGGTGCGAGCCCTCGATGAAACCTTCAGTAGGGGTAGTGTCTGCCGCGTGGGCAAGGGGGACGATCGTTGCTGCAATCGCGAGGAATAACGGGGTGAACGTCAGCGAGTTCTTCACCGGTAAGGCTCCTTTGGTCTATCGAAAACGGCCAATGTCGTGGGGGTGTGCCTGGCCTTTTTTACGGCAAAAAAAAGCCGCTGATATCAGCGGCTTTAAGACAGATTCCCAGTGTAGAGCCCTGGAAATAAGTCGAGGGAAATTCGGGTAAGCGGGTAGCTGCCTTTGCCGCCGCGCTCATCGATGCGTCAAATTAACGCAGGTGAGCGGTACGATATAGAGTGTAACAAGAGAATGACTGTTGCCCAAATCGCAACAGTGATTGGATCTGACTCCATGTGGGCGGCCTACATCGGCAGAGTAATGCCGAAGGTATTGCCCCCCTGTTCGCTGCGCACAAACACGTCGCCACCGTGCATCAACGCAATCGCCTTGACGATCGCCAGCCCCAATCCATGATTCGCCCCGCTGTTGCTACGCGAGGCGTCCACCCGATAGAACCGCTCGAACAACCGCGGCAGGTGCTCGCCGGCAATTGCCTCGCCGGGGTTGGTCACGGCGATGGACACCTGATGGTCCAGCACGTCAATGTTCACGTCGATCACCTGCCCCGGCGCCGTGTGCTGAACCGCATTGCTCAACAGGTTGATCAGCGCACGGCGCAGGTGGGCTTTTTCGATCTGTACCTGGGCGTCGCCGTGGACCTGCACCCGCACCTGAGCGTCTTCGAGAATGAAGTCCAAGTAGTCGAGCGTGGTCGCCACCTCATCGGCCAGGGAGCTTTCGATCAGCTTGGTGGCCTTGCTGCCCTGGTCGGCGCTGGCGAGGAACAGCATGTCGTTGATGATCGAACGCAGGCGTTCCAGCTCTTCCAGGTTCGACTCCAGCACTTCCAGATAATGCTCGGCCGAACGCCCACGGGTCAGCGCCACTTGGGTCTGGCCGATCAGATTGGTCAGCGGTGAACGCAGTTCATGGGCCACATCGGCATTAAAGGATTCCAGGCGCGAGTAGGCCTGCTCAACGCGGTCGAGGGTGGAGTTGAACGAGTTGACGAACTGCTTGAGCTCCGGGGGGAGTGGCGACAGTTGCAGGCGTCCGGAGAGTTTTGGCGGCGCGAGTTTGCGCGCTTCATCCGAGAGTCTACCCAGGGGCTTGAGGCCAATGCGCGACACCCAGAACCCCAACAGCGCAGCCAGCACCACGCCAACCAGCGCCAGGCTGACCAATGCCACCAGCAAGTGATGCTGAGTGGCGCGGAAGTTCTCGGTGTCGATGGCAATCATGAAACGCAACGGCGGGCGCTGGTCCTTGGCTGGAAACTGGCTCACCAGCACTTTGAACGGATGGGTGTAGCCCGGCAGATGCAAATCGCGCTTGCCGCTGGGGCCCTCGGCGAAGGCGCGGATCTGCGCATCCGGTTCGCCATACTCGAAGTTCGGATCAG
Organism: Pseudomonas sp. RIT357; assembly: GCF_000632245.1. Classification (NCBI taxonomy): domain Bacteria; kingdom Pseudomonadati; phylum Pseudomonadota; class Gammaproteobacteria; order Pseudomonadales; family Pseudomonadaceae; genus Pseudomonas; species Pseudomonas sp. RIT357. The sequence continues at coordinate 353,970 of NZ_JFYX01000012.1, forward strand.
TGCTGACTACCCAGAAGCGGATGCGCTTGTCTTCCTCACTCAATAGTTTGAGCTTGGCCTTGATCTTCACCCAATGGTCCGGCGTACCGAAGCGGTTCACCGAGGACTCCAGCACGCTGTAGCGCGCATCCAGTTCCGCGCCCGGCAACAATCCGAGGCTGCGGTCGACCTGCTGGTACAGCGCGCCACCGATCAACACAAAAATCAGCAGCGCCACCAACGTGAACATGCCACTCAGGCGCAGGGCGATGGAATTAGACGGCACTGCGGTTCTCCAGCACATAACCCATGCCACGAATGGTGTGCAGCAATTTGTGTTCGAAGGGCCCATCCAGCTTGGCGCGCAGCCGCTTGATCGCGACTTCGACCACATTGGCGTCGCTGTCGAAATTGATGTCCCAAACCATCTCTGCAATCGCTGTCTTGGACAGAATTTCACCCTGGCGCCGCGCCAACACGCTGAGCAGCGAGAACTCCTTGGCCGTCAGGTCCAGGCGCACACCGTTGCGGCTGGCTTTGCGGCTGATCAGGTCAATCCACAGGTCGGCGACGGTGACTTGCACCGGCTCATGACCACCGCTGCGCCGGGTCAGGGCTTGCAGGCGCGCCACCAGTTCGAGAAACGAGAACGGCTTGCCCAGATAATCGTCGGCGCCTTCGCGCAGCCCGCGTATGCGGTCTTCGACGCGCTCGCGGGCAGTGAGCATGATCACTGGCGTCTGCTTGCGCGCACGCAATGCACGCAGCACGCCAAAGCCGTCGAGGCCGGGCAGCATCACGTCGAGCACGATCACCGCGTAATCGTTCTCCAGCGCCAAGTGGAGACCTTCGACGCCTTCGCGGGCCACGTCGACGGTGTAGCCCTGTTCCGTCAGGCCGCGGTGCAGGTAGTCGGCGGTTTTTTCTTCATCTTCAACAATCAGTACGCGCATGACCCGCCTCAGTGTGTGGTCGCCAGCTCGGCAGCTGGTTTGGGCCGGTGGAAAAAACGCTCAAGGTACAAGTATATGACCGGCGTGGTGAACAGCGTCAGCGCCTGGCTCACCAGCAGGCCGCCGACCACGGCTATCCCCAGCGGCTGGCGCATTTCTGCACCCGGTCCGCTGCCGACCATCAGCGGCACCGCGCCGAGCAGGGCGGCGAGTGTCGTCATGATGATCGGGCGGAACCGCGTCACGCAGGCTTCGTAGATCGCTTCTTCCGGCGGTAGCCCGCGCACGCGCTGGGCCTCCAGGGCGAAGTCGATCATCAGGATGCCGTTCTTCTTCACGATGCCGATCAACAGCACCAGGCCGATCAACGCCATGATCGAAAAGTCCTGCCCCATTAACCACAACATGATCAACGCGCCCAAACCGGCCGAGGGCAAGGTGGAAATAATCGTCAGCGGGTGCACGAAGCTCTCATACAGCACCCCAAGGATGATGTAGACCGCCACCAGCGCCGCAAGGATCAGCCACGGCTGGCTGGCCAGCGAGCTTTGGAACGCCTGTGCCGCGCCCTGGAAGTTGCCGATGATGGTCGTCGGCATGCCGATTTCATTCTTGGCCTGGTTGAGCATGACGACCGCATCACCCAACGCCACGCCGGGCGCCAGGTTGAACGACAGGTTGGCAGCCGGGAACATGCCGTCATGGCTGATGGACAACGGCCCCACGGTGGGCGGGTCGACCTTGGCCAGTGCCGACAGCGGCACCATTTCATTGGTCAGCGGCGAGCGCAGGTAGAAGTAGTTCAGGCTCTCGGCCTTGCCCCGTTGTTGGGTGTCCAGTTCCAGCACCACCTGGTACTGGTTGATCTCGGTCTGGAACTCGTTGATCTGGCGCTGGCCGAAGGCGTCATACAGCGCCTGGTCGACATCGGTCGCGTTCAGGCCAAAGCGTGCGGCCGCCTGACGATCGATGCTGATGTGGGTGATGCTGCCGCCCAGTTGCAGGTCGTTGGAGAGGTCGCGAAACGCCGGGTTGGCACGCAGTTTTTCGGTGAGGCGCTGGGTCCAAGTGTTGAGCGTCGGGCCGTCGTTGCTCTTGAGCACGTATTGGTACTGGGCACGGCTGGGGCCGGAGCTGAGGTTGATGTCCTGGCCGGCACGGAGGTACAGCACGATGCCCGGCACTTTGGCCAGTTTCGGGCGGATGCGGTCGATGAACTGGCTGGCCGAAACATCTCGATCACCCCGGTCTTTCAGGGCGATCCAGAAGCGCCCGTTGGCGATAGTCTGGTTGCTGCCCGTCACGCCCACCGAATGGGAAAACGCCTGCACCGCCGGGTCATCCTTGACGATCTCGGCCAAGGCTTTGTGCTTGGCGACCATGTCCGGGTACGACACATCGGCCGCCGCTTCGCTGGTGCCGAGCACAAAGCCGGTGTCCTGTACCGGAAAGAAGCCCTTGGGGATAAACACGTAGCCGACCACTGCCAGGGCCAGGGTCACCACGAAAATGGCGGCCATGGTGCGTTGATGGGCCAGTGCGCGGCGCAGGTTGCGCGAGTATCCGGCCAGCAGGCGTTCGCTGAAGCCGGGTTTGTCGTGGGCGGGGTGGGTCGGGGCGCGCATGAACAGCGCAGCCAAGGTTGGTGCCAGGGTCAACGAGACCACCACCGAAATCAGGATGGTCGACGTCGCCGTCAGCGCGAACTCCTTGAACAAGCGCCCGACCACGCCACCCATGAACAGCAGCGGAATAAACGCCGCCACCAGCGAGAAGCTGATGGACACCACCGTAAAGCCGATCTCCCCAGCGCCCTTGATGGCCGCTTCGCGTTTGTCGAGGCCCGCTTCCAGATGGCGGTGGATGTTTTCCACCACCACGATGGCGTCGTCCACCACGAAGCCCACGCTGATGACAATCGCCACCAGGGTCAGGTTGTTCAGGCTGAACCCCATCAGGTACATCACCGCGAAACTGGCGACCAGCGACACGCCGAGCACGCTGGACACAATCAGCGTCGCCGACAACTGGCGCAGGAACAACGCCATCACCGCCACCACCAGCAGGATGGCGATCAGCAGCGTCACTTCCACCTCATGCAGCGAGGCGCGGATGGTCTTGGTGCGGTCGGTCAGTACGCTGACCTGCACCGACGCCGGCAACATGCCTTGCAGGCGCGGCAGTTCAGCCTGGATGCGGTCCACGGTTTCGACGATGTTTGCGCCGGGCTGGCGCGAGATCACCAGGTTTACGCCGGGTGTATCACCGGACCAGGCTTGCACGTAGGCGTTTTCCGAACCGTTGATGACTTTGGCGATATCGCGCAGTTGAACCGGTGCACCGTCCTTGTAGGAAACGATCAGTTGGGCGTAGTCCTCCGGGTGAAACAGCTGGTCGTTGGTCGACAAGGTCGACACGCTGTTTTCCCCATAGATCGCGCCCTTGGCCAGGTTGAGGCTCGATTGCTGGATTGCCAGGCGCACATCGGCCAGGGTGAGGCCGATGGCGGCGAGTTTGTCAGGCGAGGCCTGCACGCGTATCGCCGGGCGTTGCTGGCCGGTGATGTTGATCTGGCCCACACCGTCAATCTGGCTGATCTGCCGCGCCAGCAGGGTTTCCACGTAGTCACTCAGCTCGGTGCTCGGCATGCTGTCGGAGCTGACGCTGAGGATCAGTACCGGGCTGTCCGCCGGGTTGACCTTTTTCCAGGTCGGCAGGCTCGGCATGTCGCTGGGCAGCTTGCCCGACGCGGTGTTGATCGCCGCCTGCACTTCCTGGGCGGCGGTGTCGATGCTCTTGTCGAGTGTGAATTGCAGGGTCAGCAGGCTTGAGCCCAGGGCACTGCTGGAGGTCATCTGGGTCATGCCGGGGATGGCACTGAATTGCACTTCCAACGGCGTGGCCACCGATGAGGCCATGGTGTCCGGGCTGGCGCCGGGCAATTGTGCGGTGACCTGGATCGTCGGAAATTCCGCTTCCGGCAGTGGGGCGATGGCCAGGCGAGGGAAGGCAATCATCCCGAGCAGTACCAGGGCGAAGGTCAGCAGCAGGGTGGCGACCGGGTGGTCGACGCACCAGGCTGAAGGCGAGCGGCTCATGGCTGCACCTTGGCATCGACGGTCTGGATCACTTGCGGTGGTTCTTTGAGCACCTCCACCTGAGCACCGGCCTTGAGTCGCGACTGGCCATCACTGACCAGCACGTCACCGGCTTGCACACCCGTGATGATGTTCACGTCGCTGTTTTGATAGGTGACCTGCACCGGCACCACCTCAACCTTGTCCCCCTTGACCCGGTACACGAAGTGCGAATCCAGGCCGCGTTGCACCACGGTCGGCGGCACCACCAGGGCATTTTTGTCGAGTGCGGTCTGGATTTTGATGGTCACCAGTTGCCCCGGCCACAGGCGCTGGGAGGCGTTGCTGAACTCAGCCTTGGCGCGCAGTGTGCCGGTGGTGGAGCTGATCTGGTTGTCGATCAGGCTCAAATGGCCTTCACCGAGCAAGTCGCCGGTCTGGCCGTCGGTGTCAGCGCCCAGGTAAGCGTCGACGCTCGCCGGGGCAGGCGCGGCGATCAGGCCTTGCAGGGTCGGCAGCATCTGCTGCGGCAGCGAGAACTCAACGGCAATCGGGTCGATCTGGGTCACTGAGAACAAGCCCTGGGTATCACTGGTGCGCAGGAAATTGCCCGCGTCCACGTTACGAATACCGACGCGGCCACTGACGGGGGAGCGGATCTGGGTGTAGGAAAGCTGGACCTGGGCCGAATCGATTGCGGCCTGGTTGCCTTGGGCGGTGGCCTTGAGCTGGTTGACCAGAGCTTGTTGCTGGTCATAGGTCTGCTTGGACACGCCGTCGTCGATGCTCAACTCCTTGTAGCGCTTGAGGTTGACCAGCGCTACCTGCAGTTGCGCCTGGCTCTCGCCCAACTGCGCCTTGGCCTGGTCGAGACTGGCTCGAATCGAGCGGTCATCAATGGTCGCCAGCAGGTCGCCGACCTTGACCCGTTGGCCTTCCTTGACCAGCAATTGGGTCAGGATGCCGTCGACTTGCGGGCGAATCACCACGCTGTGCAGCGATAACACCGTGCCAATGCCGCTGACAAAACGCGGGATATCCTGTTGCACCACGCTCACCACCCGGACCGGGATCGCGGTCGGTACTGCCAGCTTGGTCTTGGCCGGCCGGGTCAGCGCCCAGGCTGCAATCGCTACGACCACGAGGACACCCACAATCAGGGCGGTTTTTCGTTGAATCTGCATGGGTGAGGCGCCGGGGCAAAGGATGGGAGAGTGAGTGATCTTTATAGCCCTTCAACCCGGTCAGCAGGGTGACTGCTAACTGACAGCGCTGTCAGCAAACTCCGACCATTCGTACAGGCGGTGGTTAAAGATCTCAGGCGCGCAGGTATACTGCGCGCCAGTGTGGCCCGCAAGCCGGCCCCGCATCATTTTCTGCACGCTCCGGAGCTTCCATGACTTCCCCGACACAACCCCCTGTTGACGCGACCGACATCGTCGATCCGGCCAGCGCTGAAGGCGTTGAAAAAGCCGAGATCCCGGCGTTTAAGTTTCCGTTCAAGCCGGGTGAGCTGGCTGGGGCCAAGAATGCCGCCCAGCCTTGGTACAAGAACGGTGCCAAAAATGGCCACACCAAGTCACCGGGCATGGCGCCGCCGGGCACCCGTCGTTCGATGGGTAAACGCTGAGGTTAACAAGCGGTACATTGTGTCGATTGTTGCCTACAGCTTCTGCTGATCTTTCTGATTGTAGGTCCACTGCCGTTTCTTGAAAGCTTGCACAGCCTTTGCTCTGCCCCCGAGGTTCATGGGGGGAGCGAGGCGACGCTGGTCTTTCCGGAAAAGGACGTTTCCCTTGGCCCTGATACACATCTGTGTAGTGCTTGCCCTGTTGTTTTCGGCTGATGCCCTTGCGGCCGATGATCAAACGCGTCGCGAAATCCGCTTCGCCGTTGCTGCGCAATTCCCCCCCTTCCAGAGCCGCGACCCGCAAGGGCAGTTGGTTGGCCTCAATATCGAGTTGGGCAATGCCCTGTGCGTGCAGTTGAATGCGCGCTGCGTTTGGGTCGACCAAGTGGTTGTCGAAGACTTCCTCTCCCTTGAAGCCAGAAAATTCGACGCGATCATGGGGATGGCGCCTACGTCGGAACGGCGGCGTTGGGTAAGCTTCACCGATAACCTCTATCCCTTTACCACCCGGCTGGTGGGCCGCAGCACATCAGGCCTGCTGCCCCATGTTAAGTCGCTCAAGGGCAAGCGGGTTGGCGTATTGCTGGGGAGCAATCGTGAAGCGTTTGCCCGTACGAAGTGGGCGCACAGGGGCGTCACCGTCAAGAGCTTCTGGCTCAATAATGATTTGGTCCGCAGTCTGATAGCCGGCGAAATCGACGCGACCCTGCAAGGCACCGTAGAAATTCGCGAAGCCTTGCTCGACACCGACGAAGGTCGGGATTTCGACTTCCTGGGCCCGCCCATTTCGGCCGCACTGCTGGGGGATGGCGTGGCGATTGCGGTGCGTAAGCCCGACACCGCACTGCGCAAGGAACTCAACTGCGCCCTCGAACAGCTGAAACAGAATGGTGAGTATCAGCGGATAATCCGGCATTACCGGTTAGACGCTGCGCCATGAGCGCTTTTGGGTTAGGTCGATAAAGAGACTATGCAGCCCGCAACGAAATAAACGCGTAGTTGGCCGGCACCTCGGTAGCAATCTGCGCCCCGGCGTCCAGCACCTGTTCGGCGATGTCCAGCCCGGACACATGAAACACCCACTCATTGGCCACGGACGGCTGATCAATTGCCAACTCAATCGCCTGGGCAAATGCGCCCATGTCCGGCAAGTACGCGGTAAACCCATCCCCCTTGAGCGCTGTGGTGCGAATGCCCAGCAAGGCGCACACCGCTTCCTTGGTCTGCACGTCATCGCGGTCTGCCTGGCGCGAACGCTGGATCAGCGCTGCGAGTTCCTGGTCCATCAGTTCGCCGCCGATGATCAACGCCGGGCCCTGTTCCCAGGATTCTGGCGGGCAATCCTTGGCGGCAGGGTTGAGCGGGATATGCGGGTTGATCTCCATCGGGTAGATGCGGCAGACCAACGGTCGACGCTCATAGATGCGACACAGGTTGTCTTCGTCAAGATTCCGGCAGCGCCCGGCGTTGTAGGCGGCAAACGTGATTGCCACAAATGCTTCGGTGTTGCCGCTGGGCACCACCACCGAACGGCGTTCGGCGTGCTCGCGTTGCTGTTGGGGCAGGCCCAGTCCGCTACCGAGGAATCCCTCCACCAGAGCAATGACGTTACCGCCGTCCGCCGCCCACATACGGGCTTCGGCGAGGGTCAGGGGGACGTGGTGGTCGGTGCAGCATTTACCGCAACCGACGCAGGAAAAATGGGTGTTCATGGCGGATCTGTCACCAGGCTAGGTCAGAGGGCACGCAGTTACGGTGACGGGTTTTTACCTCTTTCCACCGGTACGATTCTCTGGAAGCAAGTTATGCGCCAGCGCCTGTCAGTCCTCTTCGACCACATCGCGCAGTACAAACACCATACCCGCGCTCTCGTACAGCTGCCGGGCGCGTAGGTTGCTTTCCAGTACCTTGAGGTCCACATAGGGTTCACCACGTTGCTTGAACACCTGGAAGGTGTGCAGCAATAACGCGCGGCCCAGCCCCTGGCCTTGAGCGCAAGGATGTATGGAGAGGTTCTTGATGAAGGCGCTGGTCCAGCACTGGGCTACGCCGAGGATACCGTCGGCGTTGCTGGCGACCAGGCACAGCGTGGGGTCGAATTCGGCATCGGTCACGAACTGTTGCCGCCATTCATCGAGGTTGGCGACACGACCACCGCCCTGATCCTGGGTCATGCGCAGTACGGCGTGAATCGCTGGCGCCAACGCGTCACGGTAATGGTCCAGCACGGTCCCGGCCGGCCATTGTGGCGCGGGCAGGCCGGCAGTGAGGTCGCGGCGCAGCAGTTGGTAATACGCCGTCACCGATTACAGACCCTGTTGCGCCACGGTTTGCGCAGCCACCACCAGGCATTTGGTCAGTTCGGGGGATGAGAACTTGGTCAGTACCGCGTTGGCGCCGGCCAGGCGCGCTTTTTCGCTGTTCATCGCGCTGTCCAGGGAGGTGTGCAGCAAAACGTACAGATGCTGGAAGTCTGGCGTTTCACGCAGGGTGCGGGTCAGGGCGTAACCGTCCATCTCGGACATCTCAATGTCCGACACCACGACATTGATCTGCGCGGCGGTACCTTGCAGTTCCAGCAGCACATCAATGGCTTCCTTGGCGCTGCGCGCGGTGTGGCAGGTCAGGCCGAGGTTGCGCAGGGTATGAACCGACTGCTGCAGGGCGACCTGGCTGTCATCCACCACCAGAATCCGCGCATTGCCGAGCACTTCGGCTTCTTCCATGGTCAAGTCGGTGGGCGCCGCTTCAATCGGTGCCGGCGCGATGCCGTGGATGACTTTTTCAATGTCCAGCACCTGCACCAGTCCGCCTTCCACCTGAGTCACCCCAGTGATAAACGCACGGTTGCCGCCGGAGCCGTAGGGTGGCGGGCGGATGTCGGTCGTCAGGCAGTGCACGATTTTGCTCACCGCCTGCACATGCAGACCCTGTTTGGAACGGCTCACGTCAGTGACAATCAGGCAGCCGCCGTTCGGGTCTTCCAAGGGCCGTTCGCCCAGGGCACGGCTCAGGTCGATCACTGACAGCGAGGCACCGCGCAGGGTGGCGATGCCTTTAACGTTCGGATGAGACTCCGGCAGTTTGGTCAGCGGCGGGCAGGGAATGATTTCGCTGACTTTCAGCAGGTTGATGGCCATCAGCTTGCCGCTGCGCAACGTAAAGAGCAGAAGTGAGAGTGAGTCTGCGCGGGCTTTGGTGGTGGACATAAAAACCTTCTGTGGATCAGGGATGACGATCTATGAAAGGTTATCGACCCAGCCGCAGGAAACTGTAGGCGCGATCAGGGCCCTTAGCATCAGCCCTTCCAGACCTGCGGGTTCACCAGATCCTGCGGACGCTCGCCCAGCAGAGCACTGCGCAGGTTGTCCAACGCGCGGTTGGCCATGGCCTCACGGGTTTCATTGGTTGCCGAGCCGATATGCGGCAGGGTCACCGCGTTGCTCAATTGGAACAACGGCGACTGCGCCAGTGGCTCCTGCTCATACACATCCAGCCCGGCGCCGCGAATGGTCTGGTCCTGCAGGGCCTGGATCAGCGCCGGTTCGTCGACCACCGGGCCACGGGAGATGTTGATCAGAATCGCGCTGGATTTCATCAGCCCCAGCTCGCGCGTGCTGATCAGGTGACGGGTCTTGTCGCTCAGCGGCACCACCAGGCAGACGAAATCTGCCTCGGCCAGCAACTGGTCCAGGCTGCGGAATTGCGCGCCCAACTCCTGTTCCAGCTCCAGCTTGCGGCTGTTACCGCTGTACAGAATCGGCATGTTGAAGCCCAGGCGCCCGCGACGGGCCACGGCCGCGCCGATATTGCCCATGCCGACGATGCCCAGGGTCTTGCCGTGTACATCACAGCCAAACAACGGCGCGCCGACGCTGGCTTTCCACTGACCGGCCTTGGTCCAGGCGTCCAGCTCTGCCACTCGGCGCGCGCTGCTCATCAGCAGGGCGAACGCCAGGTCGGCGGTGCTTTCGGTGAGTACGTCAGGGGTGTTGGTGAGCATGATCCCGCGCTCGTTGAAGTACGGCACGTCGTAGTTGTCGTAGCCCACTGACACGCTGGACACCACCTCCAGTTTGCTCGCGCCTTCGAGCTGCGCACGGCCCAACTTGCGACCCACGCCGATCAAACCGTGGGCGTGGGGCAGGGCTTCATTGAACTGCGCATTGATGTCGCCCAGCTTGGGATTAGGCGCGATCACCTCGAAATCCTGTTGCAGGCGTTCGATCATGGCTGGGGTGACGCGGCTGAAGGCGAGGACAGTCTTTTTCATGGCAGGCGGGCTCATCGACTACGGAAGAATGCCAAGCAAGCTAACATTCCTTGCCACTGTTGTCAGGACACGGCAGACCTAAAGTGGGCAGGGAAACATGTAGGAGGGGGCTTGCTCCCGATAGCGGTGCGTCAGTCGCCAGATGTATTGACCGATCCACTGCCATCGGGGGCAAGCCCCCTCCCACATTTGACCTGTATCGCCTGGTAGCAATCAGTTCGCCAGGCGCGCACCGCTCAGGCTGCCACTCAACTCGTACGCCACCAGCTCTGCCTGATGCGCCGCCAGGATCTCCGGCAACGAACCGCGCAGGTATTCCACCCAGGTCTTGATCTTCGCATCCAGGTATTGGCGCGAGGGGTAGATGGCGTACAGGTTCAGCTCCTGGGAACGGTAGGTGGGCATGACCCGCACCAAGGTGCCATTACGCAGGCCTTCAATGGCCGCATACACCGGCAACAGGCCGACGCCCATGCCGCTGGTGATCGCGGTTTTCATCGCGTCCGCCGAGTTCACCAGAAACGGCGAGGTGTTGATCGCCACGCTTTCCTGGCCTTCGGGGCCGTTGAAGGTCCACTTGTCCAACTGAATCACCGGGCTGACCAGGCGCAGGCAGGCATGGTTGAGCAAGTCCTGGGGGCGCTGTGCACAGCCCTTGGCCTTGACGTAGTCGGGCGAGGCGCAGGCGATGCTGTAGGTGATGCCCAGGCGTTGGGAGACGAAGCCTGAATCCGGCAGTTCGCTGGCCAGCACGATGGACACGTCATAGCCCTCGTCCAACAGGTCCGGCACGCGGTTGGCCAGGGTCAGGTCGAAGGTCACGTCCGGGTGGGTGCGGCGGTAGCGGGCAATGGCGTCGATTACGAAGTGCTGGCCGATACCGGTCATGGTGTGCACTTTCAACTGTCCGGCGGGGCGCGCATGGGCGTCGCTGGCTTCGGCCTCGGCTTCTTCGACGTAGGCCAGGATCTGTTCGCAGCGCAGCAGGTAGCGTTTACCTGCTTCGGTAAGGGCAATGCGCCGGGTGGTGCGGTTGAGCAAGCGGGTTTGCAGATGGGCCTCCAGATTGGAGACCGCGCGCGAGACGTTGGCCGTGGTGGTGTCCAGTTGGGCGGCAGCGGCGGTGAAGCTGCCGGCTTCGGCCACGCAACTGAAGGCGCGCATGTTTTGCAAAGTGTCCATGGAGTGTTCTCAGGGGAGATAACAAATTGTGACAGAAAGTTACGCCGTCCAGTGATCCCTACCAACGGATTATCGCTTGAACGGTAACAAAGATTCACAGGAATGCCAGCTTATCGCCATTCCTCCCGCCCCCTAGAATTGCGCCACCTTCCCCGCATCACCACCTCAGGAATTCGCTTGCCGTGCCGCGTCGCATCAGCAGAGAGCTGAAGACTCTCAGTGTTTGGGCCTTATCGTTAGCAATCAGCGGCTGCATCGGAACCGGAGGAATCGCCCCCCAAGGCCACGCGTTGAACGCCAATACCCTGGCCACCGACGAAGCGATCCAGAGCGCCGCCCAGGACGCCCATTGGCCCACCGCACAATGGTGGCAAGCCTACGGCGACCCGCAACTTAACCGTTGGGTCGAGCTCGCCACGCACAGCAGTCCGAGCATGGCCATCGCCGCCGCGCGGGTGCGAGAAGCGCGGGCGATGGCCGGGGTTGCCGAGTCGGCCGAGTCGTTGCAGGTCAACAGCGACACCACCCTCAAGCGCCACAACTGGCCCAAGGATCAGTTCTACGGCCCCGGCGAACTGAGCGGCGCCAACACCTGGGATAACAACTCATCCTTGGGCCTGAGCTACGCCCTCGATCTGTGGGGCCGCGAAAGCAACGCCACCGAGCGTGCCGTCGACCTGGCGCACATGAGCGCTGCCGAGGCGCGCCAGGCCCAGTTGGAATTGCAGAACAACGTAGTGCGCGCCTATATCCAGCTGTCGTTGCACTACGCCAACCGCGATATCGTCGCCGCTACGTTGGCCCAGCAACAGCAGATCCTCGACCTAGCCAACAAACGCCTTGATGCCGGGATCGGCACCCACTTCGATGTAAGCCAGGCCGAAACCCCGCTGCCGGAAACCCACCGCCAACTGGACGCCCTCGACGAAGAAATCGCCCTGAGCCGTAACCAACTGGCGGCCTTGGCGGGTAAAGGCCCGGGGGAGGGCGCGCAGTTGCAACGGCCGAGCCTGTCCCTTGCCGCGCCACTGAAACTGCCGTCCACCCTGCCTGCGCAGTTGCTCGGCCAGCGCCCGGATGTGGTCGCCAGCCGTTGGCAAGTGGCGGCCCAGGCCCGTGGCATCGATGTGGCTCACGCGGGTTTTTATCCCAACGTGGATCTGGTCGGCAGCCTCGGCTACATGGCCACCGGCGGCGGCATGCTGGAGTTTCTGGCGGGCAAGAAATTCAACTACAACGTCGGTCCGGCGATCACCTTGCCGATCTTCGACGGCGGCCGCTTGCGTGCCGAGTTGGGTGAAGCCAGCGCCGGTTACGACATCGCCGTTGCTCGTTACAACCAGACCCTGATCAATGCGCTCAAGGGCATCAGCGACCAGTTGATCCGCCGAGAATCCATGGACAAGCAACAAGGCTTCGCCGCGCAATCGGTGGCCTCGGCGCAGAAAACCTATGACATCGCGATGATCGCCTACCAGCGCGGCCTCACCGATTACCTCAATGTGCTCAACGCCCAGACCCTGTTGTTTCGCCAGCAACAGATCGAGCAGCAGGTCCAGGCCGCGCGTTTGAGCGCACACGCCGAACTGGTGACCGCCCTGGGCGGTGGCCTCGAAGCAGGCAAGGACGCACCGCAGGACGCCAAGACCCTCCCGAGCAAAACCCCGGCGGCCCTCGCCGTATTCGATCACTGAGTAGGTTGTAATGACTCCCTTGCCTGCACCGCTGCGCTGGCTGCATTCCCTTGAGTGGCGCCGTGGTTTTTTCGACTGGGCACGCAGCGACGGCGTGACCTGGGTGTACATCTTCAAGGTGTTGATCGCCGCGTTCCTCACTCTGTGGCTGGCCATGCGCCTGGAGTTGCCGCAACCGCGCACCGCGATGATCACCGTGTTTATCGTGATGCAGCCGCAGAGCGGCCAGGTGTTCGCCAAGAGCTTTTACCGCTTCCTCGGCACCCTGACGGGCTCGGCGGTGATGGTGTTGTTGATCGCCTTGTTTGCGCAAAACACCGAACTGTTTCTGGGCGCCTTGGCGATCTGGGTCGGCATCTGCACCGCCGGTGCGACGCGCAACCGTAACTTCCGCGCCTATGGGTTTGTGCTGGCCGGTTATACGGCGGCGATGGTTGGCCTACCGGCGCTGGCCCATCCTGATGGCGCCTTTATGGCGGCCGTTTGGCGAGTACTGGAAATCTCCCTGGGAATTATCTGCTCCACGCTGGTGAGCGCTGCGATTCTGCCGCAGACCTCCAGCGCCGCCATGCGCAATGCGTTGTATCAGCGCTTCGGGGTGTTCGCGCAGTTCGTCACCGATGGCTTGCGCGGGCGCAGCCAGCGTGAAGGCTTCGAGGCCAGCAACGTGCGCTTCATCGCCGAAGCCGTGGGCCTGGAAGGGCTGCGCAGCGTTACCGTGTTCGAAGACCCGCATATGCGCCGACGCAATGGCCGGCTCAGTCGCCTCAACAGCGAATTCATGAGCATCACCACGCGCTTCAATGCCTTGCACCAGTTGCTCGAACGGCTGCGCACGGATGCTGCGGATCACGTGGCGGCGGCGATCAAGCCCGGCCTGCAGGACCTTGCCGAAGTGCTCGATGGGTTCTCCGGTCGCGCATTAACCAGCCCCGATGCGGCACGCCTCGTCAACCAACTGTCGGCCTACAAAGACGGCCTGCCGGCCAAGGTACGCAGCCTGCGCACGGCCTTCCAGGAAGGTGAGCCCACTGAGGCCGAGCAACTGGATTTCCATACCGCCTACGAGTTGCTTTACCGCTTCGTCGACGACCTGCACAACTACGCGCAAACCCATGCCTCCCTGGCCGACCACAGCCATGCGCGGGAAGACTGGGACGAAGCCTACACGCCGAAAACCAACTGGCTGGCCTGCGCCGCTTCGGGGATTCGTGCGTCGTTTATCCTGATCGTACTCGGCAGTTATTGGGTGGCGACCGCCTGGCCTAGCGGCGCCACCATGACCCTGATTGCCGCCGCCACCGTCGGCCTGTCAGCCGCCACGCCCAACCCGAAACGCATGGCGTTCCAGATGGCCTGCGGCACCTTGATCGGCGCGTTGGTGGGCTTTGTCGAAATGTTCTTCGTGTTCCCGTGGATCGACGGCTTCCCGCTGCTGTGCGTGATGCTCGCGCCGGTGATCATCCTCGGTGCTTTCCTCGCCTCACGCCCGCAGTACGCAGGCGTTGGCGTGGGCCTGCTGATTTTCTTCAGCACGGGCTCGGTGCCGGACAATCTCACGGTTTACAACCCCTATACCTTCATCAACGACTACATCGCCATGATCATCGGCATGCTGGTGTGCGCGGCCGCCGGCGCGATCATCCTGCCGCCCAACAGCCGCTGGCTGTGGCGCCGCCTGGAGCAGGATTTGCGCGAGCAGGTGGTGTACGCGATCAGCGGCAAGCTCAAGGGTTTGGCGTCGAGTTTTGAAAGCCGCACCCGTGACCTGTTGCACCAAGCCTATGGCCTCGCCGTCGGTCAGCCGCAGGTACAACGTGATTTGCTGCGTTGGATGTTTGTTGTGCTGGAAGTCGGTCACGCGATCATCGAGTTGCGCAAGGAACAAGCGATCCTGCCAGTGCACCCGGCGTATGCCGAGTCCCAGCCGTGGCGCCAGGCGATCCGCGTGATGGGCCGCTCGCTGGTGCGGCTGTTCCTGCAACCCAGCGCGAGCAATCTGGAGCGCGGCCTGATTGCCGTCGATCACGCGATCAGCCGCGTGCAGGCCACCGACGAACCCTTCGCCCCACACTTCGACACCTCGGCGCTGCGCCGGGTGAAGAGCTACCTGCACTTTATCCGCACCTCGTTGCTCGACCCGCAATCGCCGCTGGCGGCCCTTAAAGGATCCCCCCATGCCCCGTGAAATCGCGTTCCACGGCCTCTACATGCCGACGATGACCTTGATGTTCCTGATCGCTGCAGGCCTGGCGTGGGCGCTGGACCGCTTCTTGGCCGGCTTCGACCTGTACCGTTTTTTCTGGCACCCGGCGTTGCTGCGCCTGAGCCTGTTCGTTTGCCTGTTCGGCGCCCTGGCGCTGACCGTCTACCGTTGAGAATGCCCCGATGAAAAAGTTTTTCAGCCTGCTTGCGACCCTGCTGGTATTGGCTTTGGCGATCTGGATTGGCCGCACGTTGTGGGTGCACTACATGGAAACGCCATGGACCCGCGACGGCCGGGTACGCGCCGACATCATCAACGTCGCGGCGGACGTTACCGGCGAAGTGATCGACGTGCCCGTGCGCGATAACCAATTGGTCAAAAAGGGCGACCTGCTGATGCAGATCGACCCCGAGCACTACCGCATTGCGGTCAAGCAAGCGCAATCGTTGGTGGCCTCGCGCAAAGCCACCTGGGAGATGCGCAAGGTCAACGCCCACCGCCGCGCCGACCTCGACGCCTTGGTGATTTCCAAGGAAAACCGCGACGACGCCAGCAACATCGCCGACTCGGCCCTGGCGGATTACCAGCACGCGCTGGCACAACTCGAAGCGGCCGAACTCAACTTGAAACGCACCCAGGTCGTGGCGGCGGTGGATGGCTACGTCACTAACCTCAACGTGCATCGTGGCGACTACGCGCGCATCGGTGAAGCCAAGCTGGCCGTGGTGGATATGAACTCGTTCTGGGTCTATGGCTTCTTCGAAGAAACCAAGCTGCCCCATGTGAAGGTCGGTGACAAAGCCGATATGCAGTTGATGAGCGGCGAGACGTTGAAGGGCCACGTAGAAAGCATCTCCCGAGGCATCTACGACCGTGACAACCCAGAGAGCCGCGAGCTGATCGCCGATGTGAACCCGACCTTCAACTGGGTGCGCCTGGCCCAGCGCGTGCCGGTGCGAATTCACATTGATGAAGTGCCGGAAGGCGTTTTGTTGGCGGCGGGCATCACCTGCACCGTGATCGTTAACCAAACGCCGAACTGAAATGTGGGAGGGGGCTCCCACATTCGATTTTTGTTGATAGGCAGATTGGGCACCGCTTCAGGTTTTTGCGTTCGCTCTGAACTTTCTTCGACGTTTGACCCGCAGCATGCTGACGAATCGGCGGTGGTTTCTTGTATTTAAAATCAGCAGGCAGAACAGCGATTGAAGTAGTGGAAATAATGCAAACAAAGTAACCGGGTTGTTTCCCAAGTAGCCTGCTGAAAGCAAGGCGTTCAGTGCCGCGACGCCTGCAAGCAGTGGCGGCCCAGAGCGAAACCCCACCGCCACCAAGGTCAGGCCAATGCACATGGCCAGTAGCAGTGCCATGCTTGCCACGACCGCATATTCGACAGGGAGATGATTTATTCGGGCGTAATACGACAGGCTATGTGACAGGTTGCCTGAAATGCTGACTAAGTTCATTGAGACCCCCATACCCACAGTGAATGCAAAACGTCGGGTGTATCGAGTTAACGTTCGGGGATCTTGCAGGGTGTTGATGTCATTGTTCATGGCTGCTGAACTCTTCATAAATGCCGATAACAATAGGGTTGATATTTCCGGACAGGCCGCTGCCGGTAACTGCCAGAGCGGCACCCACCTGATCGGAGAGTTGAATGAGAAGGTCTTGGCGTAACTGGCCGTTGTTGAAGCGCTTGGGGAGTGTTCCGGCCAACTGCTTTAACCGAATTATTTCGCCAGAGTGACGAGGGTTCTGCAGGCGCAGAACTTCGTATGTCAGCTTTGCGCGTTCCTGTCGGCTCATACGCCTCAAAATGTCGGTCAGGTTGCGGCCTGTCGTATTTTTGATAGTCATGACAGTCTTTACCGTGACAAATGTCGTGCTGCCCGCACCCACCAAAGAAATGCCATCCAAGGCTACGGTCATTGCCTGATACCAACTAAGGCTGTCGTAATAGTCGTTTTCAGATGGGTTGGTTAGTTCTTTGTAGGTTCTCCATATGCCGTTGCCACATTGCAAAGCACTGGCGGCTGCAGCGGTATAAGCAATGTAAGTAATTGCAAGGCTGGAACCTGCACTGATAGGCGCTGACGCGATGCCTACCTTGGCAACGATAATCCCAATCACAGCCCCACTGCATGCCAAGGCCATCCCCGCTGCCTCGCGCCATAGCTGCGACTCGCGCGGTGAGTTTGCCAACCACTGCGCATACTCATCGGCAGTCATCACCGGCCGCGCCACTTCCCGCAGAATCACCCTCTTAGGCCTGATGCTGCACAGCGGCACAAACTCGCGCAGCACCGTCACCTGATAGCCGCTGCCGATATGCACCACACCTGCCCCGACGATGGTCGGGTCGGCATCAATGGTTCGATACAGTTTGGGCAGGTCCAGCAGGCTGGTCAGTCGCTGGCGAGTTGTGGTGTGCGCATCCGGCACCCCGCTTCGCAGGAAATCGCTTGGCATCCTTTCACCTGTGAGTAGACAGAGGTGAAAGAGCCTGGGGATAGTTTCCTGGTAATGATGTCGGGCCGTTCGCTATTTTTTGTAGGAGCAGGCCTGTGAGTTATTTCATGGCGCTACATAAGTTTCATGCAAATGCCGCCACAACAGCGCGCCACTCGCCTGCTTCTCAAACACCACGGTCGCGCGGCGATCGGTCCTAGTGCCGCTGTCATCCACCTGAAGCTCCCGATAAGTCACCGTGGCCCCGCGCGCATGTCGGTCAATCCCGGTCATTTCACTCAAGGTGATTTTCAATCCCGGGCGCATTCCGCCCAGGCGAGTGAACAGCGCGTTGACCCCGGCGGCATTGACGCGTGTGCCGGTGGCGGGGGCGATCATGCTGAACTCAGGCGAGAAGCGCGCAAGCAGATTTTGCAGGGTGCCTTCTGGCGCAACCCCGGCAAACCATTGCTCGATCTCGACGTGGGTCTGGATCACTTCTTCAAAAAAATCGCTGTAATCGATCATCAGGGAGACTCACTGGCAGGGTGGAGCAATGTGCGGACCCTGGACGCATCCAGGCGCAGCACTGCAAAAAGAGGCAGCAGGGTCAAGGCTGCTGCAATCGTGAAGGTTAAGGCGTAAGAATCCAAGGCCGACAACAGCGCACTGAGTGCGGCTGCGCCCAGGCAAAAGCTGATTTGCCGATTGATATTCCACAAAGCGCTGGCGTGGCCCATGCGTTCGGCGGGGATGTCGAGAAACGCCAGCGTCTGTGCCGTGCTGCTGCACAAGCTGCCGCCCAGGCCCATCAAGGCGTAGGCCGGAATAATCAGGGCCGGTTCGTTCAACTCCAGAATGCCGCTGCATTGCAGCGCCATGCCCGCCATCAGCAACGGTTTTGGCCCGCAGCGATTGAACAGTTTTTTGCCGAGGAAAATCGCCAGTGCCGAGGCCATTGCCCAAGGCAGCATCAGCGCACCGGTTTGGGTGGCGTCGTATCCAAGGTCGTGAAGGTAGAGGATGGCGATCAGGCTGGTGCCGATGAATACGCCGGGAATGAACAAATAGACCAGCATGGCGATTCGCAGCATAGGGCTGCTGACCTGTTTGAAAATACGGCTCACCTCCAGCTTGGGACGTACACGCGTGGGGGTGTCGGGTTTTATCCACAGCTGTGCGAGCAGCAAGGTGATCAATGCCAGCGGCAGGTTGGCATAGAAGATCCAGCGCCAGGAGAGGCTGTCGACAATCAAGCCGCCCAACGCCGGTGACAGTGCGGGAACCAACAGCGCCACCGACATCACCCTGGCCGTGAGTTGGCTGCGCTCTGCGGGAGGAAAATGCCGATAAGCCATCGCCTGTCCCACGGGAATCAACAGGCCGCCACCCAACCCTTGCAATAAACGCCAACCGATCAGCGCTTCAGTCGAACTCGCCTGCCCCACCATTACCGACGCCCCGGCAAACAGCAGCAAGCTGACGACCATCAAGCCGCGCTCACCCATCATGGCTGCCAGCCATACGCTGAACGGAATAATCACGGTGAGGCCGAGCATGTAGGCGTTGCCCACCCACGCCAATTGTGTGACCGAGGCGTGCAATTCGCGGGCGATATCCGGGTAGGCGACCGTGGCGACGAACATGTTCACCAGGTCGAGGGCAAAGCCCAGTAAAAAGATCCAGGTGACTTTCGAGGGGTAGGTCATGGGCGCGATCCTGCAAGAGAGGCCGGCAGGGTAGGCGTCACGGCGGGTTTGGGATACGCCGCTTTGGCTGCTACTTTGTCAAAAATATTTTGACAAAGGAGGGCCCGGCTGATGGTAAGCCTGGACCGATTCGATACGTTCAAGGCCGTGGTCGAGGCCGGCTCGCTCACGGCAGCGGCCGATCTACTGGGCCAGACCCGCGCCGTGGTCAGTTTCAACCTCAAGCGCCTGGAAGCTGAACTCGGCGTCACCTTGCTGACCCGCAACACCCGTCAGCTGGCGCTGACCGATGCCGGCGAACGCTTCTACCTGCGTTGCACACGCGTGCTCGAAGAAGCGCAATTGGCCGTGGAAGAAGCCCGCTCGGAGCATGCCCAGCTCAAGGGCACCCTGCGCATCACCACCACAGTGGAATATGCGCTGGCCGTGGTTGCCCCGGCGGTGGAAGCTTTCCGCAGCCAGCACCCGGACTTGAACATTCACTTATCCACATCCTCCACTCACGCTGATTTGATCTCCGAGCGCTTTGATGTGGCAATAAGATTGGGGCGGCTGCTGGATTCCAATCATCGCGCGGTGCAGTTGTCGACGTTCGAGGTGTTTGCGGTAGCGGCGCCAGCGCTTGCCGGGGCGCAAACGCTGGATGAGCTGGAACACATGCCCAAGCTGGGCCATGGCCGTTTGACGGAGCTGAGCGTGACCGACCCTTCGGGTGGCGAGCATCAGTTCCGCACCGGGCCCGCTGCACTGGTGGCCGACAGCGCAGCAGTGCTCCAGGCTTTTGCCGTGCGCGGCCATGGAGTGGCAGTCCTGCCGCAATGGCTGGTACAGGATGACCTGGAGGCTGGGCGATTGATCCGCTTGCTGGCAGATCATCGTTTCGCCCCACAGGGGGTTTATGGGGTGTATCCGGACACGCGGCACCTGCCCCTGAAAGTGCGGGCGTTTATTGATTTTATGAAGGGTTAAAGCTTTCCGGCCAAGCCGAAGCGCTTTTTCAATACGGTCTCAAGCAACCCCTTGGGCAACAACGCCGCCATCAACGGCAACGCCCGGCTGCCGTTGCCCGAGCGCAACAGGCGCGGAGGCTGTGGTTGTTGCACCGCCTTGAGCACATCCGCCGCAAACACCCTGGCCGGGGTGGGCTTGTCCTGAGAGGCCTGGCTGCGTGCACGGATACCTTCGCGCAACGGCCACCACGGCGATTTTTCGTTGATCAACAGCTCGGCCTGGGCGCCGGCGTTTTTTGCAAAGCTTGTATCGATGGCGCCGGGTTGCACTTCCATCACTCGGATGCCAAAGGGTGCCAGCTCCATGCGCAAAGCATCGCTCAAGGCATGCACTGCTGCCTTGGAGGCGCAGTAGGCGCCGGCAAACGGGGTGACCAATACGCCGGAAACGCTACCGATATTTACCACCAGGCCTTTGCTGCGACGCAGTGCGGGAAAGAACGCCTGGGTCACGCCGACGATGGAAAACACATTGGTCTCGAATTGCCGCTGCATCGCTTCTGTGCCGCCATCGAGCAGCGGGCCCATGGCGCCGTAGCCGGCATTGTTGATCAACACGTCCAACTCCCCCCATTGCTCGGCCAGGTGTTGCAGGGCGGCGCTGTCGTTAACGTCCAGTTGCAGAGCGTTGAAACCGGCGGCGCTAAGGGCGTCGACGTCGTCCTGGCGGCGGGCGCTGGCCCATACGTCGAAGCCAGCAGCCTTGAAGGTATCGGCCAGGGCGCGACCGATTCCGCTGGAACATCCGGTGATGAGTACGTTGGGCATGGATCAGTCCTTTGTCAGTCCGAGAAGCTGCCTTGCAGGTGCTCGGCACGAAATTCCAGGGTTTGCGGGCGGTAACCGGGGCGCAGCGGTGGGGTGGGAAGACAATCGTCCCACGTCGCGCCGGCCTGCAATTCGCCGGGGCCTCGATAGCGCGGGGCAGCATAGACGTTATCGGCCAGGTTGACCGTGTCGCCCGGCGCATAGGCGGCGACGCGCCAGCGCAGTTCGGTCAGCGGCGCGTCGTTGCCGTTGTTCAGGGTCAATTTCAGCGGGCGGTCGGCGGGGCAGTCCTGCGGGGCGTAGGTGATGCGCAGTTCAAGACGGGCCAGTTGCGAAGCTTCGCGGTTGTCCAGCCACACCACCCAAACGGCCACGAGACCCAGGCCTGCCAAGGCAGCAAGAGAAACCGGAAGGGCCTTGGCCGGGTAGCGTAGCAGGAGGATCAGCCAGGTGATGATCAGTAAAACGCCGAAGAACATGGAGACCACCTCGAATAGGGAACGAGCATCCTAACTTAAGCGTAGGAGGGATTGGCTACCTTGAGTGCTGTGGTGGGCGTGCCGGCCTCATCGGGGGCAAGCCCCCTCCCACATTTATCCGCGTACAGCACTTTGGAGTGCGGTCGAATGCAGGAGGGGCAAGCCCCCTCCCACATTTATCCGCGTACAGCCTTTGGAGTGCGGTCGAAGGTGGGAGGGGCAAGCCCCCGGCCACATTTATCCGCGTACAGCCTTTGGAATGCGGTCGAATGTAGGAGGGGCAAGCCCCCGCCCACATTTATCCGCGTACAGCCTTTGGAATGCGGTCGAAGGTGGGAGGGGGCTTGCCCCGATGAGGCCCTCACAGCCAGCGCAAATCCCAAACAAAAAGCCCCCACCCAACCCACTGCGGATAGGGGACGCAATGGGCTGGGTGAGGGCTTCTTGTACGACTGTTTTACTGCGCGATAGTTTTCACCGACACGCCACGTTCAACCGGCGTCGAGCGACCGTAGATATCTTCAAAACGCTCGATATCGTCTTCGCCCAGGTAGCTGCCCGATTGCACTTCGATGATCTCCAACGGGATCTTGCCCGGGTTGCGCAGGCGGTGCACCGAGGCGATCGGGATGTAGGTGGACTGGTTCTCGCAGAGCAGGAACACGTTCTCGTCACAGGTGACTTCGGCAGTGCCGCTCACCACGATCCAGTGTTCGGCGCGGTGGTGGTGCATCTGCAGCGACAGGCAGGCGCCCGGCTTGACCGAGATGTGCTTGACCTGGAAGCGTCCGCCCATGTCCACCGAGTCGTAGGAGCCCCACGGACGATAGACTTCGCAGTGGTTCTGGGTTTCGCTGCGGCCCTGTTCGTTGAGGGTGTTGACCATCTGCTTGACGCCCTGGACCTTGTCCTTGTGGGCAATCATCATCGCGTCCTTGGTTTCCACCACGACGATGTTTTCCAGGCCGATCACCGACACCAGTTTGCCGTTGCCGTGGATCATGCAGTTCTTGCTGTCCTGGATTACCACGTCGCCCTTGGTGACGTTACCGTTGGCGTCTTTATCGTTGACCGCCCACAGCGAAGCCCAGCAACCCACGTCGCTCCAACCGGCGCTCAGCGGTACGACGCAGGCGCGTTGGGTTTTTTCCATCACGGCGTAGTCGATGGAGTTGTCCGGGCAGCAGGCGAAGGTTGCTTCGTCGAAGGACACGGTGTCGGCATCTTGCTGGCTGCGTTCCAGGGTCAGCACGCAGGTGTCGTAGATGTCCGGATCGTGCTTTTTCAGCTCTTCCAGGAAGCGGCTGGCGCGGAACAGGAACATGCCGCTGTTCCAGAAATAACCGCCGCTTTTGACGAACTCGACGGCGCGTTTTTCATCGGGTTTTTCCACGAACTGCTGCACGCGGCTAACGCCTTCGGGCAGCAGCGAATCGTTGGTGGACTTGATGTAGCCGTAGCCGGTTTCCGGACGGGTCGCCGGTACGCCGAAGAGCACCATCTCGCCACGTTCGGCAGCCACGGTGGCCAGGGCCAGGGCGCGTTGCAGGGCTTTCTGGTCGTCGATCACGTGGTCGGCAGGCAACACCAGCATCAGCTCGTCACGGCCTTCGTTGACCAGCATCATCGCGGTCAGGGCCACGGCCGGCGCGGTGTTGCGACCGAACGGTTCCATCAGGATGCGTTGGCATTCCAGTTTACGGTTGGCCAGTTGCTCGTTGACGATGAAGCGATGGTCCTTGTTGCAGACCACGATCGGGGAGTCCATGCCTTCGAACACCAGGCGTTCCAGGGTTTGCTGGAACAGCGTGTGCTCACCGGTCAGGGCCAGGAATTGTTTTGGGAACTGTTTGCGGGAAAGCGGCCAAAGACGTGAGCCGCTACCACCGGAAAGGATTACTGGGATCATGTGTTTCTCCTTGAATCAATTGGGTCAGAGCCTGTGGGAGGGGGCTTGCTCCCGATGGCGGTGATTCAGTCAGCACATCTGTTACTGAACCACCGTATTCGCTAGCAAGCCCGCTCCCACAAGGGGGAGCGTCAATTTCAAAAGCTAATCAGCGGGTCGACACCGGGCGCTTGACCCAAACTGGCGACAAGCTCGAACCCGAGCCGGTGACATACAGCACCGCCGCTTCACCACGTTCCAACGCAACCGGCTTCACATCGCCGACTTTCTTGTCACCGTCATACAACGCCAGGCTCACCTTCACCGGGTTGATTTCGCGCTCGCCACGGCCTTTGGCAGCTACCGACTTGACCACATCAGTCTTGCCATCGGCGGTCTTCAGGGTCAGGGCCTTGTCGCTGAGGTTCTGCACGCGCACCAGAGACTTTTGCTTGTTCTTGAACGGCGGTTCCTCGATCAGTTGAGGTTGGCCGCTGCCGCTGTTGACCAAGGTGTAGTAGTGATCGGCGGCGAGTTTGACCGGCAGGCTCTGGCTACCAACCTTGGCGCTGTAGTCACCGCCCGGCATGAAGCTGAAGTCGCTGCTGGCCAGTGGCGCAACCTCGTTGAGATTGGTGTTGCCGACGGTGGCGCTGACTTCCTGGTTGCTGGCGTTATAGATACGTACGAAGCTCGAACCTTTTGGCGCGGTAGGGCCGTAGAGCGCGGCATCACCACCGGCGAAGGCGGACAGGGATACGAAGCTCAGACCGGCAGCAATAGCCAGGGTTTTAGCGAGACGACGAGGAGTTGTAGTGAAAGTCATGTGAGTTACCTCTCTTTCAGTTTTGCGCCCGGTCGGGCGTCTCGGATTTCTGATTTTTAATAGCTGGGGTATTCAGTGCCATGTTCTGTTGGCGCGAACCGGCTTGTTTAAGTTGCGCAACCCACGCGGGGTCGGCATCACCGATTTCGTTGTTTACGGGCAGATAACGTTCAGGAAACTCCCAGATCAGCACCTGTGGCGGGCTGTTCTTGAAGTCATCACTTTTCAGGTAGCTGAGCATCGGCAGGATCGGGCCGTGGCCGTCTTCGGAGTAGTTGATGACGTCGCTGCCCAAGGCTTGCTTGAGCGCACCGACAAAGTTCCAGTTCGGGTTGGCGCTGTAGCTGGTGCCCACGAGTGCCACGGGGGTTTCGCTGTCGGCAAACAGCGCGTCGTCGCCTTTGGTTTCGGCCAGGTGCGTGACGCGTTTTTCCAGCGGTTCTTTGGGCGGCATCAGGTTTTCGAACAGCGGGTCCAGGGGCAGGAACAGACGCAGGTCGCCTTTGTGCGGCTCGGTCTTTTCAGCCTCGGTGACAAAGCGCTGTGGCTCGCCGTGGAGCGGGGTCTTGTCGGCAATCGCCTTGGCCAATTGCTTGGCGGCGACTTCGGCACCGTCCGGTGTCCAGTGGGTGTCGGTGCGCAGGAACACTTGCTTACCGCTGAGCTTGGCCTGTTGCAACGGGCCGAGCAGGTCGGGAGCAGGGATGTTGTCTGCGGCAACACGGGCATGGAAGTCCTGGTACAGATTGGCGTGGATGCTCGCCGGCTTTACTTCACCCAGGTGTTCCGGGTACAGGCGCACCTTGGCCGGCACGATGGCCATCACCAGTTGGATGCCTTGGGCCTTGAGCTTCTGGCGTACGCCTTCGACCAGCGCGTAGTTGCCTTGCAGGTTCTGGTCTTCGTTGACGGCGGGGTTGAACTCCTCGTCGCTGTACAACCAGTGATCGCGGCCCAGCACCACGCCAGGGCGGCCTTCATTGAACAGCTTGTAATCCAGCGCCGCCCAGAGGTTGGTGCCGAGGCGCTTGATCGGGAACTCGTCGTCGTAGTGAGTCTCGACGGCCTTGGTCCAGCGGCCGTTGAGCACCGTGGCCTCGGCGTTGGTGCTGAAGCCAAAGAAGCTACGCAGCGACCAGGCGCCCAGGGCCAACAGCAGCACCATGAACAGGCTGATATAGAGGACGCGTAATGAACGGGTCATGGTCGGCTCCCTCAGAATTGGAAGTAAAGGAACGGCGAGAAACTCTGCGCCGACAGTTTGAGAATCGACGCCACGAACAGCAGCAGCACCGCAGCGCGCATGGCGTAGCGTGGCCAGTCAGCGGTCCAGTAGGCCGGTTGCACGGCGGCGTCCTGGCCAACGGTGAAACCTGGCTGGTGGATGCTGCCGGGGTTGTCGCCGGGTACCGCCTTGATCAGGCTTGGGTCGACAGGCTTGGTTTTTTCAGCAGGACGATTGGTGTAGAAATCGCGCAGGCCGAAGAACGCCAAGGTTGCGTACGCCACCACCAGGGTTGCCACTTGCAGGCCGGTGAGGTTGGCGCGGTTGAGTTCCGACAGCGACCACTCACCAAAGCTGAACATCGCTCCGTACATACGGCCGGCGACGTGCAGGTTTTCGGAGCGGAAGATCACCCAGCCCATTACCACCAGCAGGAAAGTGAAGGCCCAGCGAAGGACGTTGAAACTGCGCGGCGCGGTATTGAGGCCAATGGCTTTTTCAATCGCCAGCCACATGCCGTGCCAGGCACCCCACACGATGTAAGTGATGTTCGCACCGTGCCACAGGCCACCGAGCAGCATGGTCAGGAACAGGTTGCGGTAGGTGGTCAGCGTGCCTTTACGGTTGCCGCCCAGAGTGATGTACAGGTAGTCACGCAGCCAGGTAGAGAGGCTGATGTGCCAGCGGCGCCAGAACTCGGTGATCGACTGGCTGATGTACGGCTGCTTGAAGTTTTCCATGAAGCGGAAACCCATCATCAAGCCCAGGCCGATGGCCATGTCGCTGTAGCCGGAGAAGTCGAAGTACAGCTGCGCGGTGTAGGCCAGCGCGCCGAGCCAGGCATCGCCTGTGGTTGGGTTTTGCAGGGCGAAGCAATGGTCGGCCACCACCGCGAGGGTGTCGGCGATAAAGACCTTCTTGATGAAACCCTGCATGAACCGCGTGCAGCCCTCGGAGAACTTGTCGAGAGTGTGGGTGCGGTTGTTGAACTGGTCAGCCAGGTCGCGAAAACGCAATACCGGGCCGGCGATCAAGTGCGGGAAGATCGCCACGAATGCCGCAAAGTCGATCAGGTTGCGCGTCGCCGGAGTGTCGCCACGGTACACGTCGATGATGTAGCTGATGGACTCGAAGATGTAGAACGAGATCCCGATCGGCAACAGCACGTGGGTCAGGATGAACGGCTCCAGGCCGGCTGACTTCATCATCACGTTGATGCTGTCGACGCCGAAGTTGGCGTACTTGAAGTAGCCGAGGATGCACAGGTCGACCACCACGCCCAGCAGCAGCCAGCGTTGGGCCGGCTTGGTGCGCACGCCGGCTGCACCGACCTTGAGGCCGATCCAGTAGTTCCACAGCGTCACCGCCGCGAACAGCGCCAGGAAGTCCACTCGCCACCAGGCGTAGAACACGTAGCTGGCAATCAGCAGCAGCAGGTTGCGATAGCGTTGCCCGCTCAAGTAGTACAAGCCGAGAAAGATCGGCAAGAACAGAAACAGGAACACATTGGACGAGAAAACCATCCCGATCTCTCCATGTTTAACCAACAGTCAAGGGCCGCAGCCCCCCCAAACCCCCCACGAAAATACGGGGGGCGGTACAACAATTTCACTGGCAAGCGCGGTTCAAGTGTGGGAGGGGGCTTGCCCCCGATAGCGGTGTGTCATTCAACACAGAGGGCGACTGTTACACCGCCATCGGGAGCAAGCCCCCTCCCACATTTCTAACCGTGTTCCATCAGCTGCCTTTGTTGCCTTTTTCGTGCGACGGGTCGTAGACCTTGGTCAGGTCCCCCCCGAGGCGGAAGGTCTTGAACGGCTGCATCCCGTGCTTGCGCTCCACCACATCCGGCGCGCAGGTGTAGAGGGTGCAGAAGGGTTCGAGCCAGGCGAATTTCATGTCCTGCTTCAAGTCCTTCATGTCCTGCTCTTTACCGTTCTTCTGTTCGAAGATCTCCGGATCCTTGACCCCGGCCAGCACTTTGTCGCCCAGGCGTTTGAGCGCGCTGTTGTTTTCCTGGCGCAGATCAACACCGTTGACCAAGGCAAAACTGGCGATCATCGACAGCGGCGGCAGGGCGTAGTTGTGGTACGACAGGGCGCGTTGCTGACGCTTCAATTCGTTGGGCAAGAAGCCTTGGTCGTCGACCTGATTCACGCCGACCTTGTATTCCTTGACCGCCCAATCAAACAGGTCGCGACGGTTGGTGGCGATGGACGTAGCCATCACCGACCAGGCGGCCCAGTAAGAGTGGTTGTTGGTTTTTTCCAGGGGCAGATTGTCCCAATCGCTTACCACTTGGTCGGCCAGTTTGTTGAACCAGGCTTCGATCAGCTGCGATTCCTGCTGGTGATTGGCCAGCGGGTGCGAGTCGGAGAACTTCAAACGCACATAGGCCGAAGCCATGCTGCCCAGTGCCCATTTGCGCATGGACTTGCCGGTGTGGTTGAAGTCCTTGGACATCAACGCATCGGCCTTGGCCCACGACACCAGCCAGTTCAGGGTGCATTCAAGCTGCTCCGGGCGACCGTCACGCATGAACTGCATCACGCGTTTGCTGGTGTCTTTTTCCAGCTTGGTGATGTCGGCCGTGCTGTCACGGAAGGCTTTTTCCGACTGCACGTTCAGCGTGGAGCGGGCCTTGTCGGAGCCTTCGTACTTGCTGCGAAACTGCAGAGGCCCGGTGTAGGGCGTCGGCATGGTGTCGCAGTTTTCCTTGAAGTCGCCCGTCTTGAACGCTTCGATTGGTGCGAAGTAGCCCTGGGGCGGACGCAGTGGGGCGGCGGCGTTGACCGAACCGGCGAAGATCGCCAGGCCCAGCAACGATGGAATCCATAACTTCTGCATAAGTAACCTCATTGCCCGAGTGAGGCAGTCTTCTGACCGCCGCTTGGGAATACGTTGCGTGTGCAAATTTTCGCTTCGACCTTCTGCGCGGCAGCGCCCGCTTCGGGGCCCTGCACTTCCACGGCCAGCAAGTTCTGCGAGGCCCAGTCTTCATCGGTGCGCAGTTCAAAGGCGAAACGCCCGTCTGTATCGGATGTTTCGGGTTTCTCGATCTTGATGTCCTCGTGGCGCCCGTTCATGTACCAGAGGGTGGCTTGCAAGGTTTTCACCGATGGATCGGCGAAGCGGATATCAACCTGATGGTTGGCGTTGCGCAGGTCTTTGTTCGAACTGTTAACCATCAATTCGTTCTTGCCGGGTTTCAATGTAGTGCTCGCGGTCATCTGCGCGGTCTTGCCTTCGCAGCCGTTGTCGAGCAGCGACATCATCTGGCGGTAGATGGTCTCCTGGTCCAGGCGATACAGCGGCGAGAATTCCCAGATAAGGATTTTCGGCGGGGTCTTCTGGAATTCTTCGCTGCCCAGGTACTGGATCATCGAACCTTCCAGGCCACCGCCGGGGAAGGCCACGTTGAGGATGTCGGCACCGATTTCCTGCTCCAGGAAGCCGGCGAAGTTGTAGTTCTTGCCGCTGTGGCTGGTGCCCACGAGGGTGATCTGCGGGTTGCCCGAATCGCCGAACAGGTCGCCGTCACCGGCTTCGCCCTTGGGCTCGGTGGTGAACTGGTCCATGTACTGGATCGCGTAGCTGGTGCCGCACAATTGCCCGGCCATGTTGTGCAGGGTGCCGGTCTTGCCCATGCGCCCGGAGCGCTTAGTCTCGAATTCACGCTTCGGAATATCGGCAAACTCAGGCATCGCACGCACTTTGGCGCCGACGATTTTCGCAGTGCGCTGGGCGCCGTATGGGGTCCAGTGCTGGTCGCCACGGAAGTAGAAATCGTGGGCCGGCAGTTCATCCGGCAGTTGCTCATTGGTGAGCGGCGACAGGTCCGGCACCACGTAGCCCATCTTGGCGAAACGGCCGAGCATGGTTTTGTAGTTGCCCAGGGCCTTGTCGAAGTCGAACTTGGCTTTCTCTTCAGGGTTGAGCTTGTTGCGGTTCACCAGGCCACGGGTCGGCTGGTAGACCACCACCAGTTCCACGCCCTTGGCCTTGAACGCATCGTGCAGTTGTTGCATGCGTTTGTAGCCGGCGGGGCTGGTGTCGAATTCGGTACGCAAGTCTTCCTGGGTACGGAACAGCCAGTCGCCCTGGGCTTCTACCAGGGTGGTGAAGTTCTGCTGGTAGCGCGTGGTGTAGTTCTTCGCGTCATGGGCGGCCGGGCACAGGCTGCAGCACGGTTCGGCGGTGAAGGTCGGTGCCTTCAGTTCGTCAGCGCGTACGCCCTGGCTGGCCGCGAGCAGGCCGAGGGTCAGACCCGAGAGGCTCAGCAGTTTGATCATGTGTGGGTGCATAAGGGTCATCCTCAGTCCTGCATTTCGGTCTGGCGTTCGACAGGGTCGATCAGCACGGCTTTCTGCTGGCGTACCAGCAGGTCGAGAATTTCTTCCTGGCGTTCGCCTAGGACGCCGGAGAAGCTGATGCCACTGGATTTGGTCGGCGCCAGCATCGACACGCGATACAGCTCAATGCTCAGCGGCGAGTCGATGGACAGCGGCCCGCTGCCGTTCCCTGCCAGCTCACCGCCGACCACGATCAGCGAGACCTTGGCGTCGAATGGGTCGAGGGCGATGTCGCGGTCGGTGTCGGTCAAATCCTTGATGTGGCCGTACACGCCGGTCAGGCCGTTGGCCATCGAGGTGTTTTCGTACAGCTTGATGTTCACGCTGTTACGCACCCGAATGCCGTGGCGACGGTTGCTGATCACCTTGTTGCCCCACAACAGGTTGTCGCCGCTCTCATAGAGGGTGATGCCGTCAGTGTGGTTGCGGTAGATCTCGTTGTCGGCGATCAGGTTGTTGACGCTATTACGGTCGATCACCAGGCCCGAAAGCTTGTTGTCGTAGCTGCGGTTGTTGAAGATGAAGCTGTCGTTCACTTCACGGGAAATGATGATGCCGTGCTTCTTCTTTGTGCCGTAGACGGTGTTGTCCGCGATGATCAGGCCGTGGGAACGGTCGTGGGGGTCAATGCCGTAGACGATGTTGTCTTTGTAGGTATTGCCCTTGATCACGAAGCCCGTGGTCTCATAGCAGTAGAAGCCGTACCACATGTCCGAGAACTCGGAGTCGATGATCCAGCCGGTCGGTTCAGGGCGCTTGAGCACCTTGGCCATGTTCGGCGTGTACTGGGAAATACTCACCCCGTACGACTTACTGTTGGCGTAGCCGAAACTGGCCATCTTGGTCTTGGAGATGTACGTCTCGGTGCCGCCCCAGGCCAGCAGGAACGGGCGGAATTCCTTCGGCGACTTGAACAGCGCCGGGCCGTTGGCCTTTTCGTCCCAACCGGTGATTTTGGTGTCACGCACAAACAACTGGCCGTCGTTGATCAGGAACGAACCGGCCTGTTGGGACAGGCGCAGCTCCTGGGTCTTGTTATCGATGTCCAGGATGCCTTTGCGCCCGACCACGATCGGCAACTTGGCCAGGAACACACCCGGCGAGGTTTCGCTGAAGTACTGCTTGGGCACTTTACCCAGCAAGTCCTTGAGGTTCATGTAGCCGTCGTCGACAAAGATCGCCTGTGGAATGCCGTGTTGGCGCACCACCCATTCGGCCATCTTGTTGTCGCCGCCGATAAAGTCCTTGAGGGCGTCTTCCTGCATCATGCGGCGGATGCTGATTTTGCCGGGCTTGCTGCGCACGATCTTCTTTTCCATCGCGGCGGCGGTGTAGCCCGACAGGTCCGGCAGGGTCGGCTTGGCCATTTCCAGCGGCGCCGTAGGCGGGCTGGAAATGGTGTAGGTCTTGGCCTGTTGCAGTTCCTTGGCGATGGTCGGCGCCTTGGCCGCCGTATCGGCGAACGCTGTGGCGCTGGCCATCAGCATTGCCGCGACGAGTAGGCTTTGAGCATTCATTGCGCAGGCTCCCATCAGAATTTCCAGACCACGTCGACAAAGGCGCGGTGCATGTAGGAGTCGACTTTGCTGCCATAAGCGTCGCCCGGTTTGAACACACCGGCACGGAAACGCACCAGGGCCGAGGGTTCGTCAACCGACTGGCTGAGCGCGGCGGGCAGAAGGCCTTTCTTGAAGTACTTGGTGACGACCAGGTCCATCTCTTGACCGAGGTCTTTCTTGCCGTCGGCCAGTGGCAAGGAGGTGCTGGCGACGATGTCACCGGCGGCGTCGGTGGTGTTATCCAGCGCGGCAATGCCGTTGCTGCTCACCGGCTTGTTGCCATCCACGCGCCAGAACTTGTGGTACACCAGGCTGGCGTCGTAGTCCTCGCGCAACTGCCAGGACCCGAACAGGCTCATGGACTGCATGTTGTTCATCTCGCCGCGAAACGCTTCGCCGAAGCGGTGCACGCGGGACTGAGTACCGGTCCAGTTCGAACGGTTGCTTTGCAGGCCGTTCTGCTCGTAATCGGCGCTGGCGCGGGAGTAAGCCGCACCCACTTGCCACTGCGGGTCGAGGCGCAGGCGCACGCCGATATCGGTGGCCCAGCCACTGAGATTGTCACTGCGCTTGGCCTGATCGGGGCTCGAACCGTCAGACTTCAACGCGTTGACCTTGTCGCGGTCGCCACGCATGCCCGTCACGCTTGCCCAGTAGTTGACGGTGTTGGTGTTGCGCCAGTTGTAGGCGTCGCTGTTGGCTTCGATGCCGAGCCAGGTCAGGTCGCCGTTTTCGCGCTTGTCCAACGAGTCGGTGGGTTGACCCGGTTCCGGGTAGTCGAGCTTGCCGTTGTCATGGGTGTGATGACCGCGCAGGCCGATCCACTGGCCTGGCGTCCACTGGTAAGCGGCGTCGGCGTAGAGGTGCTGGCGGTCCTTGTCGACAGGCGACAGTTCCTTGAGGTCGGTGCGGTATTCGCTGAAGCGTTCGGCGACGCCCACGTTGGCTTTGAGCAAGGTGGTGTCGAAGGTCCAGTTCAGCGCTTCGATGTTGGTGTCGCGCCATTGGCCGTCGTCATTGCGCAGGCGTTGGCGACCGAGCTTGAGGATCTCGCCAGGGTAGGGTGTGAAGCCGCTGTAGCCGACCCAGAATTCGCGCATCGCCAAGTAGTTCTTCTTGGTCTTGCGGTCGTTGTTGGTGGTTTGCTGGTTTTCGTCGTCGGCCGACTGTTGCAGGGTGTCGGTCTCGATGATGTCGCTCGATGCAACCGCCTGGCCCATGGCGTAGGCGCTCCAGTTGCCGCTTTCACCGTAGATCCAAGGGCGCAGGTCGATACCGACGCCGTTGACGTCGCCGCCTTTTTGCGTGCCCAGATCGCGGTCATCTTCGGACTGGCCGGTGATTTTCACTTCCAGGCCGAAGTTCTTGGCTTCGGTCAGCGCGGCCAGGGTCGGGCACGACCACAGCAGGGCGAAGGTCAGGCCAATACCGGCCTTGACGAATGGATTGAGCTTCATAGGGATTCCTCGCCGTCGTCTTCTTCATCCAGGGCGTGCAGTTGCAACGTGCTCTGGGCCAGGGTGCCGCGGGCGGCCAGTTCCTGTTGCACCAGGCGTTGGCCCTGGGCGCGTTGTTCCGGCGTCAGCGGTGCTTCGAGCTGGGTGGCCAGCTCAACGGCTTGCGGGGTGTCCTGGGCTTTGGCCAATTGGCTGAAGACATAGGCGTTCAATGGGTCGGGCTTGGTGCCCTTGCCTTGGGAAAACAGTTGGGCGATGGCGAAGTCGGCGCTGTTCTGGCCGTTTCGCGCCGCGGTCAGCAAGTGGTCCAGGGCCTTTTGCGGGTAGACCTTGCCGAGGTAGCCACGGCGGTAGATCTGGCCGAGGTAGTAATCGGCAGCGACTTCCTTGCCCACGGCTTTTTCGAAGTGCGCTTCGGCGGCCTTGGCATCGGCCGGTACCCACTTGCCTTCGTAGTAGAGCTTGCCCAGGAGCAGTTCGGCGCGAGGCTGGTCGGCCGCGCGGCCGTTGTCGAGGTACTTCATCATTTGGTCGACGTCGCCCAGTTCCGGGAAGTCGTAGAGCAGTTGCGCGAGGCTGACCCAGGACGCCGGGTAGCCAGGGGCGATTTTTTCCAGCAGGGCCTGGGCGGTTTTTTCGTCCGGTGTGCCAAGGGTGGCATCGCCGAGCACACGGGCGACGCTGTCGACGCGCTGGGCGGTGACGGTGCCACGGCTGTAACCGGCTTCCATCTGCTTGAGCAGTTCGGCCTGTTTTTCCGGCGCGGCTTGTTTCTGATAGACCGTGGCCAGCTCGACGTAGCAGATATCGGTGGTGTTCAGCGCGGCTTTGCAGATGCGCTCCACATCATCCAGGTGCTGGTCGTAGGTGCCTTGGGTGCGATACAGCAGCACTTGCGCAAGGCCGGCTTCCGGATAACCGTCGGCCTGCCATTTGCTGATTTGCTGCTGGGCGTTCACATTCGGGAAGCTGTGCGGGTATTGCAGGTACAGCATCGCCAGTGGAATCAGGGTGTTGCCTTCACCATTGGCAAAGGCTTTTTTCAGCAGGCCTTCAGCTTCATGGTGCTCGGCTTCGGTGGAGCCAGGCTTGGCCACCAGCAGGCGCCCCAGGCGAGCCTGGGCGCGCGGCGAAGTGTCTGCCGCTGCACGGTAAGTGGCTTCGGCCTGTTTGATTTGCGCCGGATCGCGGGTGCCTACCTGGATATCGGCCAGGCCCACTTGGGCCTCGCTGTAACCCAGGTCTGCCAGTTGCTGGTAATTCTGCTGCGCGGTGACGGTGTCGCCACGCTTAAGCGCTTCATTGGCCAGGCGTTGGTCGGGCAGGCCGGCGCAACCGGCGAGGCTCACCGCAATAGCCAGCAACGCCACCGAACCCATTTGGGAGGGGGCTTGCTCCCGATACAGGCGACCCGGTCCGTCAGGCAAACCGCGCTGATCCCATCGCGAGCAAGCCCGCTCCCACAGGGATTGCGGTGTTTTTAGGCGCGTCATCACAGGCATCTCCTCGCTTACAGTCCGGCAGCCATGGCTTTATCGATCAGCCAGTTCAGCGATGGGCCGCGGTCGCTGGTGACTTCCACCGGGCGGCCGGCGAATGCGCTGTCCAGCGGTGCATCAGGCTTGATCTGTACGCGGATGTCGGAGGACAGATCGGCGCTGTTCAGGCTGGTGCTGCTGACGATGGTGCCGGTACGCACTTGGTCTTCGTCGGCAACCTGGAAGCTCACTGGCGTACCTGGGCGCACGTCGCCGAACTGGCGATAGGTGAAACGCGCTTCCACATTGGCCGGAGCGCCGCGTGGCACCAGTTGGAAGATCACATCGCCTTTGCTGGCGTACTGACCGTCCGCGACCATTTGTTGGGCAACCACGCAATCACACGGCGAGGTCAGGGTGCCGGTCATTTGCTTGCCGAACAGTTCTTCAACCTTGGCCGGTTGTAGCTGGTCTTCGTCCAAATGGCCCTTGAGCACATCCAGCATGCTGGTGCTGAAGGTCGCCAGCGGCGCGCCTTTGGCGGCGATCGCGTCACCTTTGAGCAGGCTTTGCACGGTGCCGTCGCGCGGCATCGTCACGTTCATACCCGGCACGCTGACCAGACCGGCCTGGGCGTGGCTGACGAAGTACATGCCGTACACCGACTTGAAGACAAACCCGAACGCCGCCAGGCCCACGATGAAGATCCCCGCGCTGAACGTCACTGCACGCAGGCGACCGAGTGCGGTCATGCCGCTGCCGCTGTCCTTGACCTTGCGCGCCTTGGTGAAGTTGTCGCGTTGCAGGGTCGCCAGCACGTCACCCATGGACACGATGTCGCCGGACAAGTGCGAGGTGATCAGGTGCCGCAGGGTGGAAATATCCTGCTGTTCCAGGTTCTGGAACTGGCAACCGGTACGGCCGCTCTGGCGGTCGTAAGAGCGGATCTGCAATTCGACGTCCATCGCCAGACCGAGGTTATCGATCACGAACTGCAGGCGACCCTTGTGCACTTCACCGACGTTGAGCGGTTGGGTTGCAGTGAATGCCAGGCCACCGGCGGACAGATCGAGCACCCGCGCCTCGGTGGGTTTGCCGTCATTGCCGAAGAAGCGCAATTTGGCCGGGATTTTTACCCGTGCGTGTTGGCGTTGGGCTTCGGATTCGTGGACAACATTGACGTTTGCTTGGCTGTTCATAATTTTCGATTTCCTAGTTAATTCAGGCTTGGCAGGGTCAGACCATCATCAGCAACACGGCGACGAAAATGCTGCCGGCGGAGAAGGTCATGGTCCGAGACGACCAGGTGTTGAACCAACGTTGAAAGCTGGCCAAATCGCGGGTCAGTTTGGTGTCCTGGCGAGTCCAGGACTGTTGATCAAGGCGGAAGAACACGTAGATCTTCACCAGCGCGCCCATGATCTGGTTGTAATAGAGAATCGCCGGGTAAGCCGGGCCGATCTTGTGGCCGGAACACGACAGCAACAGCGTGAGGATCAGGCGGGTAATACCGATCCACAACAGGTACGCGAGGATGAACGCGCCGCCGTATTTGAAGGTGGCGATAATCGCCACGGTCAGGCCGAGCAGGGAGGTCCACATCGACACGCGCTGGTCGAACAGCACCACGCTGGTGAACAGACCGAGGCGGCGTACGCCCAGGCCGAGGGCGCGGGAGTTCTGGCGCAGGTTGTTGCCGTACCAGCGGAACATCAGCTTGCGGCTGGCCTTGATAAAGCTCTTTTCCGGCGGGTGTTCCACGGTGTTGATCGCGGCGTCCGGCACGTAGAAGGTGTCGTAGCCCAAGCGCATCAGGCTGAACCAACTGGACTTATCGTCGCCGGTGAGGAACTTGAAGCGGCCCAGGCGCCAGTGTTGCAGCGAGTCGCTTTCCACGTCGGCGATAAAGCCCGGGTCGGTGACCACGCTGGC
Source organism: Pseudomonas sp. RIT357 (assembly GCF_000632245.1). Lineage (NCBI taxonomy): Bacteria > Pseudomonadati > Pseudomonadota > Gammaproteobacteria > Pseudomonadales > Pseudomonadaceae > Pseudomonas > Pseudomonas sp. RIT357. The sequence goes on from NZ_JFYX01000012.1 coordinate 390,098, forward strand.
ACGGAACACCGACATGCGACCAGTCATGGTCAGCACGCGCTTGGACAGGGCCATGGAGCACATGTTGATGTGGCGCTGGGCGAAGCGCAGTTTGTGCCACTCGCTCATGATGTAGCCGCCGCGTACTTCGCAGAACTCGTTGGTGGTCAGGCCGCCGACATTGCCGAACAGCTGGAACCACGGCACGGTTTTGCGCACTACGCCTTCGGCAAGCACGGTGTCGCCATCGATCACCGCCACCACGGCGCGGTCGTCCGGCAAGTGGCGGGAGATGGCGCGGAAACCGAAGGCCAGGCCGTCGCGCTTGCCGGTGCCGGCGATGCGCACGAAGTCGAGCTTCACGTGCTCTGGAGGGTTCATCTTCTCCCAGAGGCTCTTGACCAGCAGCTCATCGGACATTTCCACCAGCGAGCAGACCACGGTGGTGGGGAAGCCGCATTCGATGGCCTCGCGGATCACAGAGCTGTAGACCTGCGCGGTGGTCAGCGCATCGATCCTGAAGCTTGTAACCATCAGGAACACGTGGGACGGGTCGGCAGACTTGCCCAGCTTGCGCACTTTACGACGCAGGTGCGGGTAGACCACGTACAAGAACAGCATGCCGCGAAAGAAATGCGTAGCACCCATCGAATAGCGCCAGATACCGACGGCGCCAATCAGGAAAATAAAATTCTTCGACTCGGAGTCGAACGTACTCGCCGGCAACAGCAGGGCGAGACCCATCAGCAGGCTGAGGAAGAACAGCCAGCCGGCGGATTGCAGTAGTACGTGTTTTAACTTGGACATAAGCATCTTCCGAAGGTGAAGGAGGTTTCAGGCGGCGAGCGCTGGGGATGGAAACGCGCGCCGCCTGAAACTTGCCGTTGCTGTTACCAGCAGATGCCTTCGGTGCGACCGGTCGCGCAGGTGGCTTTGGACATGAAGCCCACCAGGTCGATCACTTGCTTGCCGTGCGGTGCGTTCTGCGCCAGGGCGCGGAATTTCTCGTCACGGTTACCGAGGATGATCACGTCGGAGTTGTTGATCACGTCGTCGAAGTCCGAGTTGAGCAGGGACGACACGTGCGGGATCTTGCCTTCGATGTAATCTTTGTTCGCACCGTGGACACGGGCGTACTCGACGTTGCTGTCGTAGATGCTCAGGTCGAAACCTTTGCCGATCAGCATTTCTGCCAGCTCTACCAGCGGGCTTTCACGCAGGTCGTCGGTACCGGCCTTGAAGCTCAGGCCCAGCAAGGCGACTTTGCGTTTGTCGTGGCCGGCAACGATGTCGAAGGCGTTCTGCACCTGGGACTCGTTGCTGCGCATCAGCGAGTTGAGAAGCGGCGCTTCCACGTCCAGGGTGCTGGCGCGGTAGGTCAGGGCGCGCACGTCTTTTGGCAGGCACGAGCCGCCGAACGCAAAGCCTGGGCGCATGTAGTACTGGGACAGGTTGAGGGTCTTGTCCTGGCAGACCACTTCCATCACTTCACGACCATCGACGCCGACGGCCTTGGCGATGTTGCCGATCTCGTTGGCGAAGGTCACCTTGGTGGCGTGCCACACGTTGCAGGTGTACTTGATCATCTCGGCAACGGCGATGTCCTTGCGGATGATCGGTGCGTCGAGTTCTTCGTACAGGGATTGCAGGACATCGCCGGAAGCTTTGTCGAACTCGCCGATGACGGTCATCGGTGGCAAGTCGTAGTCGGCGATGGCGGTGGATTCACGCAGGAATTCCGGGTTGACCGCGACACCGAAGTCGACGCCGGCTTTCTTGCCGGAGCAGTCTTCGAGGATCGGGATTACCACGTTGGCCACGGTGCCTGGCAGTACGGTGCTACGTACGACGACGGTGTGGCGGGGGGGTTTGTTACGCAGGACAAAACCGATCTCGCGGCACACGGCTTCGATGTAGTCGAGTTCCAGATCGCCGTTTTTCTTGCTCGGCGTACCGACGCAAATCATCGACAGGTCGGTATCACGGATGGCGTCGGCGAAGTTGGTGGTGCCGCGCAGTCGACCGGTTTCGATACCCTGGCTCAACAGCTCGCCCAGACCCGGTTCAACGATTGGCGATTTGCCAGCGTTGATCAGGTCGATCTTATCCTTGGAGATGTCTACGCCTACCACTTCGTGGCCACGGGCAGACAAGCAACCGGCACACACTGCGCCAACGTAACCTAGACCAAATATGCTGATGCGCATCGCATTTACCTCTGTGTTAATCATGCCAATTAATGGCCGGAGTTCATGTTTGCAAGCGTCACAAATGCCACGAAAGTTAGGCGAATAGACGCCGACTTACCGCGTACAGGCATGTTGAATAATGAGTGACTAACGATTGCACTCAAGTTGTGCGCAACTTGGCCTTATTGTTGGGACCTGCCCTCAAATGCAGCCGGCCTTCCTGGGAGAAGGGCCTGGCGCCAGTGCCGCAGGGCTTTGATAGAGGCGGCAAGCCTTTAAATATCAATGCCTTGGGTTGTGTCACTGACCATTAGGGGAGGCTTAGCCCTGGCCTTATAGGGAGAAGCAAATCATCCTTGTCGCCGCTCTTAATTAATCGGTTGGCAATATGACCAATGAGTCAAAGTTTAATATGACAACTTCGCTACTTCCGTTGGTCGCCATGTAAGTCATCTCCTACAGAAACAGAGAATTTCGTTACCGGTGGTATGAGCCGTGCTTTGGGACGAAGTTCCAGACCGCCTATCTAGAGCGCTGAAATTTCTTGAAATATTAGGAGGGATGGCACTAGTACTATATTGATAGCACTTGCTATTTGGGCCAGTAGTTATAGGGAGTTGGCTTGGAGAGATAGTTTTGTGCCACTAGTGTTTTAAAAAAGTGGTGCCACTACGAAAAAAATTTAGAAATGTCGAGTGAAAGAAACGTTAGGAATGCGACAGGATATTTTTTGACGTCAAAACGTTGGCGTTTGTCGGATTCAACGCAGATAAAAATGTGGGAGGGGGCTTGCTCCCGATAGCGGTGTATCAGTCACCCAATCAGTGACTGACACTCTGCTATCGGGAGCAAGCCCCCTCCCACATTTGAACATCGGTGCTGTTGAGAGCTTTATTCCGGTGCGTGATCGCGCAAAAACACCAGGTTGTCCGGTTTGGACTGCTCCGCATTGAAGCGATAACCCTGCACATCGAACTGCTTGAGCTTGGCGGGATCGTTGATGCGTTCTTCAATCACGAAGCGGCTCATCATGCCCCGGGCCTTTTTGGCGTAGAAGCTGATGATCTTGTATTGGCCATTCTTCAGGTCTTTGAACTCGGTGTTGATGATCCGCGCGTTCAGGGCTGTGCGCTTGACCGCCGAGAAGTACTCGTTGGACGCCAGGTTGAGCAGCACGTCATCGTCTTGCTCGGCCAGGGCTTCGTTCAGCCATTCGCTGATGCGCGTGCCCCAGAAGGCGTACAGGTCCTTGCCACGTGCGTTGGCCAGTTTGGTGCCCATCTCCAGGCGATACGGCATCATCAGGTCCAGAGGGCGCAGCAGGCCGTAAAGGCCCGAGAGCATGCGCAGGTGGTCCTGGGCGTAGCTGAAGTCGGCATCGGTGAAGGTGTCGGCGTTGAGGCCGGTGTACACGTCGCCCTTGAATGCCAGCAAGGCTTGTTTGGCGTTTTCGGGGGTGAAAGCCGGGGTCCAGCTGCCGAAACGTGCGGCGTTGAGGCCGCCGATTTTGTCGGAGACATGCATGAGTTCGCTGATTTGCGCTGGGCTGAACTCACGCAGTTGCTCGATCAATTCCTGGGAATGGTCCAGGAACTGCGGCTGGGTGAAGCGTGGGGTCGCCGGTTTTGATTCGAAATCGAGGGTTTTGGCGGGGGAAATCACCGTCAGCATGAAGTCGTCTCCTGTAATCGTGGGGGGATTCTAGGGGCTCGGGCGTTTTGACTCCACCTATGATGGCGATAGGCGCGATCCGCTATGATGGCCGGTGACTCTGGAGAGGGAGACCCTGCGTGCGAATAGCGCTTTTGTTGTCGGCTTGTCTGCTGTGCCTGAATGCCCAGGCGGCACCGGTGGATGTAGCCAGCCTGGACCGTGGCACCTGGCCTGAAAAACTCAGCAGCCCAGCGCTGTTCGACGTAGCCTCGCGCGCCGAAATTCTGATGTTCGCCCGCAGCCTGTTGGCCAGCGAGTCCCTGGATGACGCGGCGCTCAAGCAGCGCCTGGGCCTGAGGATCATCAACCAGGCCGCCATCGACGACCTGCGCCGCCAGCTCTGGCAACGCCTGCTGGAAAACTACACCGTCGCCCAGCAGAGCTGCGAGGTGGATGCCTCGTTCTGCTACCTGGTGGAAAACATGGACGACCTGCGCGAACAGGCCGGCAAGTTCGAAGTCAGCCAAGACTCCTTCTATATAGGTTGGGCCGCCCCCAGCCATACCTTCCATGAACGTTACCTGGACGAACTGCTGAGAAAGGCCGCGCTTTTCCCGCAGATCAGCAGCGAAGTTGCTCGGTTTGGCGACCATGAGCGCAATGGCGACGAATTCAACGACCGCCTGTTCCTGCTGACGTTCGACGGCGGCCCTGCACCGGTCAGCGGCAATACCGACTGGCTCGCCGACTACCTGCGCAAGCAGAAGATGAACGCAACGTTCTTTGCCCTCGGCAGCAGCTTGCAAACCCGTGTCGAGCGCAGTTCCGCCGCGCAAGTGGAGGCGTTGTACCAAGGCCAGTGCGTCGGCACCCAGGGTTGGCAGTACCGCTCCCACAGCCATTGGGTGGACTGGCAGAGCTCCGTCACCCGCAGTGCGTCGTTGGTACAGAACCTGATGCCGGAAAACTACGTGCCGCTGTTCCGCCCACCGTACGGCCAGCGCCGCGCGGACAGTCAGGGCTTCTTTCAATCCCAGGGTTTGCAGGTGGCGTTGTGGGACATCGATTCCCAGGATGATCCAGGCAAGCTCAAGGCCGATGAGTCGATGCAGCGCGTGCTCACACTGATGTTGCTATGGCGCAAAGGGGTGATTGTGTTTCACGACACTCAAGACAAGGCGCGGGTGGCATTGCCGCTGTTGCTACAGGCAACGGCGCAGAGTGGCTTGGGTTGGCAGGACTGCCGGGAAGCATTTCGTTAAAAAGATGAAGTGCCCGGCCCTGTTGGGTATGAGGCGTTTTCGGGGTGATTTTGTGCGACATTTCGATGCAGGCGGACTTCCGACTTTAACGGGGTGCATGGCACTCGGCTAGTGCTATTCGTCATCCTGAAAAATAAACTTCAAAAAAGCGTCAAAGTGCTTTTTCCTGTCATGGGTTTTGCGGTATTACGAAGTCAGATCGCCGAAACCTGCAACACAGGTGGCGTCTTCCAAGACTCCTCATGTGGGCACTGCGCTTGACGTCACTCAGGTGCAGTCGGTGGTCGAATCAAGGCGCAGCACTGTCGTGGTATTGCGTCGACTGGCTCCCACAAAGGTGACCGAGTATGGATGATCATGGACGCACCCCTTCTTCCGACCAGCCAATCCTTTATGTGCTTGATACCAACGTATTGATCCACGATCCAAACGCACTGCTCAATTTCGAAGAGCACCACGTCGCCATCCCGATGATCGTGCTTGAGGAACTCGACAAACTCAAAAGTGGGCACCACAGCGTCGCCGCCGAATGCCGCCAGGCCATCCGCCTGATCGACAAGACCCTGGGCGAAGCGTCACCCGAGGACGTTGAAGTCGGCGTGCCGATCCAGCGTGGCAAGAGCGGGCCCAAGGGCTTGCTGTCGATTCTGATGAGCAAGCGCAGCGAGCCCAACAGCCTGCTGCCGGAAAACCTCAACGACAACAAAATCATTAACCAATTGATCGACCTGCACGCGCGTGACAAGGACTTGCGCCTGGTGTTGGTGACCAAAGACATCAATATGCGCCTCAAGGCACGAGCGTGTGGGATCGCGGCCGAGGACTACAGCACCGACCAACTGGTCGATGACGTTTCAATGCTGTCCCGTGGTTATCACACGGTGACCGGTTCCTTCTGGGACCTCGTGAGCAAGGTCGAAACCCGTCAGGACCATGGCCGCACCTGGCACCAGGTACAACTGATCGACAACCTGCCGGCCGTGCACATCAATGAATTCATCATCGACGAACAGGGCTTCGTGGGCTGGATCAAAGAGATCCAGGTCGACAAGCTGCTGATCCTCGACCTGCATCAGGAACCCCTGTTGCACCAGGAAGCCTGGGGCCTGAAACCGCGCGACATCTACCAGAGCCTGGCGCTGTATGCGCTGCTCGATCCGGACATCCACTTGGTCAACCTGACCGGCGCTGCGGGTTCCGGTAAAACCATCCTCGCCCTGGCTGCCGCTATCGAGCAGACCATGGTGACCAAGCGCTATCGCCGCATCATCGCCACCCGCTCCGTGCAGGGGCTGGACCAGGAAATTGGCTTCCTGCCCGGCACCGAAGCGGAAAAAATGGAGCCGTGGCTGGGGGCGATCACCGACAACCTCGAAGCCTTGCACATGGATGACGAAAACACCCATGGCAGCGTCGACTACATCCTCAGCAAAGTGCCGTTGCAGTTCAAATCCCTCAACTACATCCGAGGTCGCAGCTTCCAGCAAAGCCTGATTTTGATCGATGAATGCCAGAACCTCACGCCGCACCAGATGAAAACCATCATCACCCGTGCCGGCGCCGGTTCCAAAGTGGTGTGCCTGGGCAACCTGGCACAGATCGACACCCCTTACCTGTCCGCGACCAGCTCCGGGCTGACCTATCTGACTGAACGCTTCAAAGACTTCCCGAACGGCGTGCACATTGCGCTGCAGGGTGTTCCACGTTCGATCCTGGCTGAATACGCAGAGTCTCATTTGTAAATGCGGTCAGTGTGGGAGGGGGCTTGCTCCCTCCCACATTTTGTTGTGTGTTGGGTTTACAATCGCGGCTCCTGATCAGGAGTATCGCTGTGCTGACTCATCTCGATTCCCAAGGTCGCGCCCATATGGTCGACGTCACCGACAAGTCCGTGACGTTCCGTGAGGCGGTGGCTGAAGCGCGGGTGCGCATGTTGCCAAGCACCCTGCAAATGATTGTCGACGGCGCCCATCCCAAGGGCGACGTGTTTGCCGTGGCCCGCATCGCCGGGATCCAGGCAGCAAAAAAAACCAGTGATCTGATCCCCCTGTGCCATCCGCTGATGCTCACCGGCGTCAAGGTCGAACTGAGTGCCGATGGCGAGGACGCGGTTCATATCGTGGCGCGCTGCAAGCTGTCCGGGCAGACCGGCGTGGAAATGGAAGCATTGACGGCAGCCAGCGTCGCTGCGCTGACCCTCTACGACATGTGCAAGGCCGTGGATCGCGGCATGACCATCGAAAGTATTCGCCTGCTGGAAAAGCTGGGCGGCAAGAGCGGGCATTTCAAGGCGGATCAAGTATGAGTATTAACGTCCTGTTTTTTGCGCGCTACGCCGAATCGGTGGGCTTCGATTCGCTGGAGATGGAAGGTGAGTTTGCCACCGTGGATGCCGTGCGCCTGGCCCTGGCCAGTGACCCGGAGTTTGCAGTCCTCAACGAGCCAAGCCTGATGTGCGCCCGCAATGAGGAGTTGTGCAGTCTCGACGAACCGGTACACGCCGGAGACGAAGTTGCCTTCTTCCCGCCCGTGACCGGAGGCTGAGCATGGCCATCCGTGTGCAGGTTGAGGCGTTTGATCCCGGTGCTGAAGTTAACGCAATGCACGCGGCCAACGTGGGCGTGGGCGCGGTGGTGAGTTTTGTCGGTTATGTACGCGACTTCAATGATGGTCGCGACGTATCGGGGATGTTCTTGGAGCATTACCCCGGCATGACCGAAAAGGCCCTGGCCAAGATCGCCGTGGAAGCAGAGCAGCGTTGGCCGTTGCTCAAGCTGGACGTACTGCACCGCGTCGGCGCGTTGGAGCCGGGTGAGCCGATTGTGTTTGTCGCGGCAGCCAGTGCCCATCGCCAGGCTGCGTTTGATGCGTGTGCGTTTGTGATGGATTACTTGAAGACGCGAGCGCCGTTCTGGAAGAAGGAAAATACCAGTGAGGGTGCGCGCTGGGTGGAAGGGCGGGACAGCGACCACGCTGCAGCGGATCGCTGGAAGTAGCCAGCCGAACACAGAACCAAATGTGGGAGGGGGCTTGCCCCCGATAGCGGTGTGTCAGTCAATTTAGGTATCGACTGATCCACTGCTATCGGGGTGCAAGCCCCCTCCCACATTTTTGACCGGGTTTCAGCTTACGGGCGTTTGCGTTCTACAGCTCGCAGCAAGTGCGTCGGCGGTGTCTCGCAACTGATCTTGCGCCCCAGCAACGTCTCGATCGACGGCAACTGATACGAGTCATCTTCCCCGGCAAAGCTGATCGACACACCCGCTGCGCCCGCACGGCCAGTACGGCCAATCCGGTGCACATAGTCGTCCGGCACTTCCGGCAGGGTGAAGTTGATCACGTGGCTGATGCCATCGATGTGAATCCCACGGCCCGCCACGTCAGTGGCCACCAGCACGCGGATCTTGCCTTCGCGGAAGCCTTCCAGTGTCTTGATGCGCTTGTGTTGCGGCACATCGCCGGACAGTTGCGCGGCGTTGACACCATCACGTACCAGACGCTCTTCGATGCGGCGTACTTCGTCTTTGCGGTTGGCGAACACCATCACGCGCTCCCAACCGTTGTCGTTGATCAGGTTGTAGAGCAGTTTGTACTTGTCGGCACCGGCCACCGCGTAGATGTGCTGTTCGACGTTTTCGCTGGCGACGTTCAGCGCTTCAATCTCGACGATGGACGGGTCGGTGGTCCACTGCTTGGCGAGGTTCATCACGTCTTCGGTGAAGGTCGCGGAGAACAGCAGGGTCTGACGCTCGTTTTTCGGCGGGGTCTGACGAATGATCTGGCGCACTTGCGGGATGAAACCCATGTCGAGCATGCGGTCGGCTTCGTCCAGCACCATCACTTCGACCATGTCCAGGTGCACGTCGCCGCGCTGGTTGAAGTCCAGCAGGCGGCCAGGGGTCGCTACCAGAATGTCGCAGTGACGGGCTTCGAGGTGTTTGAGCTGCTTGTCGAAGTCCATGCCACCGACGAAGGTCATCACGTTAAGGCCGGTGTATTTGGTCAGGTCGGCGGCGTCCTTGGCGATCTGCACCACCAGCTCCCGGGTCGGGGCGATGATCAGCGCGCGCGGTTCACCCATGTAGCGCTCTTTCGGCGGCGGCGTTTGCAGCAGTTGGGTGATGATCGAGATCAGGAACGCGGCGGTCTTGCCAGTGCCGGTCTGGGCACGGCCGATGGCGTCTTTGCCGGCAAGGGTAAAGCCCAATACCTGCGCCTGGATCGGCGTGCAGTACGGGAAGCCCAGGTCCTGGATGGCGTGCATCAGTTCCGGGGCCAGTTTGAAGTCGTGGAAACGGGTTTTACCTTCCTGGGGCTCGACGACAAAGTCTTCGAGTTTCCATGGGATCACCGGCGGTTTAGGGGCGCGTTCCCGGCGAGGCTTGGGGGCGGGCGCGGCTTCAGCCTGAGGGGTTGCCTGTTCGGGCGATGTCACCGGCGGCGTCTTCGGCTGCGCGATAGGAGCGGTCCGGTCGGGCTGTTGGCCGTCATTGCGGCTGCCGGAGGCGGGGACAGGAGCACTGGGGACAGGCGCGAGCGGCTCAGCCTCGCTTTTGCCGAACATCTTCTTAAGTGCTTTGAGCACGGTGATCTCATTAATTGGTTAAGGAATGTACGCCGGGCAGTGTAATGCAAGAATCGGGCGCGGCGTAGTGTGTCTGTCATACGGCTACATAAATGCGGAGTATCAGCCTAGGCGAGCGCTCAACCAGGCGCCGATATCGTGTATCTCCTGAGGTAACACTTCGTGGCCCATTGGGTATTCCTGCCATGTCACGGTGACACCACGGCTCTTCAGGTGTTCGTAAGCCGTACGGCCCATCGCGTTCTGCACCACCTCGTCGTGCTGGCCGTGCAGGCACAGAGCGGGAATGCGCTGCTGGCTGGCGGACAATTCCAGCTCATCGCTGAAGGTGGGCGCGTAGGTGGAGAGGGCGATGACGCCTCCCAAGGCACCCTGCCATTTGGTAAACGCTGTGTGGAAAACCACCGCGCCACCTTGGGAAAAACCGGCGAGGAAAACTCGCGAGGCGTCTATTCCGCTGCTTTTTTCGTTTTTGATCAAATCGGTGACCATTCTGGAAGACTCATCCAGTTCTTCCAGGCTGATCGAACGGGCCGGGCTCATGGCCTTGATGTCGTACCAACTCGGCATTTCGTAGCCGCCATTAATAGTCACCGCGCGGGTCGGCGCTTGGGGTAATACAAAGCGCGTCGTCAGCAAGCTTTCCTGCAGCGCTTCGGCCACCGGCAAAAAGTCGTAGCGATCGGCACCCAGGCCATGCAACCAGATTACGCAGGCGTCTGCGGGCTTGGCGGGCTGAAGAATCAAGGGTTCGGTCATGTCTGCTCCATAAATGTGCGTGCGCTCCGATTAAGTGCGACGGAACGGTGCGTCATAGGTTGATCTGTTAAGAGAATGTCGCAAGGTTGAATCTTTTCCTATTGACCATGGGCTGAAACGACTCAGCCACCACTCTGGTACGGCGCTTGCTATGTGTAGGTCGATGTCAGAACTATCCCGGGACGGTAACACTATCAGTGACTGCCGTTTATGGGATAGCCGCTGGAATTACTGCGACAGCCTCATGCCGCTTGACCCTAAAAAAAACCAACACGGGTCAATATCGCCTCATAAGGGTGCGCTGAGGTTCGAGCTCCGACACAACAAGAGCGTATTTGGAGGTTTGAATGAAGGTATTGAAATCCACCCTGGCCATCGTTTCCGCGGCCGCTGTACTGGGTGTCAGTGGTTTCGCCCAAGCTGGCGCCACTCTGGACGCCGTGCAGAAGAAAGGCTTCGTGCAATGTGGCGTGAGTGACGGCTTGCCGGGTTTCTCGGTACCGGATGCCAGCGGCAAGATCCTCGGGATCGACGCTGACGTTTGCCGCGCTGTCGCTGCTGCTGTGTTCGGCGACGCGACCAAGGTCAAGTTCAGCCAGTTGAACGCCAAGGAGCGTTTCACCGCGCTTCAGTCTGGCGAAGTCGACATTCTGTCCCGTAACACCACCATGACCAGCTCTCGCGACGCCGGCATGGGCCTGAAATTCCCAGGCTTCATCACCTACTACGACGGCATCGGCTTCCTGGTTAACAACAAGTTGGGCGTAAAAAGCGCCAAGGAACTGGACGGTGCAACCATCTGCATCCAGGCCGGTACCACCACCGAGCTGAACGTTTCCGACTACTTCCGTGGCAACAACCTCAAATACACCCCGATCACCTTCGACACCTCCGACGAAAGCGCCAAGTCGCTGGAATCCGGTCGTTGCGACGTACTGACCTCCGACAAGTCCCAACTGTTCGCCCAGCGCAGCAAGCTGGCCGCGCCGAAGGACTACGTGGTTCTGCCGGAAACCATCTCCAAAGAACCGCTGGGCCCAGTCGTGCGTAACGGCGACGACGAGTGGCTGGCCATCGTGCGCTGGGTTGGCTACGCCATGCTCAACGCTGAAGAAGCCGGCATCACTTCCAAAAACGTTGAAGCTGAAGCCAAATCCACCAAGAACCCGGACGTTGCACGTCTGCTCGGTGCTGACGGCGAATACGGCAAAGACCTGAAAGTGAAGAAAGACTGGGTCGTACAGATCGTCAAGCAAGTCGGTAACTACGGCGAAGTGTTCGAGCGCAACCTCGGCAAGAGCACCCCGCTGGAAATCGACCGTGGCCTGAACGCACTGTGGAACAACGGCGGCATTCAATACGCACCCCCTGTGCGCTGATCGCTGATGGTTCTGTCACCCGGTGGGCCAACCGCCGGGTGATGTTCTGTTCCATTCTTTCCGGGGCACTTCATGCAAAATCAAATCGGCGCACCAAAGCAGAAGCTCAGCTTCAGCGATCCCAAAGTGCGTGCGTGGCTCTTCCAGATCATCACGATTGTGGCGGTGATCTCGCTGGGCTGGTACCTCTTCGACAATACCCAGACCAACCTTCAGCACCGAGGCATTACCTCGGGTTTCGACTTTCTTGAGCGCAGTGCCGGGTTCGGCATCGCGCAGCATTTGATCGACTACACCGAATCGGACAGCTATGCCCGCGTCTTTGTAATCGGCTTGCTCAATACTCTGCTGGTGACCGTGATCGGCGTGGTCCTGGCGACCTTGCTCGGTTTCATCATTGGCGTGGCGCGTCTGTCGCCGAACTGGATGATCAACAAGCTGGCGACCGTGTATGTGGAAGTGTTCCGCAACATTCCGCCGCTGCTGCAAATCCTGTTCTGGTACTTCGCGGTGTTCCTGACCATGCCGGGGCCGCGTAACAGCCATAACTTCGGCGACACCTTCTTTGTCAGCAGCCGTGGCCTGAATATGCCGGCAGCGCTTGCCGCTGATGGGTTCTGGCCGTTTGTGGCCAGTGTGGTGGTGGCGATCGTGGCAATCGTGGCGATGGCGCGTTGGGCCAACAAACGCTTTGAAGCCACCGGCGTTCCGTTCCACAAATTCTGGGCGGGCCTGGCGCTGTTCTTCGTGATCCCGGCGTTGTGCGCCCTGATCTTCGGTGCACCGCTGCACTGGGAAATGCCCACGCTGCAAGGTTTCAACTTTGTCGGCGGCTGGGTGCTGATCCCTGAGCTGCTGGCGCTGACCCTGGCGCTTACCGTGTACACGGCAGCGTTTATCGCCGAGATCGTGCGTTCGGGCATCAAGTCCGTCAGCCACGGCCAGACCGAAGCTGCGCGCTCCCTGGGCCTGCGCCCTGGGCCGACGCTGCGCAAGGTCATCATCCCGCAAGCCCTGCGGGTGATCATTCCGCCGCTGACCAGCCAATACCTGAACCTGGCGAAAAACTCGTCGTTGGCCGCCGGTATCGGTTACCCGGAAATGGTTTCGCTGTTTGCCGGCACGGTGCTCAACCAGACCGGCCAGGCCATCGAAGTCATTGCCATCACCATGAGCGTGTACCTGGCGATCAGCATCAGCATTTCCCTGCTGATGAACTGGTACAACAAGCGCATTGCGCTGATCGAGCGGTGAGGAAACGCCCATGAGTACGCATACTTTCAAACCTGATATGCCGCCGCCGAGCAAAGTCTTCGGCCCGGTGGCATGGATGCGCGCCAACTTGTTTTCCAGTTGGCTCAACACCCTGCTGACGCTGTTGGCGTTCTACCTGATCTACCTGGTGGTGCCGCCGATCCTGCACTGGGCAATCCTCGACGCCAACTGGGTCGGTACGACCCGCGCCGATTGCACGAAAGAAGGCGCCTGCTGGGTGTTCATCCAACAGCGCTTTGGGCAGTTCATGTACGGCTACTACCCCGGCGACCTGCGCTGGCGTGTAGACCTGACCGTGTGGCTGGCCATCGTTGGCGTGGCACCGTTGTTCATCTCGCGTTTCCAACGCAAGGCGATCTACGGCCTGAGCTTCCTGGTGCTGTACCCGATCATTGCGTTCTTCCTGTTGCACGGCGGGATCTTCGGCCTGACCAACGTGGCGACCAGCCAGTGGGGCGGCCTGATGCTGACCCTGGTGATCGCCACCGTCGGTATCGCCGGCGCCTTGCCTCTGGGCATCGTGCTGGCGCTGGGACGGCGTTCGAACATGCCGGCAATTCGTGTGATCTGCGTGACGTTCATCGAGTTCTGGCGCGGCGTGCCGTTGATCACCGTGCTGTTCATGTCCTCGGTGATGCTGCCGCTGTTCCTGCCTGAAGGCATGGGCATCGACAAGCTGCTGCGGGCGTTGATCGGCGTGATCCTGTTCCAGTCGGCCTATGTGGCCGAAGTGGTGCGTGGTGGTTTGCAGGCGATCCCTAAAGGTCAGTACGAAGCGGCTGCAGCGATGGGCTTGGGTTACTGGCGCAGCATGGGCCTGGTGATTCTGCCGCAAGCCTTGAAGCTGGTGATCCCCGGTATCGTCAACACGTTTATCGCGTTGTTCAAGGACACCAGCCTTGTGATCATCATCGGCCTGTTCGACCTGCTCAACAGCGTCAAGCAAGCCGCCGCCGACCCGAAATGGTTGGGCATGGCCACTGAAGGCTACGTGTTCGCCGCCCTGGTGTTCTGGATTTTCTGTTTTGGTATGTCGCGCTATTCCATTCATTTGGAACACAAGCTCGACACAGGCCACAAGCGTTAGGAGTTGTTGTTATGAGCGAAGCAATCAAACAGCCTGTGAGCCCTGAAGGCATTATCCAGATGCAGGGCGTCAACAAGTGGTACGGCCAGTTCCACGTGTTGAAAGACATCAACCTCAACGTAAAGCAGGGCGAGCGTATCGTGCTGTGCGGCCCGTCGGGTTCGGGCAAGTCCACCACCATCCGCTGCCTCAACCGTCTGGAAGAGCACCAGCAAGGCCGCATCGTGGTCGATGGCGTGGAACTGACCAACGACCTCAAGCAGATCGAAGCGATCCGCCGTGAAGTCGGCATGGTGTTCCAGCACTTCAACCTGTTCCCGCACCTGACCATCCTGCAGAACTGCACGCTGGCGCCGATGTGGGTGCGCAAGATGCCTAAGCGCAAGGCCGAAGAAATCGCCATGCACTACTTGGAGCGCGTGCGCATTCCGGAGCAGGCCCACAAGTTTCCGGGGCAACTGTCCGGCGGCCAGCAACAGCGTGTGGCGATTGCCCGTGCGCTGTGCATGAAGCCGAAAATCATGCTGTTCGACGAACCGACCTCGGCCCTCGACCCTGAAATGGTGAAGGAAGTACTCGACACCATGATCGGCCTGGCTGAAGACGGCATGACCATGTTGTGCGTAACCCACGAAATGGGCTTCGCCCGCACCGTGGCCAATCGCGTGATCTTCATGGACAAAGGCGAAATCGTTGAGCAAGCGGCGCCGAATGACTTCTTCGACAACCCGCAGAACGATCGGACCAAGTTGTTCTTGAGCCAGATTCTGCATTGATCGACAGGTGACGCTTAACCATAAACCCGGCCTGGCGCCGGGTTTATTTTTGCCTGTTCAAAAAAACCGTTGCCTTGCCCTCGTAGGAAACTCCGAATAGCCTGTGGGCAAATTCATCCAATGATTGGACGAAGCGCGCAACCCCGCCTTGAGCGAGTTGTACCACTCCTTCTACGCCATCCTCGGCGCCCAGTTGATCCATGAACCTTGAAGCCAAACGCACGACTGAACTTGAAGAACTGTTGATCGACGCCGAAGCAGACGACGACATCGTGCAGCAGGCGCCCGCGCCGCTGAACCGCCCTTGGTTGTTGCTGCTAGGCCTGGTCCTGGTGGCGTTGAACCTGCGTCCGGCGCTGTCGAGCATGGCGCCGGTGCTCGGTGAAGTGTCCAGCAGCCTGGGCTTGTCGGCCGCCAGGGCCGGTCTGCTGACCACCTTGCCAGTGTTGTGCCTGGGGCTCTTCGCGCCCCTGGCGCCGATCCTGGCGCGGCGTTTTGGCGCCGAGCGCGTGGTGCTGGGAATTCTGTTGACCCTGGCGGCGGGCATCCTGCTACGCAGTTCGTTCGGTGAAGTGGGCCTGTTCGCCGGCAGCCTGATTGCCGGCGCAAGCATTGGGATTATCGGCGTGTTGTTGCCAGGCGTCGTCAAGCGTGATTTCGCTCGACAGGCCGGCGCCATGACCGGCGTGTACACCATGGCGCTGTGCCTGGGCGCGGCGCTGGCTGCAGGCGCAACGGTGCCGTTGAGTCATTACTTCGGCGACAGTTGGCCGATAGGCCTGGGCTTCTGGATCTTGCCGGCGCTGATGGCGGCCGTGTTCTGGTTGCCCCAGGTCGGGCATAAACAGGGCGCGCATCAGGTGGCGTACCGGGTCAAGGGTTTGCTGCGTGACCCACTGGCCTGGCAGGTGACCTTGTACATGGGCCTGCAATCGTCCCTGGCGTACATCGTGTTTGGCTGGCTGCCGTCGATCCTGATCGGTCGTGGCCTGAGCGCCACCGAGGCCGGGTTGGCGCTGTCCGGCTCGATCATTGTGCAATTGGTCAGTTCGCTGGCCGCGCCGTGGCTGGCCACCCGGGGCAAGGACCAGCGCCTGGCGATTGTGGTGGTGATGCTACTGACCCTCGGCGGGCTGTTCGGTTGCCTCTATGCACCGCTCGATGGCTTGTGGGGCTGGGCGATTTTGCTTGGGCTGGGGCAGGGCGGCACGTTCAGCCTGGCGTTGACCCTGATCGTGCTGCGTTCCCCTGATGCCCACGTGGCGGCCAATCTGTCGAGCATGGCCCAGGGCTTCGGTTACACCCTGGCCTCGCTCGGCCCATTGGCCGTGGGCCTGGTGCATGACTGGACCGGCGGCTGGTCGGCCATTGGCTGGATCTTCGCGGTGCTTGGTGTCGGCGCGATCGCCGCGGGCCTTGGCGCCGGGCGGGCGCGGTATGTGCAGGTGACCAGCGAGAAAATCTAGAGGTACACCACCTCCAGCGTGGCGAGGCCGTCGAGCGCGATGTCGCGGCTCAGGTCGAGGTTTTGCGTGGCGTTGATCACGGTCTCGACCTGCACCGTGCTGGTCAATTCTTGAATCGCCGAAGGGCCGGCCGTGCTGCCGGCGATGTCCGTGAACCCAAGGTAACTCTTGGCGCCGATGTTGATCGGGTTGAGGTTGGCAGTGCGCCAGGCCAGGCCACCGGTGGTGGACTCGGTGCCATACACCAGCGTGCTGCCGTCGACGATGGTCTGGCGCGGGTCGAAGGCCATCGAGTACAGACCGATGCGGTTACCGCTATGGTCCAAGCCCAGGCCGTAGTAAATCTCGCTGTTGACCATCGCCGAACCGTCACGATTGTCCCGCATGCGCAAGGCGAAGCGGTTCGCGCCGTTGCAGGCAATGCTGACTTGCAACGGCTTGATGGGCAGACGCGTGCCCTTGTCCACGTTGAGGTCCTGACGGGAGATCTTGCCGTAGTCGATGACTGCACCGTTGGACAGCAGCGGCGTACAGGCGGTGGGCGTGAGACGGCCTGTGACCGCCAGATCCACCTGCGAGGCCGCCTGAACGGCGGTGCCTGCGGCCAGCAGCAGGGAAAGAAGGGCGATGTTGTGCGTTTTCATGAGGCTGATCCCTTGGGTTACAGGTAAATGATTTCGAGGGTGCCGGCGCCGTTGATGTGCACCATGTTGCGCAAGTCCAGCGATTCCATCGGCGCCAGGTAGGCCTTGATGCGCAGCGTGCCGGAGAGGTTCTGGATCGGCACCGGCCCCAACGTGCTGGCGGTGCGGTCGGTAAAGCCCATTAGGCTGTTGGCGGCGATGGGGATTTGGCGCGGGCTGGAGCTGCTCCACGCCGCCCCGCCACTGGTGGAGTCGGTACGATAGAGCGGGCCGAGGGCATCAGCGCTGAACTCGGCCGGGTCGATGTTCACGTAGTAGCGCCCGATCTTGTTGTGGCTGTAGTCCACGTCCAGGCCGTAGGCAGTTTCATCGGTGCCGCCGGTGGCGGAACCGTTGCGGTTGTCATGCATCTTCAGGGCGAAGGGCGTGGCGGCGTCGCAGCTCACGGAAAACTGCAAGGTACGCGTGGGCAGCGGCGTTTCACTGGTGGCGCTCAAGTCCTTGGCCAGCAGCCTGCCGTAATTCACCAGCCCGCCATTGGACAATAGCGGCACGCACGCCACAGGGGCGAAGTGCGCTTGCAGGGTCAGCTCTCGCTCGCTTTGCGGGTGGGAGACGCGGCCGGTCACTTCCCAAGTGGTCGCGTCCCGCACGCGTGTGGCGGCAGCATCGGCCCAGGCGCTCACGCTCAGTTGCAGCGTGAAATGCTTGCCGGTCAGCGGTGTGCCGTTGAGCATCGGGGCGATCCCGTGCCCCGGCCGCCAGCCGAGTGCGGCGCCGGTGGCCACGGGCGGCTGACCGTTGGCGGGCAGCAACCCTAGGTTGACCGCCTGGCCATCCAGCATTCCGTCGCTGACCTGTATGGCGTAGCTGCCGTGCTCGGTGAATTGCAGGCGCTCTGCACTTGCGGCGACAGCGCGATAGAACAGGCTCATGTCGCCGGGTTGCGCGCAGTTGAGTGTCAGGCTCAGACGGCGCTCGCCGAGTAGGCGCTGGGGGGCGCTGTCGTGCTGCGCGGCGCGGTTCATTGAGCCGAAATCCAGGCGCGCCTCGCTGAGGTTTAACTGGCATTCATCCGCGGCCAAGGCGCAGTTGGACACTATCAGCAGCAGGCAGGCAACTCTCAGGATGGGCATCGGTCATTCTCCAGGGGGATGGCAGCGGGCGTCGGCGGTTTCGAAATACACCGTGGGGTCGGGCTTGGTCGGCAGGTCGAAGCGCAGTTCACAGCGCCCGATGTCGGCGTTGCTGACCCACAGCGTGGTGTGCTCCAGCACGTTGGGCAGGAACACCTGGCTTCCATCCTGGATCAGGGTGATGAACTCGCCCTCGGCCGTGCTTACCACCGCGCCGCGCGGCAGCGGTTGGCCCTGATCAGTGCGTGCGGTAAGCAGCAACCGACGGGTGAGCGCCACGCCGAACTCGACGCGATCCACCGCACCGCGCCCGGCCGAAATCATCGCCAGGCCGTTGTTGATGTCGGCATTGCGCGGTAGCGAACGGGTCTGCACTTCGACCGGACTGCGGCCATAGGCGTTGACCTGGGACACCACCGCTTGCCCCTGCCAGTCGGTCCAGACCGGGCCGCTGGGGGTGCTGAGTTTGATGCCGCTCATGTCGCCCACTGACACCAGTGCGAACGTGTCGCGCACTGGATACGGCGAGAAGGTCAGACCGCTGCGGTGGGCCACCACGGCGCCGCGAGCGCCGCCTTGGTAGCTTGAACGTTCACTGTCGCTGCGGCTGTAGCTCAGGTCCAACTGGCTGTAGCGGGGCAGGGTGGACACGCCGACGGTGGTCTCGACCTGGCGGTCGCGGGTGTCGTATTCGGCGCTGACGCGGTAGCTGAGTTGATCGTCGATCTGCTCGTTGAGCCCGACTCCCGAGCGATGCTCGCCTCCCGAATTGCGCACCCACGCGCGGCCCCGGCGACGCTCGCCGAGGGGCAGGCTGAGGTTCAGGTACACCGCGTTGTCCTGCTGTTGGCGACCGCCCATCTGCCATTCGGCGCTGGCGGACAGCGATACGCCGCCGACACTGGTGCCCCACGAGGCCAGGGCACGGCTGCTGGTCTCGTCGTCAAAATTGCTGGAACGCGACACCCCGGCGCTGAACGCCCCTAGCGATGGGTGCGACCAGCCGAGAGTGACGCTTTGCTGGTCGCGGTAACGTGAGCGGCGATGGTGGTCGGGTTGGGTGTCGTAAGTGGTTTCTTCCAGATCGCGATAGCCCGGCGTGCGCCAGGAATTGGCCGCGCTGAATGACCATTGCTCACCCAGGCGCTGGGACCATGCGAGGTCGGTCTGCATGCCTTGGGCCTTGTCGTGGGACTGCGCATCGGAGAACTGGCTGGCCAGTTGCACTTGGCTGTCGAGCCCTGGCAGCCAGGCCAGGCTTGCGCCCACGCCGCGATATTCGCTGGCTGCGAGCAGGCCTCCGCCCACCGAGACTTGCGGGTGCACGGCGCCGTTCCAGCCGGCGCTGACAACCCAGGGGTCATCGCCTTTGGCGTCACCTATATTGCGTACGCGACCTGCGCCCACCGAATAACCGGCTGCTGGCAGGCCCAGGCCAAGCATCGCTGCCGGCACGGTAAAACGGCGCTCCTCGCCGGTGCTTTCCCGAACAGTCACTTCGACGTCCGAGCGGGTGTTCAAGCGCCGCACATCGCGCAAGGCGAACGGGCCGGCGGGGACTACCGTTGAGTGGATTAACGCGCCGTTCTGCCGCACTTCGACCTGCGCCGGGCTGTTGGCGATGCCCTCGATGGTCGCACCTTGCTCCTGGTCCAGCAGTGCCTGCTCGGTGAACACCTGCACGCCATTGATCTGCGCCCCGGACAGCACCGGGTTGTAGAGGCTGATCTGCCCGGCTTGCAGCACCGCCTGATGCTGGGCGAAGGTGCGCTGGGCGTAGGCTTCCAGGTGGGTACTGCGCGACAGGCCGTCCTGCCAGGTCTGCACCTGGCGGCTGCGCACGATCCAGTCGCCGGCGTTGAAGCCAACTTCGGTATTCGCCGAGCCGAAGCGGTTGGTGTCATCGCCCAACTGATTGTAGAAACCGCTCAGGTCATAGTTGAGCAAGGCCGCGACGCCGCCGGCTTGATACCCCGAGACATCCTGTTTCAGCGGTCGCAGGGCCTCGGTCGGCACCACCAGCGACACCGTCAGGGTGGCCGGGTCGGGTTCGATCAGGCTCTGGGGAAATTGGGCGAGAAAGTCGTGGCATTTGCCGCTGTCGTCCGGGATCACCAGGTTGGCGGCATCCAGTAACGTGCGGTCGAAACACAGGGCACCCTGTTGATCGAAACGGGCTTGCAGACGACCACGGTTTTGGCCGTTGACCCGCAGCGTCACCGCGTGTTTGCCAGCGGTAAAGCGCGGAGCTTCCAGCAGCAGGCTGGCCAGTTGCGGATCAATGCCGCGCTGGCTCAGGGTCTTGGAATCGAAACCGGAATCGGCATCGGCCCAGGTCACTTCAGGGAGCAGGGCGCAGGTTAACAGCCACGCCGGCAGGGCAAGGTGGGTGGGTGCGGCGGGCACGGCTTTGCCGTCACGATAATTCACGACTGTTTTCACCAAAGGCATTAAGTGTTGGACGTCTGTGCGTCGCGGTGACGGTCATTGCGCCGTCACTTCGTATTTACAGGCGCGAGCGTCTGTTTTTTTCGTTAGAGCACGGTGATAGGGGCTTCGTAGGCGGCCACCGCGAAGCCATAGAGGGTGGCCGGTTGCAGCCGGACAGTTTGGGCGCCGGTGCCGGTTACCGGTACACGCAATCGCTCGCCCGGCAACACGTAGGTGCGCGGCAGCATCGCCTTGCCGTTACCCGGAAGCAGGCTCAGTTCCTGGGCCAGTCGCACCACATACGGCGTGTCATTACTGACCTGCAATTGGTTGTTCTCAAGGGCCCAGGTCAAACCGGTCCAGGGCGTGCGATTGGGCGCCAGCCCTTCGGGATGAATGATCACCGGCAGGTTCTGGCGCACGGTCACGCCGACGCGGGCATGCCCTGCTTTGGTGGCGGCTCGGCCGGTGGGCATGCCTTCGAAAATCACCCGTTTGAGCCGCTGCGTCATCAGCGGCTGCTGCGCCTGCAAAATGAAACGCACCAGTTGCGATTTGCCGGGGTCCACGCGCGCCAGCGGGGGAGTGACCACCAACAACGGCTCTGTGTCTTCCGGAATGTTTTCGAGGGTGACGTGCAGCAGGGCCAGTTGGCTGTCGGTGTTAGTCACCGAAACGCTGGCCTCGCCCTCGCTTTCATGCACGATCACCACGGAGGTGTCGGGGACCATTCCGTCGGCCCTGGCATTCAGGCTGAACAGAAGTGTCAGGGCCGCGATGTTCAAAAGTAACGTCGTCATGACGGGGTTCCATTGGGCAAAAGAAGAATCAGAAGTAGCGCAGATCCAAGACGATCGACCCGTCCAAGGGCACCTCTTGATCCAGGGTCAGGTAGTTTGAAAAGTTGATGGACGTTTCTACGTGCAATTGGGCGTC
The DNA here is from genome assembly GCF_000632245.1 of Pseudomonas sp. RIT357. Lineage (NCBI taxonomy): Bacteria > Pseudomonadati > Pseudomonadota > Gammaproteobacteria > Pseudomonadales > Pseudomonadaceae > Pseudomonas > Pseudomonas sp. RIT357. Next base: position 411,654 of record NZ_JFYX01000012.1, read on the forward strand.
CAGTTGGCGGATGAAATCCGGCTGACGGTCACCCGGTAGCGCGAAACCGGCATAGGCCTTTGGCTCGGCGTCGGGCCGCGGGGCCCAGGTTTCACCACCATCGGTGGACACCAGCACCTGCATGGGCTGCCCATCGCCCACCGCGTTGCGATAGGAAAGCGCCACACTGCCCATGCGCTCATCGGGGGCATGAATATTTCGACCCAGGCCGAAAACGCCCGGCGTCAGTGCTGATTCCGCGCGATTGTCGATGCCCGCCAGCGCAAACAGCATGGGCCGCGCGCATTGCACGGAGAGTTCCAGTCGCTGGCTTGGCAGCACGGTGAATTCATCGCTGTTGAGGGTATGCGTGGGAATCTTGCCGTGGTCGACATTGCCTTCTTCCGACAGCTCGACGTGGCAGGCGTCCGGGGTGAGCCTGCCGGTCACCGTGACGTCGACTATCGATGCTGCGCTTGTCGGTGCGGCGAAGGTCAGTGTGAGCAGAACGGCAAAAAGGTTGGGCTGCAGGTTCATGGGGATCACTGGCTGGAGGACGGTGGCCGTACGTAAAGGCGACCATGCCTGAGCATGGTCGCCCTGGCGTTACAGGTACTTCACTTCCAGGGTGGCCGAACCATCCAGGGTGACCTCGTTGGTCAGGTCCAGGCCGTCGGTGCGGGCGATCGAGGTGTTCACCTGCAGGTCAGCCACCAATTCCGTGGCGGGTACTGGCGTCGAGGTGTCACTTGTGGCCGCTACCGACATGTAGAGGCCAGGGTCCCAGAACCTTTCTTCGTACCACGTCTTGCCGCCATCACCGGAGGCGATGGTTTTCACTGGGGCGCCGTCGGCGATGGCGTTCTCCAAAATCAGCGTGAACCACCCCAGTTTTTGCGTGCCGTTGATCAGGCCCAGGCCGTACAGCGTGCTCATCAGTGCCGATTCTGCCCGGTTATCGATTGAGTTCAGGGCAAACGTGGTCGGACCATCACAATTCACTTCGATAATGAGGGTGTGCGTGCCGATGAGCGTGGGGTTGTTCGGGCGCAGGTCCTTGGCGGAGATTTTGCCGTGATCGATGATGCCGCCGCCGGATAGGCTGGGCGTGCAGGCACTGGGAACGATCAGGCCCTTGACCGCCAGGTCGACGGTGGAGGCTGCGAAGGCGGTCGCGCCGGTCACCAGCATCACGCTGGCTGCGACGGTACTGAGCAGGGTTTTCATGGCGAACTGATTCCTTTCGATAATGGGTAATTACAGGTACTTGAGTTGGATGGTGGCGTGACCGTCGATGGGGACTTCGTCCAACAGGGTCAAGCGCTCCGAAGGGGCAACGTGGGTATACAGACGGATCTCGGCGTCAAACTCCTGGGCGGCGATGGGCGTCTCTTCACCGCTTTTCGCAATCGTGGTCAGCCACAGGTGATTCAACTCATTGGCGGGTCTCCAGGTGACGCCGCCATCCTCTGAATTAATCATGCGTACCGCGACGCCATCCGCAACGGGGGTGTAAAGGTGAAAGCTTGCCCCACCGATTTTTTCGTCACTGGGCGTCATCCCCAAGCCATGCCACCGATCATGGTTGGCCGACGTGCCGGCGCGGTTATCGATGGTGTTGAGGGTGAAAAAAGTGGGGCCTTCACAGCGCACACTCACATGCATGCTTTGGTTGGGCAGGGAGGTGTGCTGGTCGGCATTGAGCGACTTTGCCGACATTTTTCCGAAGTCGACCATGCCGCCATCGGAAATCAGCGGCGCGCAGGCGCTGGGCGTAATCGTGCCGCTCACGCTGAGGTCGGTATTGCTGGAGGCAAACACGACGGGAGTGAACAGCAATAGCAGCGCAGTGCGAGTGGCACATAGGTTCATAGGGCAATCACCATTTGAGCGGGGTGGAAGGACGTTGGGTGGGCGTTACAGGTACTTCACTTCAAAGGTCGCCGAACCATCCAACTGCACCTCGTTGGTGAGTGTTAGAGATTTGGCCGGCGCGATGGCGGTGTTGAGCACCACTTCCACACTCATGTCTTGCAATGGGTGCGGCAGCCAGCCGTTGGTAGCGTCGAAGCTACCCAGTGCGATCAAGGCGTTAGGCACGACCGCATCGTCTTCATACAGCTCTCCCCAGCGACCTTCGCCGCGCGTACTCAGCAAGGTTGAGGCTACGTCAGCCACTGGGTTGCGCATGGTCAGGAAATACCTGCCCAGTTTCTCGGTGTCGTTGATCAGGCCCAGGCCAAAAGCACTGTTTTGGGTAGAGGAACCGGTGCGGTTGTCGAAGGGCGTGATGGCAAACAGTGTCGAACCCTCGCAACTGACCGACAGTTTTATGGTTTGGTCAGGAAGCCGGGTTTGGACGTCGGCATTCAGGTCTTTGGCTGAGATCTTTCCGAAATCGACAGCTCCCGGCAGGCTGGGCGTACAGGCGCTGGGCGTGATTACGCCCGTTACTGTCATGTCCACGCTGCTGGCGGCAAACGTCGGCAGCGCATTGGCGAGCAGCAGGACAGAGCTCAACAGGGTCAGGGATTTGTTCATTTCAATACATTCCACTACAGGGCTGGCTGATAAAGGCGCGCACACCGCATCGTCCGATCTTTCAAGGAGGACGGTGATCAGGGCGGCTGGTCGTGTTTGATTGGGCTCGCCGGTGGCAGCAAGTCCATTCCCTCTTTGCGGGGTGACGGCAATTTAGCTGCCGGGTGGGGGCGGGGAAATACAACTTTTACGACAATCCTGGCCGGCGTTATTCCTACCTAAGTGCGTGGGAATTAATGATCAAATTTGTAGGAAAGTTAGTGTTTTTCGTAGTTGTTGTATCGCCAGGTTCATAGGTAAACCGTTATTTGTCGCTGCTTATTAATGGTCATGTGAGTGTCACGCAAGTGTCGCACGTTGTTCTCGGTTGGCTGTTAAAGCCTTTCACCCACTCACGATGTGTGCCGAGAACCCATGGGCTTGAAAATTAATGTAAGCGCATTGAGGTGAGTCTGGTGACAAGGGTATTTTTTAATCCAGTACCTGTCCTGAAGTTGACACCTTTACTCTCGCCACCGTTGATGGAAGGCCCCGCTGATGGTGCGCGCCATACCGCCTGGCCGACACGCAGCAGCCTGATCGAGATTTTCGGCAGTGATGAGGTGGTGAACCGCGTGCTGGTCAGTCTGATCAACGAAGCACGGGAAGATGACGCTTTGCTTGACCAGGCCCGGGCCAGCGCCGATGCGCCATTGGTGGTAGAGCGCCTGCACCGTTTGGTGGGGAGTCTGGCGTTCGTGGGGGGCGCTGATCTGGAATTGAGTGGCGAGCAACTGATCGCGCATGTCAAAGCCCGAGGCGTCTTGGCCAGTACCCCGCATTTGCAAGCGTTTCAGCGCAACTTGCATGTCTACATCCGTTATCTGAGTCGGTTATGAATAGTGCTGCCTGGAAGTTCGCAAGATGCTGTTCGGATGTGTACTAGGTTTTGGATGTAGGTAATTTCTTTTTATGTTGTAGGCATGAAGTTATTGGCTATCAATTGCTGGGCGCGGTCCGAAACGTGTCGCGTCAGGTAGTTGTTGAGCCGCTTGGACAGGGGTATTTTTGCGCGAATTCATTTTGCCATCATTCGTGGGTATTTATGCTTCGTGTAATTGTTGCCGACGATCATCCCATTGTGCGTATCGGCCAACGGGTGGTGATTGAGGCGGGCGGTAAATGCAAAGTGGTTGGCGAGGCCGATGGGCCCGATGAATTGCTCCGGTTATTGGAGACCGTCGCCTGTGATGTGCTGGTGACCGACTTCGCCATGCCGGGCGGTCAGCAGGCGGACGGTTACGGACTGCTGGGCCTGTTGCGCCGCCAGTATCCGGATTTGCCGGTGATCCTGGTCACGATGTTTGCCAATGTCGCGACGCTGCGTGCGTCGTTCGCCCATGGCGCGCGGGCGATCGTCGCCAAGAGCGCGTCGGCCCGGGAGCTGCCGGTTGCGATCAGCACCGTGATCAAAGGCCAGACCTTCGCCAGTGAATGCCTGCGCGCGCAGATGGAGGAGGCAGGCACGGGGGATCAGTCGCAACAGCCGCAATTGTCGAGCAAGGAACGCGAAGTGGTGCGCATGCTCGCCAGCGGCATGACCGTCAGCCAGATCGCGGCGCGGGTCAATCGCAGTATTTCCACGATCAGTAAACAGAAAAGCACGGCCATGAGCCGGCTGTGCATTTCCACCGACGTCGACCTGTTCGCCTACGCCCGCAGCTGCGGCATGGTGCCCTAGGGTTTGGGCCGTCATCACCTGTGCAAATGCCGATAGAGTTTTGCCGGTGCGCAGACTATCTTGAGCGGCCTACAACCCCAGGTTTGGAAGCTGCCCATGAGTGATGCCCACAACGCCTTGATTACTGAGTTTTACAGCGCCTTCCAGCGCCTGGATGCCGAGGCCATGGCCGCCTGCTACACCGACGACGTTGTGTTCAGCGACCCGGCCTTCGGCGAATTGCGCGGCCGTGATGCGGGCGACATGTGGCGCATGCTGACCACGCGGGCCAAGGATTTCTCCCTGACGTTCGACCATGTACGCAGCGATGACACCACCGGCAGTGCGCATTGGGTGGCGACTTACCTGTTCAGTGCCACCGGCAACACCGTGGTCAACGATATCGGCGCGCGGTTCGTGTTCCGCGACGGCAAGATCTGTGAGCACCACGACCACTTCGACCTGTGGCGCTGGTCGCGCCAGGCGTTGGGCATCAAGGGCCTGTTGCTGGGCTGGTCGCCGGCCTTGAAAAATGCCGTCCGCGCCCAAGCACGCAAAGGCCTCAAGGCATTTCAGGCCGGGCGTTGATAAGATTGGCGCTCCTCTGGCTTGCTGACATGAACTGTGACTGATCTTCCTCCACCCAAGCCCTGGTTCGTCTACCTGGTGCGCGCTGCCAATGGCTCGCTGTATTGCGGCATCAGCAATGATCCGCTGCGCCGCTTCGCCACGCACCAGAGCGGCAAGGGCGCGCGGTTCTTCCTGTCCAGCCCGGCCGTGGCGCTGGTATACACCGAGCAATGCGCAAGCAAGGGCGAGGCGCTGCGCCAGGAGCGGTTGATCAAGAAGCTGAAGAAGAGTGCCAAGGAGTGTTTGGCGGCGCAGGGCTCATTGATCTGACTGATGGGTTCCCATCACGCCGCCATAGCCCGTTGCGCGCTAAGCTGCGGGTTCATTTTTCCAAGTGGACCCCGGCATGTCTGAACTCATCCTGCACCACTACCCAACCTCTCCATTCGCGGAAAAAGCTCGGCTGCTGCTGGGTTTCAAAGGTTTGTCCTGGCATTCGGTGCATATCTCGCCGGTGATGCCCAAGCCGGACCTGACGGCCCTCACCGGCGGCTATCGCAAAACCCCAGTGCTGCAAGTGGGCGCCGATATCTATTGCGACACCGCCTTGATTGCCCGTCGCCTTGAGCAGGAAAAAGCTGCGCCGGCGCTGTTCCCGCTGGGCCAGGAAATGATCACCCAAACCTTCGCCACCTGGGCCGACAGCGTGGTGTTTGCCCACGCGGTGAGCCTGGTGTTCCAGCCAGAATCGGTGGCGGTGCGTTTTGGCAAGCTGCCACCGGAAGCGATCAAGGCGTTTCTTGCCGACCGCGCCGCGCTGTTCAGTGGCGGCACCGCGAGCAAGCTGCCGACTGAGCTGGCCAAGCACCAATGGCCGGCGATCATGGCGCGGCTGGAGCAGCAACTGCAGCGTGAGTCGGGGGACTTCCTGTTTGGCGAGCCGTCGATTGCCGACTTTGCTATGGCCCATCCGTTGTGGTTCCTCAAGGCCACGCCGGTAACCGCGCCGTTGGTGGACGCGTATCCGGCCGTATCTGCGTGGCTGGGGCGTGTGCTTGGTTTTGGTCACGGCACGTCCAGCCAAATGACTGCCGAGCAGGCGTTGGAGATTGCGCGCGACGCCACACCGGCGCCGCTGCCGGACGAGGTGTTCGAGGACTTGAATGGCTTCAAGGCCGGCCAGCAGGTGACCATCGGCGCCATCGACTACGGCGTCGACCCGGTCGCCGGCGAATTGCTCTTTGCCGGGCGCGAAGAGCTGATCCTGCGCCGCACCGACCCGCGTGGCGGCACCGTGCACGTGCACTTCCCGCGCTTTGGCTTTCGCATTCAGGCGCAGTAAGAAAAATATTTGCAAATAAACGTGAGGTAAACCGGTGGCCCATCCGTGTAGTGCTTGAAACTGCGATCTATTCGCATTAACAGCGTTTTCTACACGGGTTCTCACAGCATGAAGTCGACGGCGGGCGGTTTGGTTAAACAGTGGCTGGGAGCCTCGGTATTGGCGGTATCGGGGTTGGCCTTGCTGCCCCTTTGCGTGGCTCAGGCGCAGGAGCAGCAAAGCGCTCAGTTCACGTTTGCCCTGGCTGCCAAGCCGCTGCCCCAGGCTCTGAGTGATTTCAGCCGGGTCACCGGAATCAGCGTGATCTACACCGATGAAGCGCCCTACGGCCTCAGCGCCCCGGCCGTGAGCGGGCAGATGAGCGCGACCCAGGCCCTGCAACGCTTGCTGGGCAACTCCGGCTTCACCTTCCGCCAGATCGACGCCCGCACGCTGGCGCTTGAGCCGGTGCCGACCGATGGCGCAGTCAACCTTGGCGCCACCACCATCAGTGGCGTCGGCCAAACCCAGGACAGCACCAGCTACCAGCCGCCACCCACCAGTTCGGTGATGCGCTCCCGTGCCCTGCTGCTGGAAACCCCGCAAACCGTCAACGTGGTGCCGGCCCAAGTGCTGCGCGACCAGACCCCACGCAACCTGGATGACGCCCTGGGCAATATCAGCGGCATCACCCAGGCCAACACCTTGGCCAGCACCCAGGACGCCGTGATGCTGCGCGGCTTTGGCGACAACCGTAACGGCTCGATCATGCGTGACGGCATGCCGGTGGTGCAGGGCCGCGCCTTGAATGCCACGGCGGAGCGTGTCGAAGTGCTCAAGGGCCCGTCGTCGCTGCTGTATGGCATCCAGGATCCGGGCGGCGTGGTGAACATCGTCAGCAAAAAGCCCGAACTGACCCAATCCACTGCCCTGACCGTGCGCGGCTCGACCTTCGGCAACGGCAAAAACGGCAGCGGTGGCGGCCTCGACACCACCGGCCCCATCGGTGACTCGGGCCTGGCCTATCGGCTGATCGTCGATCATGAAGACGAGGACTACTGGCGCAATTTCGGCACCCACCGCGAGACCTTGGTCGCGCCGTCCCTGGCCTGGTACGGCGACAGCACCCAGCTCTTGTTCGCCTACGAACACCGCGAGTTTCTCTCGCCGTTCGACCGTGGCACCGCCATCGACAAGTCCAATCATCCGCTGGACATTCCATCCACCCGGCGCCTGGATGAGCCGTTCAACAACATGGAAGGCCGCTCCGACCTTTACCGCTTCGAAGCCGACCACGACCTGAACGACGACTGGAAAGCCCACTTCGGCTACAGCTGGAATCGCGAAACCTACGACGCCAGCCAAGTGCGCGTCAGCGCGGTGAACACGGATGGAACCCTGACCCGCAAGATGGACGGCACTCAGGGCGCGATCACCACCGACCGCTTCACCACCGTCAGCCTGGAAGGCAAGGTCAATGTGTTCGGCCTGCAGAATGATCTGGTATTCGGCATGGACGATGAGTACCGCAAGATCTACCGCGCCGACCTGATTCGCCAGGCCTCGCGCACGACGTTCAACTACAACAACCCGGTGTACGGCAACGAAGTCGCGGGCACCACGGTCAGCGCCGCCGACAGCGCCCAGACCGACCTGTTGCGCAGCGACTCGCTGTTCTTCCAGGACGCGATTCATCTCACCGACCAGTGGATTTTTGTCGCGGGCGCGCGCTACCAGATGTACGACCAATACGCCGGTAAAGGCGTGCCGTTCAAGGCCAACACCAATGGCAACGGCCAGGCCTGGGTGCCGCGTGCGGGGCTGGTGTATCGCTACACCGATGAGTTGTCGTTCTACGGCAGCTACACCGAGTCGTTCAAACCCAACTCCACCATCGCCGCCCTGGCCGATGGCAGCACGCTGACCGGTGACCTTACGCCAGAAGAATCCAAGTCGTGGGAGTTGGGCGCCAAGCTCGATATTCCAGGACGCATCACCGCCAGCGCGGCACTGTTCAATATCGATAAGCGCAACGTACTGGTGTCGGTGGGATCCCTCGCGAACACCATCTACAGCATCGCTGGCCAGGTGCGGTCTCGTGGTCTGGAACTGGATGCCAGCGGCCAGTTGACCGACAAGTGGAGCGTGATCGGCAGCTACGCCTACACCGACGCCGAAGACATCAAGGACAAAGACCCGACCCTGCAAGGCAACCGCCTGCAAAACGTGGCCAAGCACACCGGCTCGCTGTCGGTGGCCTATGACTTCGGCAGCATTTTTGGTGGCGATCAATTGCGCGTGGGCACGGGTGCACGCTACGTCGGCGAACGCGCCGGCGACGCCGCCAACGATTTCGATCTGCCGGGTTACACCGTGGCCGACGCGTTTGCCACCTACGACACCAAGATCGAAGGGCAGAAGGTCAAGTTCCAGCTCAACGTGAAGAACATGTTCGACCGCACCTACTACACCTCCGCGGCCAGCCGGTTGTTTGTGTCCATTGGTGATGCGCGGCAGGTGTCGGTGTCCAGTACCCTGGAGTTCTAAAACCTGACGGGCTCCCTATGGCAAGTGTGCTCCTTGTGGTGGGCAGGCTTCCTGTGGTGAGCGGGCTTGCCCCGCGTTGGGCTGCGAAGCAGTCCCAAAACAGACTCTGCGGTGTTCCTGAAAGAACGCGGCGGCATCAGTAAGGGCGGCTTTGCCACCCAGCGCGGGGCAAGCCCGCTCGCCACAAAGGTACGGAGCTGTTAGCGTTGCGGCCATTAATGGCTTTGCGGAACACGGTACTGATGCACTTTGGAAGATGGCTACACCTGCTGTGCCTGAGCGTTTTACTGGGCGGCTGTGCGAGTGTTTCGCCGCCGTCCACGCCTTCAACACTGGATCACCTGCTGGCCGATCCTGTCCTCAACGGCGCCACGGTTTCCGTCATGGTGCGCGACGCCCGCAGTGGCAGCACCCTGTATCAGCACAACCCGCGCACACGCCTGGTTCCCGCGTCCAACCTCAAATTGCTGACCACGGCGGCGGCAATGGATGTGCTGGGGCCCCAGTATCGGTTCTCCACGCAACTGTTGAGCGACGGCCCGCAACAAGGTGAGCGCCTGACCGGTAACCTCTACCTGCGTGGTCTTGGCGACCCGACCACACAGTTTTCCGACTACCAGGCATTGGCCGCCCAACTGGCGAGCCAGGGCGTGCGCCAGGTGCAGGGCGACTTGGTGTTCGACGACACCTGGTTCGACGCCGAGCGCCTGGGCGTTGACTGGGCCCAGGATGACGAAAGCACCTACTACGGTGCGCAGATTTCCGCGCTGACGGTATCGCCCAATACGGATTTTGACGCGGGCACCTTGATCGTCACGGCTAAGGCGTCGGTCATTTCCGGCCAGCCGGTGAATGTTTCTATAAGCCCGCCCACCGATTACGTACAACTCAGTAACCGCGCCGTCAGCGGCCCCGGCAACAGCTATGGCATCACTCGTCAGCACGGCACCAACGTGCTGCAACTCACTGGCGCGCTGGCGCCGGGCAAACAAAGCCGGCAGTGGGTCAGTGTGTGGGAGCCGACGCAACTGGTGGCCAATCTGTTCGAGCAGGCATTGGCGCAGCAGGGCATCCAGGTGATGGGGCGCAGGGTGATTGGCGGTGCAAGCCCGGCGACGTCCAGGGTGCTGGCGGAGCATCAGTCGGCACCGTTGCAGGCACTGATCACGCCACTACTCAAACTCTCGAACAACAACATGTCCGAGGCGTTGCTCAAAGCCATGGGGCGCAAGACCGCCAACGCGGGCACAGCGCAGGCGGGTGTGGCAGCGGTAGCGGCGTTTATGAAACGCCAGGGAATGCACCCGTCGACGCTGGTCCAGGTGGACGGCTCGGGCTTGTCGCGGCGTAACCTGGTGTCGTCGCAGAACCTCACGGACCTGCTGCTCGCGACCGCGAAACAACCGTGGTTCGAGGCCTGGTACAACGCCTTGCCGATTGCCGGCAACGCCGACCGTATGACCGGCGGCAGCCTGCGCTATCGCTTGCGCAGCACCGCAGCTGAAAACAACCTGCACGCCAAGACCGGCTCCATGGCCGGCGTGTCATCGTTGAGCGGCTATATCACCGATGCCGAGGGGCGGCGCCTGGTGTTCTCGATGATCAGCAATAACTACGTGAGTGACGCCGCGCCCATCCGCGCGTTGGAGAACCGTGTCGTGCAGGCCCTGACTCAATGGCACGACTAGCTCAGGGTTGATAGCCCATCCGCCAACTCACGGCCTGGGTCGCCGCCAGCAGACGCTGCGCCGCCGGGCCATCTTCGTCGGCGTGGAACAGCGAGGTGGGGCCGACCACGGTCATCACCGCCGCCACGTTCCCGACCGCGTTGAACACCGGCGCTGACAGCGCGTCCACCCCCGGCATCAGCAGGCCATGCACAAAGTGCAGGCCACGGCTGCGGATCTGCTCGCAGGTGGTTGCGTAGGTTTGGTCGTCCGCCAGGGCATGGGCGATACCGGCCTGGATCTCACGCTCGCGCAATTCCACGGTTTCCCGCGTTGGCAGGAACGCGCTGAACACCAGCCCGGTGGACGAACTGAGCAGCGGCAATACCGAGCCCAACTGCGTCACCACCGTAACCGCACGCACCGCCGGTTCGATGTGCACCACGGTCGCGCCCTGGTTGCCCCACACCGCTAAAAAGCAGGTTTCATTCAAGTCATCGCGCAACTCGGCCAGGGGCATCGCGCCGACTTTCAGCACGTCCATGCTGCCCAGCGCCGCCAAGCCCACCCGCAGCGCTTCGCGGCCCAGGCCATAGTGGTTAGTGGCGGTGTTCTGTTCGGCAAAACCCGACGCGATCAACGCCTGCAGGTAGCGGTGAACTTTGCTTGCCGGCATTTGCACATGTTCGGCCAGACGCGACAGCGACGTGGCGGGCGACAACTCGGCCAGGGCCTTGAGGATATCGGTGCCCACTTCGGCCGAGCGGACTTTTTGTTTACCGGTGTCGCGAGGCTTTTCCATGGAAGGGCGAGGATCCGAGAGATGAATGGGCGTCTTTATAGCTTGACGGTCGATAGTGATCAAATTACGTTATGCGTAACTCGATTACGATAAAAACAACTTCCGTACAGAGGATGCTCCATGAACCTCGAATATCTTTCGGGCTTCGGCAATGAATTCGCCAGCGAAGCACTTCCCGGCGCATTGCCGGTCGGCCAGAACGCCCCGCAAAAAGCGCCCTACGGGCTGTATACCGAACTGTTCTCCGGCACTGCCTTCACCATGGTGCGCAGCGAAGCCCGCCGCACTTGGCTGTACCGCATCCAGCCGTCGGCCAATCACCCGGCGTTCGTCAAATTGGAACGGCAACTGGCCGGTGGCCCGTTGGGCGCGGTGACGCCCAATCGTCTGCGCTGGAACCCGCTGGATATTCCGAGTGAGTCGACGGACTTCATCGACGGCCTTGTTGGGATGGTGGCTAACTCCGGGTCAGAAAAGCCTTCAGGCATCAGCATCTACACCTACCGTGCCAATCGATCGATGGAACGCGTGTTCTTCAATGCTGATGGCGAACTGTTGATCGTCCCCGAGCAGGGTCGCTTGCGTGTCGCCACCGAACTCGGTGTGCTGGATGTTGAGCCGCTGGAAATCGTGGTGTTGCCGCGCGGTCTTAAATTCCGCGTCGAACTGCTGGATGCGCACGCACGCGGTTATGTGGCGGAAAACCACGGCGCGCCGCTGCGTCTGCCGGACCTTGGCCCGATTGGCAGCAACGGTCTGGCCAACCCACGCGACTTCCTCACTCCGGTTGCCCACTACGAAGACCTGAAGCAGCCTACAACCCTGGTGCAGAAATTCCTCGGTGAACTGTGGGCCTGTGAACTCGACCATTCACCGCTGAACGTGGTCGCCTGGCACGGCAACAACGTGCCGTACAAATACGACCTGCGCCGCTTTAACACCATCGGCACCGTGAGTTTCGATCACCCGGACCCGTCGATCTTTACCGTGTTGACCTCGCCTACCAGCGTGCACGGCCTGGCCAACCTCGACTTCGTGATCTTCCCGCCACGCTGGATGGTGGCCGAAAACACCTTCCGTCCGCCGTGGTTCCACCGCAACCTGATGAACGAATACATGGGCCTGATTCAGGGCGCCTACGACGCCAAGGCCGAAGGCTTCCTGCCGGGCGGGGCGTCACTGCACAGTTGCATGAGCGCTCACGGTCCGGACGGCGAGACCTGCACCAAGGCCATCAACGTCGAGTTGGCGCCGCACAAGATCGATAACACCATGGCCTTCATGTTCGAGACCAGCCAAGTGCTGCGTCCCACTCAGTTCGCCCTGGACTGCCCGCAACTACAACCTGCTTACGACGCGTGCTGGGCCTCGCTGCCCAACACCTTCAACCCGAACCGGAGATAACCCATGACTCAGCCCACTTCTACCCGCAGCTGGGTGGCCTGCGCCAACGGTCACCGCGACTTTCCACTGCAGAACCTGCCACTGGGCGTGTTCAGCATCAACGGTTCGGCCCCCCGCAGTGGCGTGGCGATTGGCGACTATATTTTCGACCTGCAGGCCGCTTTGGATGCATTTGAAGGTGAGGCACGCCGAGCGGTTGAAGCGACAGCGGGCGGGCAGTTGAACGCGTTTTTCGAACTGGGCCGTGGCCCGCGTGTTGCCCTGCGGGAACGCCTGTTGGAGTTGCTCGGTGAAGGCAGCCCGCTGCAAGCGCGTGAGGCGCAGGTGCTGCACCGTGCCGCCGATTGCCAGATGCATGTGCCGGCCCGGATCAACGACTACACCGACTTTTATGTAGGCATCGAGCACGCGCAGAACGTCGGCAAGCTGTTCCGCCCCGACAACCCTTTGCTGCCTAACTACAAGTACGTGCCGATCGGTTATCACGGCCGCGCTTCGACCATTCGCGCTTCCGGCGCCGATGTGCGCCGTCCCAAGGGCCAGACCCTGCCCGCTGGCCAGACCGAGCCGACCTTCGGCCCTTGTGCACGGTTGGACTACGAGCTGGAGCTGGGCATCTGGATCGGCCAGGGCAACGCCATGGGCGACTCGATTGCCATCGGCGATGCCGCCGAGCACATCGCCGGCTTCTGCCTGCTCAACGACTGGTCCGCGCGGGACATTCAGGCCTGGGAATACCAGCCGCTGGGGCCGTTCCTGTCGAAAAGCTTCATCACCACGATTTCGCCCTGGGTCGTCACGGCCGAAGCGCTGGAGCCGTTCCGCAAGGCGCAACCCGCTCGTCCCGAGGGCGACCCTCAACCACTGCCGTACTTGCTGGATAAACGTGATCAGGCCGCCGGTGCTCTGGATATCGAACTGGAAGTGCTGCTGACCACCGCTGCCATGCGCGAACAGAAATTGCCGGCCCATCGCCTGGCCCTGAGCAACAGCCTGCATATGTACTGGACCGTCGCGCAGTTGGTGGCACACCACAGCGTCAACGGCTGTCAGTTGCAGGCGGGTGATCTGTTCGGTTCCGGCACTTTGTCCGGCCCTGAGGCCGGGCAGTTCGGCAGCCTCCTGGAGATGACCGAAGGCGGCAAGAAGGTCATCGAATTGCCGTCGGGCGAAGTGCGCAGGTTTCTGGAGGATGGTGATGAAGTCATCCTGCGTGCCCGTTGCACCCGCGAAGGGTTCGCCTCCATCGGCTTCGGCGAATGCCGTGGCACTGTGGTCGCCGCACGTTAAGAGGGCAGGGTGATGGAACTCTATACCTACTATCGTTCCACTTCGTCGTACCGGGTGCGTATCGCTTTGGCCCTCAAGGGCCTGGATTTCACGGCGATACCGGTGAACCTGTTGGCCCCGGCAGGCGGTGCCAATCGTCAGCCGGAGTACCTGGCTATCAACCCGCAAGGCCGTGTGCCGGCTTTGCGCATCGATGACGGCGAGCTGTTGATTCAGTCGCCGGCGATCATCGAGTACCTGGACGAACGTTATCCACAGGCGCCGCTGCTCTCCAAAGACCTGGCCACCCGCGCCCACGAGCGCGCGGTGGCGTCGATCATCGGCTGTGATATCCACCCGCTGCACAACTCCAGCACCCAGAACCTGCTGCGCCAATGGGGGCACGATGAGGCCAAGGTGTTGGAGTGGATCGGCCACTGGATTAGCCAGGGGCTGGGCGCGGTGGAACAGTTGATTGGCGATACCGGGTTTTGCTTTGGCGAACAGCCTGGGATGGCGGATGCGTTTCTGATTCCCCAGCTCTATGCGGCGGAGCGCTTCAAGGTGCCGTTGGCGGCTTATCCGCGCATTGGGCGGGTGGCCGGCTTGGCGGCGCAGCATCCGGCGTTTATTCAGGCCCATCCCGCGAATCAACCTGATACCCCGTGATGTTCAGGTTTGCACAGAACCCAATGTGAGAGGGAGCAAGCCCCCTTCCACATTGGATTTGTGTCACTTCAAATAAAAATAAACAGGTACCTTGCGATGCACAATCAGATTGCCAGCTTTCGCGCGGCACTCGACGCCCGTCCGGTGTCGCGCTATCAGTGGTTGATCCTCCTGTTGCTGGCGCTGCTACTGGTCACCGATGGCTACGATGCCCAGGTGCTAGGTTACGTGGTGCCGGCCCTGGCGTCGGATTGGGGATTGGAAAAAGCCGCGTTCGGCCCCGTGTTCAGCGCCAACCTGTTGGGGCTCACATTGGGCTCGCTGCTGGTAACGCCTCTGGCTGACCGATTTGGCGTGCGGCGCATCCTGCTGGGCTGCGTGTTGATCTATGCCTGCCTGACCCTGCTGATGGTGTTCGCCAACTCACTGACCTCCCTCATGGCTGCGCGGTTTATCTGCGGTATCGGCATGGGCGGTGCGATGCCCAGCGCCATGGCGTTGATGTCGGAGTATTCCCCACCGCGCCTGCGCACCTTGATGGTGACCTTGGCGGCGTGTGGTTTCTCGTTCGGCGGTGCGGCCGGTGGGTTCGTGGCGGCGGGGTTTATCGACAACTTCGGCTGGCAGGCGGTGTTCCTGGCCGGTGGCGTCACGCCGTTGCTGCTGTTTCCGTTTCTGGTGTGGCTGCTGCCTGAGTCTTTGCCGCGCTTGCTACGAGATGCTCCACCGTACGTGCGATTGCGCAAAGTGACCGGGCGTATGCTGCCCGACTGGCAGCCGCCGCTGGCGAGCGCGGCAGAAAACCTGCAAGAACAGGGCAGCAAACTGACGGTGGTGGAGCTGTTTCGCAACGGCTATGCGCGTCCGACCGTGCTGATTTGGTCGACCTTTTTTGTCAGCCTGATCCTGCTGTATTTCATGATCAGTTGGTTACCGTCGCTGCTGTTGGAGAGCGGCCTGGCGTTGAAGGAAGCCAACCTGGTGACGTCGATGTTTCTGTTCGCCGGCACCTTGGGCGCTATCGGTATGGCCTGGTTTGCCGACCGGCTCAAAAGCAAGGTGCGCCTGCTGTCTGGCGTATTGGCGGCAGCGGCGGTGTGCACCATTCTGCTGGGGCTGAACCACGACAACCCGCGCTACCTGGTGGCCTGCGTGTTTGCGGCCGGGTTCTGCATCATCGGTGGGCAACTGACCCTCAATGCCTTCGCCAGCAATTTCTACCCCGCACACGTGCGCGCCACCGGTACGGGCTGGGCGTTGGGCGTGGGGCGTTTCGGCTCGATCCTGGGGCCGCTGTTTGGCAGCATGTTGCTGGCGATGCATATTCCGGTGCAGCAGATTTTCTTCTTTTGCGCGATTCCGGCTGTGATGGCGGCATTGTTGATTATTCAGGTGCGTTCGCCAGGGCGCGATGCGCCTGTCAGCCCCCTGCCTGGCGATATTCTGAAAGCGCCGGCGAATCACTGAGGATTCTCCCGATGGTCACGCTATTCAATGCACCACTGAGTTGGGCGGCAGGTGCCCCAGGCGCTCGGTCAGGCGCAGGCGTTGGATCGGGTCTTCGCTGAGCATCAGGGCGTGTTCCAAGTCAAAGCGCTCGGCGTTGGGGCAGTCCAGGCGTTGATACAGACTGGCCCGCGCGAGGTAGTCGGCGGCGTTGGCGCTGCCCAGTTCCAGCACGCGCTCGGCGTCTACCAGGGCGGCCAGCGGGTTGTCGTTGGAGAGATGCAATTGGCGCAGGTTGCGCGAAAGCCTTTGCAGGATCGAACGCGGATCGGCGGTGTGCAGGTGGTCCGCCTGCAGCGTGAGGTTGGGGCCATATTGGCGTTGCAGCAGCTCTCGGCAATCGTTGGGGTACAGGCGTCGGCCGCCGCACGGGTCCAGCAGGTGATCGGCACCGGGCACTCGCAGCAGGAAGTGCCCAGGGAAATTGACGCCAACCATCGGAATATCCAGGCGTCGTGCCAACTCCATGGCAATCAACCCCATGGCCAAGGGCTGCCCGCGTTTGCGCTGTAGCACCTTGTCCAGCAGGGCGGCGGCGGGGCGCAGCGGTGTGAAGTCATCCTGGGCGAACCCCAGGTCATTCATGCACCGCAGCAGCGGTTGACCCAGTTCATCCGCTGGCAACATGGGCATGCTCAGGCTGATCTGTTGTTGCAGTGAGGTCAGGTTCTGCAGGATCTCCAGCGGCTTCACCAAAGGATCGTGCTCGGCGGCGATCCATAACGCCGCTTCGAACAGCGCCGGCGGCGAACGTTGCAGGCAGGCGAAAAAGGCTTGGCGGGGCTTCATTGCTTTCTCCGGCGGATGCCCTCGTTTTAGCCTTGCTGGGAATATTCGTCCAGTGCCTTAAGAAATTTCCCGCGCGCTTATGTCGCAAGCCCTGCAAAACCGGGCGGCTTATTCCAGTGCACTTCGGCAGTTTTCTACCGCAAGCCTATACTTGGCGACACCAGAAGTGATTCGGGAGCTTGACGATGTTTGCTCTCATGCACAGCACCCGCCTTGAATCGCTGCACCTGAGCGTCGACCCGGTCACGGGGCTCAAGGCGGTCATCGCCATTCACAACAGCCGCCTGGGGCCTGCCTTGGGCGGCTGTCGCTACATCGCCTACCCCGACGACGAAAGCGCCGTGGCCGATGCTGCGCGGCTGGCCCAGGGCATGAGCTACAAGGCCGCCCTGGCCGGGTTGCCGGTGGGTGGCGGCACCGCGGTCATCCTGCGCCCCGCCCATGTGGAAAACCGTGCGGCGCTGTTTGAAGCCTTTGGGCGTTGTGTGGAACAACTCGACGGCCGCTACATCACCGCTGTCGACAGTGGCACCTCAGTGGCCGACATGGATTGCATCGCCCAGCACACTCGCTTCGTTACCAGCACCACCGCCGCAGGCGATCCATCGCCCCATGCGGCCATGGGCGTGTTCGCCGGTATTCGCACCACTGCCATGGCCCGCCTGGGCAGCGACAACCTTGAAGGGCTGCGCGTGGCAATCCAGGGCCTGGGCAACGTCGGTTACGCACTGGCTGAACAACTTCACGCCGCCGGCGCTGAATTGCTGGTCAGCGACATCGACCACGGCAAAGTGCAACTGGCCATGGAACAACTGGGCGCGCACCCCATCGCCAACGACGCCTTGCTCAGCACGCCCTGTGACATCCTCGCGCCCTGTGGCCTTGGGGCAGTGTTCAACCGCACCAGCGTCGGGCAACTGCGCTGCGCCGCCGTGGCCGGGTCCGCCAGCGCGCAATTGACCAATCTGCAAGTGGCCGACCAACTGGAAGGGCGCGGCATCCTCTACGCCCCGGACTATGTGATCAACTCCGGTGGCTTGATATATGTGGCCCTCAAGCACAGCGGCGCCGAACTGCCGACCATCACCGCGCACCTGTCCAACATCGGCAAACGCCTGACCGAAATCTACGCCCACGCCCAGGCGGAAAAACGCTCCCCAGCACGCGTGGCTGATGAACTCGCCGAACGCCTGCTCTACGGATGATCAGGCATTAAAAAGGCCCTGAATCATTGATTCAGGGCCTGTTCAATTCGGACTTTATTCCGCCGCTGCGTTGAGCAACTCGGACAACGCGTCCGGCTGGCTCTTGAACGCCTTGGCAAATACATCGCGATTCTTCGCCATGTAGATCCCGGCTTCTTCCACCTGCTGCTCGCTCAGGGACGGCACGGCTTTTTGCAACACTTCTGCCAGCAACTCAGCGAGTTCAAGCATTTTGTCATGACGGTCAGCTTCGGCTTTATCCATGAACAAACGCTCCAGATCTCGGCTGCTGCGGTATACCACTTCGACGGCCATTCACCACCTCACATGCCTTCACGATAGTTGTCTTTTGCGACTACTGTATTTATATACAGCTAAAAGGGTAAGCCAAACCGTGTGGTTTGGGTAGCAGTTTTTTAATGTAGCCCGTAAATACAGGTTTGGCGTGTCTCATCTCACCCCGCCATCATCTTATCCCTGCCTCTGGCCTTTTTTCTGCATGCAGAACAACCGTCACGTCCAACCCGCATTATCCGGTCGAATCGACCTAAGGAAGTACCCTCGTGAAAATCAACTGGGCCGAAAAGCTGCGCCAGCAAGTCCATGGGCTGGCTGAATCGCTGGGCAATCTGTTTGTGGAGTCGTTCCACTACCTGGCGCTGTTCGCCATTGGTGCGGTGACCGCCTGGGCGGCGGTGATGGAATTTCTGGGGATGCTGGAGAACGGACACATCAAGATCGATGACATCTTGCTGCTGTTCATCTATCTGGAATTGGGCGCCATGGTCGGGATTTATTTCAAGACCAACCACATGCCAGTGCGCTTCCTGATCTACGTGGCAATCACTGCGCTGACGCGTCTGCTGATCTCCAACGTGTCCCACCACAATCCGCCAGACTTGGGCATCATTTACCTGTGCGGTGGGATCTTGCTGTTGGCATTCGCGATTCTGGTGGTGCGTTACGCCTCGTCGGCATTCCCGTCGGTGAAGGTGGAAGGCCCGCGTCGCAAGGGCGAGGCGAGCCTGGAAACCGAGAAGGGCGAGCTTTAAAGCCCGACGCTGAAGGGCAGGGGGCGGGTGGGCGGTCGCTGCAATAATTTGTGATCGCCATCCGTCATCACCGCCAGGATCTCCATGGCACTGTGGCCCTGCTCGATGGCAATGCCGAACTGGATGCTCTGCACCAGGCGTTTGAGCCGTTGCGGGTCGTTGCGTTGTGCGGCGCTGATCATGCGCTTGGCCACCACGCCATCCTCATTCGAGAGGGTGAGCATGATGCTGCCGTCCAGCCGTTGAATACTCAGGTTGACGCGGTATTTTGGGGTGAAGGTGTCGGTGATGATCTGAAAAGGATTGTCCATGGTGCGTTACCGCCTGATAAGAACATGCAGTCATTGACGACCGGTGTCGTGATTAGTTCGCGTCTCCTGACCACCGGCCACTCCGTCGCTGAGGTTGTACAAATTCCGTTTACCTCATGAGCTGTACAGCAAGGGGCGTGCCGTACAGTGGCCTTCCAGGCGCCGTGATCCCAATGTGGGAGGGGGCTTGCTCCCGATAGCGGTCCTTCAGCCGAGCATTTATTGGCTGAAGGACCGCTATCGGGAGCAAGCCCCCTCCCACAATTGTTTTGGGTTGTTATTGAAATCGGTGACCTGTTTCAGGGCAGTACAGAGAAAACGATCGCAGACAGCGCAATCACGCCGATCACCACCACAAATACATTCGACACCTGGCCCGAATACTGGCGCAAGGCTGGCACGCGCTGGATCGCGTACATCGGCATCAGGAACAACAGGCACGCGATAATCGGCCCGCCCAGGGTTTCGATCATGCCCAGGATGCTTGGGTTGAAGGTGGCCACGGCCCAGCAGGTCAGCACCATGAACAGGGCGGTGCTACGTTCCAGCCACTTGGACGACAGGGAGCGGTTACGCCCGCGCAGAGATTTGACGATCAAGCCCTGGAAGCCTTCGCTGGCGCCGATGTAGTGGCCAAGGAAGGATTTGGTAATGGCCACCAGCGCGATCAACGGCGCGGCGTAAGCGATCACAGGGGTTTGGAAGTGGTTGGCCAGGTACGACAGGATCGAAATGTTCTGCGCCTTGGCTGCCGCCAGGTCCGCCGGGGACAGAGCCAGCACGCAGCTGAAGCAGAAGAACATCACCGTCAGCACCATCATGCCGTGGGCTGTGGCGAGGATGCCGCTGCTTTTGCGCTCGGCCAGCGGGCCGTACACGCGTTTCTGGTCGACGGCGAACGCGGAGATGATAGGTGAATGGTTGAACGAGAACACCATCACGGGGATCGCCAGCCACAGGGTCTTGAAGAACACGGGCAGCGGCATGCCCTCACTGGCAGAAGCGAAAAACGCGCCGTTCCAGTTGGGAATCAGACTGAGCGCAAGCAACAGCAAGGCGGCGACGAACGGGTACACCAGCACGCTCATGGCCTTGACGATCACGCCCTGGCCGCAGCGCACAATCGCCATCAAACCCAGGATCAGCACCAGCGACAGGATCGCCCGGGGCGGCGGTGTCATGTGCAGTTGGTGTTCCATAAAGCTGCCCAGGGTGTTGGTCAACGCGACGCTGTACACCAGCAAAATCGGGAAGATCGCAAAGAAGTACAGCAAAGTGATCAGCTTGCCTGCACCGACGCCGAAATGTTCTTCGACCACTTCGGTGATGTCGCCGGATGTGCCTGACAGTACAAAGCGCGTCAGCCCACGGTGGGCGAAGAAGGTCATCGGGAAGGCCAGCAACGCCAGCACGATCAGTGGCCAGAAGCCGCCGACGCCGGCGTTGATCGGCAGGAACAAAGTGCCTGCGCCGATGGCGGTGCCATAGAGGCCGAGCATCCAAGTGGTGTCGTGCTTGGTCCAGCCGTTTGTTACGGTGTTTTCTACCTCAACAGGATTTTCGGCAGCAGGTGTACGTACATCGGTCATCGTTATTGCCTCGTTATTATTTTTGCGCGGGCTCACGTTGGGGCAGTCAGGGAATGCTCCTCAGCACTCCACCCAGCTCACGGCCAGGCCGCCCCGTGAAGTTTCTTTGTATTTGTCATGCATGTCGGCGCCGGTATCGCGCATGGTGCGGATCACCCGGTCCAGGGAGATGAAGTGTTTGCCGTCGCCGCGCAGGGCCATTTGCGTGGCGTTGATGGCCTTGACCGCCGCGATGGCGTTGCGCTCGATGCACGGCACTTGCACCAGGCCGCCGACCGGGTCGCAGGTCAGGCCGAGGTTATGTTCCAGGCCGATTTCGGCGGCGTTTTCCAGTTGTTCGGGGGTGGCGCCGAGGATGTCGGCAAGGCCGGCGGCGGCCATGGCGCAGGCCGAGCCGACTTCGCCCTGGCAGCCGACTTCGGCACCGGAGATCGACGCATTTTTCTTACACAGGATGCCGACGGCGGCGGCGGCCAGGAAGAAATTGACCACGTCGTCGTCGGACGCGTCGGCGTTGAACTTCATGTAGTAATGCAGCACCGCCGGGATGATCCCCGCCGCGCCGTTGGTGGGTGCGGTGACCATGCGTCCGCCGGCGGCGTTTTCTTCGTTGACGGCAAGGGCGAACAGGTTGACCCATTCCATGGCCGACAAGGTCGAGGTGATGACATTGGGTTTGCCGATTTCCAACAAACTGCGGTGCAATTTCGCCGCGCGCCGTGGCACATCTAGGCCGCCGGGCAAGATGCCTTCATCGCGCAGGCCTTGCTCCACGCATTCGCGCATCACCGACCAGATATGCAGCAGGCCGCTGCGGATCTGTTCGTCACTGCGCCACGCGCGCTCGTTGGCCATCATTAACTCTGAAACGCGCAGCCCGTGCTTGTTGCACAAGGCCAGCAGTTCGACGGCGCTGGAAAAGTCGTAGGGCAATTCAACATCGCTGGTCGGCGCAATGCCTGACGCTGCTTCGGCAGCTTCGATGATGAAACCACCGCCCACCGAGTAATACGTCTGCTCGCTAAGCAGTCCGCTGTCGCCATAGGCGTGTAGGGACATGGCGTTGGGGTGGTAGGGCAGGCTTTCTTCCAGCAGCAGGAGATCGGTGTGCCAGTTGAAGGCAATGTCCTGGGTGCCTGCCAGCAGTAAGCGGCCGGTCTCGCGCAGTTGCTGGATACGGCTGTTGATCGAGGTGGGGTCAATACGGTCCGGCCATTCACCCATCAGGCCCATTACGCAGGCGCGGTCGGTGGCATGGCCGACGCCGGTGGCGGACAGCGAGCCGTACAAACGCACTTCAACCCGTCGGGTGTCGGTAAGCAATCGCTGGTCGATCAGGGCTTGGGCGAAGGTCGCCGCTGCCCGCATGGGGCCGACGGTGTGGGAGCTGGACGGGCCGATGCCCACCTTGAATAGATCAAAAACACTGATAGCCATGCTAAACCCTTACAAGCAATGGAGTAGGAATCGCTGCCATGTTTTGTAGGACGAGCGCAATTGGCGCGATACTGAGCCTCTGGATCGGCACTGACCAACGAATTATCCTAAGACACCCTTTAGCAGGACTAAACCCTATGGCTCGCCCTCTCCATGGCCAGACTTATGTCTGGTTACACGTGTTTTCCTGCGCTGCGCGGCATCTGTCGTTCACCCGCTGCGCCGAAGAACTGCACATCACACCGGGGGCGGTGAGCCAACAAATCCGCCAGTTGGAGGAGCGTCTTGGGTTTCGGCTGTTCCATCGACGGGCGCGGGGTGTGGAGTTGAGTGCGGAGGGGCAGCGGTTGGCCGCTACGGTGGGGGAGGCTTACGGCAGCATTGATGCCGAATTGCAGCGGCTCGATGCGGGGATGATTAGCGGCACCTTGCGCCTACGCTCGATCCCGTCGTTTCTCGGCAAGTGGCTCACCCCACGTTTGCCACGCTTGCAGCAACGCTTTCCGGACATCCAACTGCGCATGGTTGCCGAGGACAGCAGCATTGCCCTGCATGAGGGGGACTTCGACCTGGCTATCGACTTGAACGACGGCAGCTACCCTGGGCTGTTATCCACAGCCTTGCTGGATGAGCAGATATTTCCGGTGTGTGCGCCAAGCCTATTGCGCGGTCGTCCGCCCTTGCATGGCCCGGCCGACCTTGTGCATTTCCCGCTGCTGCACGACATCACCGCCTGGCGTGGGAGTTATGAGTATGCCGAGTGGGAGTTTTACCTGAATGCAATTGGCTACCACGACGCCGATGTTCGCCGCGGCCACACCTTCAACCGCAACCACTTGACCATAGAAGCCGCCATCGCCGGTATGGGCGTGGCGATTGCGCGGCGTACTTTGCTCAACGATGAGCTGGAGCGCGGCACCTTGATCGTGCCATTTGGCCTCGCGGTGCCCAACCACAAGCGCTATGTGCTGCTGTATGCGCCAGGCGCACTGAGCCATCCGGGCGTGCGCGCGGTGCATGACTGGCTGGTAGAGGAAGCGGGGATTTTTCGCACATTGCACCCGCTCGGAGAGGGGCAATTGTGAGGATCGCAGGGCGTAAGAAAGATGTAACTAACTCCCCACCCTAACAGCGTTTTTGCTTGTCGTCAGGGTTAATTTGTAATGTAGGATTTATCTTTGCAAAGGGGTTGAAATGTTTCTCTGGCTGCTCAATTGTGTAATCAAGAGGTCATGGTTTCACCACCCCGGTGTTGCAGTTTGTGACCTCTCGCGAGCTAGCTGAAATAAGGGAAGAACTATGCAAATCCAAGTCAATAGCGATAACCATATTGAAAGCAGCATCCGACTGGAGGAGTGGGTACGTACTACCATTGAGAGCACGCTCGAACGTTATGAAGAAGACCTGACCCGAGTGGAGGTCTATCTGCGGGATGAGAACGGCGACAAGCCCGGTCCCCACGATTTAAGTTGCCGCCTGGAAGCGCGGCCAAAAGGCCATCAACCACTGTCGGTATCCGCCAAGGGCGATACCCTGGAACAAGCGATCGACAGTGCGGCCACCAAGCTGGACCACGCGTTGGAACATCTGTTTGGCAGACTGCAAGGCAAGCCCCGCGCTGCCGCGAAAAACCAGCCAATCAACAAAGTGAATGAAGACGCGCTGGAACAGGAATTCCTGGAAAACGAAAACGCTGTCATCAACGGCTAACTTTCTTTTGACCCCCTCAAACGGGCCTGCATCTGCAGGCCCGTTTTCGTTTAGCGCCTGCGTCGGAAAAAATACCGGCTCAGCACCGCCAGCCCGCCCGCACCCAACCCGGCAAACAGCATCGCCCAACCGGCGCCGTGGCGCAGTGCTGCCTGAGCGTCGTTGACTGTCAGCCCCATCGACTCGAGTTTTCCTGCGGCAATGTTTTGACTGATAACCGGCCAATCCATTGCCGTGGCAGCGGGCAGCACCTCGGCCAGGTGATGGCTGATCCCCAGCAACAGCACCAACCCCATGAGGGCAATGTTGAGCGCCAGGGTGATCAGCCGCGCACTGAGGTCGATGCCTGAGGCCATGCCTGCGCGATCCGCCGACACCGAGCCGGTGGTGGTGTTGGTGGTGGGCGAGTTGGTCAGCGCCAGGCCTACGCCGGCGATCACGCAACTGAGCAGCACCAGCTCAATACGTGGGTGCTCGGCGCCGTTGACGGCGGCCATGGCCAGAAAGCCCGCGCCCATCAGGCCCAGGCCCAAGGGGATAATGCGTTCGGCGCCATAGCGCAGAGCCAGGCGCTCGGCCAGCGGCGGCACCAGCAAGGTCGGCAAGGTGTAGGCGAGTAGGGCTGCGCCGGTGGTCAGGGTGTCGTAACCCAGGCCCGCCTGGAAGTACAACGGCAGGTAGATCATGAACGGCCAGAAGCTGAAGTTCATGCCGATAGAGCCCATCAACGCGCCGTTGAAACGCTGGATGCGGAACACCGAGAAGTCGAACATTGGGTGTGCACTGCGAAGCTCGACCGCGATGAACAGCAGCAAGCCGAGCACCGACAACGCCGCCCAACCGAGCATGGCCGGTGCGCCGAAGCCGTGCTCGGTGCCTTGGGTGATGAAGTACACCAGGGCAAACACCGACACGGTCAAGGTGAGCATACCGGCGATGTCCAGGCGACGGGCGGCCGGGTCGCGGGACTCCTGCACGCTGATGTGCAGCAGCACCAGGGTGAACAGGGTGAGCGGCACGTGCACGAGGAACACCCAACGCCAATCCGCCACCGCCAGGATCAATGCGCCGATCATCGGTCCGAAGCCCAGGCCCACGCCAGCAATCACGCCCCATATTGCAAAGGCCCGTGCCCGTGCTACCGGTTCGCTGAACAGGTGCGACAGGATGGCGAACTGGCAAATCATCATCGCTCCTGCACCGATGCCCTGAACAAACCGCGCCGTGATCAGCAGCGAAGCCTCCTCGGCCAGCCCACAGGCCAGCGAGGCCAGGCCAAACACCCACAGGCACAACACCAGCATGCGGCGACGGCCAAAGCGATCCGCCAATGTGCCCGCCGCCATCAGCACGCTGGTACAGGCCAAGGTGTAGGCGTTCATGATCCATTGGGCGTCCTGGAAGCCCGTGCCCAACTCTCGCTCGAGCGTCGGCAGGATCACCGGGACGCTGGAAATCTCCAGGCCGAACATCAGCGCGACGAGGCACACGGCAGTGAGGGCCAGCCCATTCCTGGCGGTGCGCGGGCGGCTGGTGGCGGTTAACGTGGCGACGGGTGGCATGGGATTCTCCTGTGGATGGGTATCGGGATATTTTCAGGGGAATAGGGTTCGTTATTCGTGATAAGTTTTCTGCTAATAGGGGAATCAAGGGCGACAATAGAGCCATGGCCACACCGCGTTTTGATGGCGTTGAGCTGTTTCTGCAAATCGTCGAAAGCGGCAACCTGACCGAGGCCGCCGAACGCCTGAATCTCACACGCTCGGCGGTTGGCAAGGGCCTGGCGCGATTGGAGGCACGCTTGGGCACGTGCCTGCTGCAGCGCTCCACCCGCCGCCAGCGTTTGACCGAGGACGGCCAGGCGTACTACGAACATTGCCTGCGGGCGTTGGCGGAACTCGAGGCTGCCGAATCGGTGCTGGAAAGTGGCCGGCAACAGCCACGCGGCCGCTTGCGGGCCAGCTTGCCGCTGGCCTTCGGGCACCACTACGCGGCCCCGGCATTGTGGGGATTGATGGCGCGTTATCCGGAACTGGAAATCGAGATCAGCTTCGCCGATCGGCTGGTGGACCTGGCACAGGAAGGCTTCGACGTCGCCGTGCGGATCGGCCCGCTCCCCGACACCGACCGCCTCAGTGCGCGTCGGCTGGGCGAGCAGGCCGTGGGACTGTCAGCGTCACCGGCGTACTTGCAGCGCGTTGGGCCGATTGAATGCATCGAAGACCTTGCCGGCCATCGCGGCATCGCCTACCGCAGCAGCACCCCGCACCGCAATCGCGTGGCCTCACCGTTAATGATGGACGACCTCCAGGCTGTGGCCGATGCCGCCATCGCGGGCGTCGGCCTGGCCTGGTTGCCGAGTTGGTTGATTGCGCACTATGTGCTGCGTGGGAAGTTGGTCGCGGTATTGCCCGGCTATCGCGAGCAACCTGCGCCCATCCATGTGATCTGGCCCACTGCCACGCATATGCCGGCCAAGACACGGTGTGCAATCGATGCATTGGTCGAAGCCACCCCCAGTTGCCTGGCGGGCAGTTAGAACCGGCGGGTCAGGGCGAGCATTCTATTAAGGCAAACGGGTTTGTTGTGGCGAGTGGGCTTGCCCCGCGTTAGGTTGCGAAGCGACCCCAGCTCTTTGTTTGAAAAGGCCGGGCCTGCTACGCAGTCCAACGCGGGGCAAGCCCGCTCGCCACAGGTGGTGTGTTGCTTGGGCAGTTAGAACGCGATGGAGGTCTGCACGTACACCGTGCGTGGCTCACCGACGTATTTGCCCTTGTTGTTATCGTCAAACGAGCGCGTGAAGTATTGCTTGTTGAAGATGTTCTTCACGCCGACCGCCACGTTCAAATCCGACAGTTGCGGGCCGAAATCATAGGCCGCGCGGCTGCTGAACAGCATGTAGCCGGGGATGCGTCCGTTGGCACCGTCGGCGGTCTCGGCCTCGGTGTTGGCGTTATCGGCGAACTGGCTGCTCTGGTAGCTGCTGTCCACATTGAGTTTCCAGCGCCCTTCGGTGTAACCCACGCCGAGGGTGCCTTTGTGCTTGGACGAGAAGGGCACGCGGTTGCCTTTGTTCGGGCCGTCTTCGCGGATGGTGGCGTCGACGTAGGCGTAGGTGGCGTACACATCAAAACCGGCCAACGCCGGGCTCAAACCATCGAGGGCGTAGTTGACGCTGGTTTCGATACCCTGATGGCGTGTCTCACCCCGGGCGATTACCGAGTCGTTGGTCTGGTTGCTTTCATACTGGTTATCGAAGTTGATCAGGAACGCACCGATCTCCGCGCGCAAGGTGCCGTTGTCATAGCGGGTACCCAGTTCCCAGGTGCGGGCTTTTTCCGGTTTGACTTCACCGCTGGTGACACGGTTGGGCATCTGGCTGTACTGCACGCTGCCGAATGAACCTTCGGTGTTGGCATACAGGTTCCAGTCGTCGGTCAGGTGATAGAGCACGTTCAGCGCCGGCAGCGCGGTGTTGTAGTCGCCTTTGTATTTGACGTTGGTCAGGTTGTTGCTCTGCTGGGACTCGATCATCTCGTAGCGAATGCCCGGGGTGATGGTCCACTTGCCGATATCAATCCGGTCATCGACGAAGAACGCATTGGCTTCTGTGCCGCCACGGGTGTCGCGGTCGTTGCGGCTGTCAGTCGTTGGGATTTGCTGGTTGTTGGCTGAAATCGGCGTGCGGTAGCGCAACTCGTGGCCGGCTTCGTTGATGTAGCGGTAGCCGACGCCCACTTCATGGCTGGTCGGGCCGAGGTCAAAGCCCTGGGCGAAGCGGGTTTCCACGCCGCGCACCCAATACTCACGCGGTGACAGCGACAGGAACGTGCCCTGGTCCAGATAACCGCTGCGCAGGGTCTTGGTGAAGAAACTGTTGACGGTGAATTCGCGACGATCCTGTTCGTAGCGGTAGCCGACGTTGAACATCGTGCGGCGGCCCCAGAATTTGTCGTAGGGGCGGGTGGACTGGTACGGATCGGCCTTGTAGTTCGCCACGTTCAAACCGCCGGGCATATCGGCCTGGCCTTCGTAGTACTGCGCCATGGCGTTGAAGCTATTGGCGTCGTCGAGCTGGTATTTGCCCTTGAGGATCAAATCGTCGATGCGCGTGTTGCTGTTTTCGCGCCAGTCGCCACCCCGGGTGCCGGAATACAGAATCGCGCCGCCAAGGCCATTGTCGGCCGTGCCGCCGGCCAGCAGGTTGCCGGTGGTCTTGAAACCGTCATGGCTGGATGACGGGCTGGTTTCAGTCTGCAAGCCGCCTTTGACCGTGGGCGCATCCGGGATCGCGCGGGTCACAAAGTTGACCACGCCGCCGACGTTCTGCGGGCCGTAACGCACGGCGCCGCCGCCGCGTACCACGTCCACCGCGTCCATGTTGCCCATGCTGATAGGTGCGAAGGACAGTTGCGGCTGGCCATACGGCGCGAAGGGCACCGGGATGCCGTCCATCAGCACGGTGGAGCGCGACGCCAGGCGCGGGTTGAGTCCGCGAATGCCAAAGTTCAGCGCCATGTCGTGGCTGCCGGTGCCGTTGTTGTCCGGAGCGTTGACGCCGGGGATGCGGTTGAGCACGTCCTTGGCTTGGGTGGCGCCTTGGCGTTCGAACTCTTCGCGGCGGATCACATCGCGGGCGCCGGGGTGTTCGAACACATTGGTTTGTGCCGCATCGCCGAGCCAGTCGCCGACCACGCTGGAAGTCGCCAGCTCTACCGCAGCGGGTGCGTTTACCGGTTGCAGGCTGAAGGCGTTGTCACCTTCAGGGCGGGCTTCCAGGCCTGTGCCTTCCAGCAGTTTTTGCAGGCCTTCGGTGGTGCTGTAGCTGCCGGACAAACCACGGCTCTGCATGCCCGCCGTGATTTCGGAACCGAAGGAAATCAATACGCCGGCTTCGCGACCAAACTGATTGAGGGCCGCTTCCAGCGAGGTCGGGGCAATGTGATAAGGCTTGGCGTCGGCGGCCATCACCGGGGGCAATACTGCGAAACTGAGGCTGGCGCCCAGTAACAGTTGGCGCAAGGTGCGGGCGATTAGGGTCGGCTGCTGGGGCATGAAGAGCGGTCCTGAGAAGGAAGGATCAAGGTGGCTTTCCTTCTCTGTCACGCGAGGTGTGGAAAACGGCTCACAGGTACAGAAAATAATTTCAGGCGCGCGCCTGCACTGTCACCCAATAGCGGGTAAAGCGCCGCACTTTCACCGGCAGGCTGACTTCCAACAGGTTGAGAATGCGTTCGCTGTCGTCCAGCGGGTAGCTGCCGGAGATCAATAAATTGGCAACCTGCGGATCGCAATTGACCTGGCCGCGACGATAGCGGCCCAGTTCGCCGAGGAAATCTTCCAGGCGCATGTGTGCAGCCACCAGCATGCCGTCGGCCCAGGCGCCGCTGTTGGCGTCGGTGGGGCGCGGGGTGTCCCAGCCTTTGCGGGTGAAATTGACTTGGCGCGCCGCTTCGACTGTCAGCGGCAGTCCGCTGTAGGTGTTCGGCATCACCTCGACTTGGCCGTCGAGCACCGCCAGCTGGGTGTGGTCGTTGAACTGACGTACGTTCAGGCGCGCCGCTTGGCTGCTGAGCAGGCCCTGGCCGGTAAGGACGCGCAATGGCGTGTTGCCCGCGATGCCGTTCAGCATTATCTCGCCTTCGAGCAGTCGGATCAGCCGTTGCTGGCCATCAAAATGTACATCTACGGCACTGCCGGTATTGAGCTGCAACTGGCTGCCGTCGGCCAATTGCACCTTGCGGCGTTGGCCCACCGGGCTGCGGTAGTCGGCGGTCAGGGGCGGCAGAATATGCTGCTGGCGCAGGCTCCAGGCGGCTGCCGAGCCAGCGCCGAGGATCAACAGCAACTTCAGCGCCTGCCGCCGGCTGGTAGACGTCGGCGCATTCAACGCGGCGTGAGCCAGGGGCGAGGGCATGCCGCGCAGGCGCTGGTTAACGCGCTGGATATGGTCCCAGGCGCGCTGGTGCTCGCTGTGGGCATTCAGCCAGTGTTGCCAGGCGGCCTGTTGGCGTGGGTTGAGCGCGCCTTGCTGCATTTCCATCAGCCAGCGCACGGCCTGTTCGGCGACTTGGGTCGAGACGTTCATAGGGCAAAGTAGCAGCGCATGGCGGCTTTATTCAGGTGGCGTTTGACGGTGGCAATGGAAATGCCCAGTTCAGCGCTGATCTGCGCGTAGGTCAGGCCATCGAGTTGGGCCAGCAGGAACGCGCGCTTGACCTGTGTGGGCAAGCCGGCGAGCAGTTGATCCAGCTCGACCAGGGTTTGCAGGATGATTGCGCGTTCTTCTTCCGACGGCGCCACGTGTTCGGGCATTTGTGCGAGGGCGTCAAGATAGGCGCGTTCGAGGTCCTGGCGGCGATAGAAGTTGAACAGCACGCGCTTGGCGACGGTGGTGAGAAACGCGCGCGGCTCGACCAGCGTGGGCGTTTCCCTTGCAGTGAGTACGCGGACGAAGGTGTCCTGCGCCAGGTCGGCAGCACTTTCCGGGCAGCCGAGCTTGCGTCGCAACCAGCCGGTGAGCCAGTGGTGATGGTCGTTGTACAGAACTTCGACGGGGTTGGACGGGCTCAACGCAAACACTCCGCAAATATCGGCATGCTTTAGAGAACAAGAATTGTTCGCATTGTATGGCCCGAGACACGGTTCGGCAATCCGGCAGAGCAGGTGTTTCATCCGTTCTCTTTTGCTTATGAGAATATTTATCATTAATATTGCGCGCTGATGAACCTGGCGCCTCCCGCATGAAAAGCAAAACTTCGCTTCCCGCGCTCTACCGCTTGGCTGTCACCTCCCGCGTGCTGGCGGCCGTGGTCGGTGGCTACCTCATGGCCTCCCTCGCCGCCATCTGCCTGGCATTGTGGATGCCAACCTCTCGCGCCGACGCCGTGATCACCGGGATGATGAGTTCATTTGTGTTCTATTTGCTGGCCGTACTCTGGTGCTTCGCCTGCCGTACGGCTTGGCGCGCCTGGTTTGGCGTGATGCTGCCGAGCGCAGTCTTTGCCGCTTTGGCGGGTGTTGGCTTGTGGATGGTGCGCACATGAAAGAGGGATTTCGCCAGGCCATGGCCTGGCTGCATACCTGGGCGGGCTTGATCTTCGGCTGGCTGCTGTTTGCGATTTTCCTGACGGGCACGCTGTCTTACTTCAAGGATGAGATCAGCCACTGGATGCAGCCCGAGGTCCAGGCTCATCCGTTGGACAATGCGCGCAGCCTCAGCGTCGCGCAAACCTACCTGCAACAGGTGGCACCCACAGCGGCACGCTGGTTTATCGCCCTGCCGGATAGCCGCGACCCCGGCCTGTCGGTCATGTGGCAAGACAAGCTCGACCCCGGCCGCCGCGGCAATTTCATGCGCAAAACCCTCGACCCCGTCAGCGGCCAAGCCGTAGAGGCCCGCGAAAGCATGGGCGGGGATTTCTTCTACCGTTTCCACTTCCAACTGCAAATGCCGCACCCCTGGGGCCGCTGGCTGTCCACCCTCGCTGCGATGGTGATGTTCGTGGCGCTGATCACCGGCATCATCACCCACAAGAAAATATTCAAGGACTTCTTCACCTTCCGCCCCCGTAAAGGCCAGCGCTCCTGGCTCGACGGGCATAACGCGGTGGGTGTGCTCGTGCTGCCGTTTCACCTGATGATCACGTACAGCAGCCTGGTGATCTTTATGAGCATGGTGATGCCGGCGCCGATCATGGCCTCCTATGGCAACGATACCCGCGCATTTTTCAACGAGATATTCCCCGCGACCAACAACGCGCCGGCGTCGGGGCAGCCGGGCAAATTGGTGCCGCTGCTGCCGATGTACGAGCAAGCGCGGGCGCAATGGGAGGGTGGCCACGTAGGGCGGATCGGGGTGAATAACCCCGGTGATGTCAACGCGTCGGTCAATGTGTTCCGCGCAAGTTCCGACAGCGTGGTGCATGAATTCGACAGCATTGTGTCGTTTAACGGGCACACCGGCGAACTGTTGCGGGCCAGCGACGGGCAATCGTTGACCGCCATGGTCGGCGGCAGTTTCTACGGCCTGCACATGGGTCATTTCGCTGGGCCGGTGCTGCGCTGGTTGTACTTCATCTGCGGCCTGGCAGGCACTGCGATGATCGGCACCGGGCTCGTGATCTGGCTTGGCAAGCGCCAACTCAAACATGCCAAAACCGCTGTGATGCCGTTTGAGCTGCGACTGGTGGAAGTGCTGAATATCGCCAGCATGTCCGGTTTGCTGATCGCCATTGCAGCGTTCTTCTGGGCCAACCGCCTGCTGCCGGTGAGCCTCGCCGAACGCTCCGATTGGGAAGTGCAGACCTTCTTTATCGCCTGGGGCCTGAGCCTGTTGCACGCCATTGTGCGTCGTGGGCGCCAGGGTTGGGTCGAGCAATTGAGCGTCGGTGCGTTGTTGTTTGCCGCGGTGCCACTGCTCAACGCAATCACCACCGATCACCCTTTGGGCGTGTCCCTGGCCCGTGGTGACTGGGCGATGGCCGGCTTTGATCTGACCTGTCTGGGCAGCGGCGTGTTTCTCGCTTGGGCGGCGTGGAAGATGCACCACCGCACGGCACCGCAGCCCAAGGCTGAACGGGCGCGTCCGCTTAACCTCAAGCAAGAGGCCAATTGAATGCTCCTCGCGCTGCTGATGTGCTATGCCGGGTTTACTGCTCTGTGCCTGTCCACCGATCGCCATCACGGCGAACTGCTGCACAGCAAGCCATCGCCTCGTCGACGCCTGGGTTTGCGTGTGGCTGGCGGGTTGCTGCTTGCCGTCGCGATCTGGCCCGCCGTGAGCGTGGCTGGCTGGGGCCTGGGATTGGTGGAGTGGTGCGCTGTATTGATGCTCAGCGCGCTGCTGCTGGTGTTGCTGTTGCCGTATCGGCCAAGGCTGGCCTTGATCCTCGCGGGCGTCGGCCTGATGGCCAGCCCCGTTGCGGCCTTCGCCACCCTCTGAGCCCAAGCCATGATGATCAGCACCCCACCCGAATCCCAGGACAGCTCGCAAGCTGATGCGGCGGGTGGGCGTGCGCATTTTCTGCAGGTTTTTCTGTCCCAGCGTTCGCAGATGGAAGCCTTGGTGAGTCGACGTGTAGGCTGCCGCGCCACGGCGGCCGACCTGGTGCAGGATCTGTTTCTACGCTTCTGGCGCCGGCCGTTGGTGCAGGTCGAAGAGCTCAGCACCTACCTGCTGCGCTGCGCCGGCAATATCGCCATCGACCACCTGCGCAGCGAAGGCGCGCGGGTGCGCAGCAGCGAAGGTTGGTTGCCCGAGCAGCAGGACAACCAGGGCTCTGAACCCCAGGCCGCACTGGAAGCGGGTAACGACCTGCGCCATGTCGAAGCCGCCTTGCGCAGCCTGCCCGAGCGCACTCGGCAGATTTTCCTGCTCAACCGCATCCATGGCCGCAAATACGCGGAAATCGCCAAGGCCATGGGCCTGTCCCAAAGTGCCGTGGAAAAACATATGATGCGTGCCCTCGAAGCTTGCAAGGCCAGCCTTCGCGACCCATCGCCTCCACGCACGCCAGGGAAAGCACCGTGAACGTCACCCCCACGCCCGAGCAGGAACACGCCGCACTGGCCTGGCTGAGTCTGTTGCACGACCAACCCAGCAGCGGCGACCAGGCGACGTTCAGCCACTGGCTGCGCGCCAACCCGGCACACGTCGAGGCCTACGCCCAGGCCCAGGTGCTCTGGGAGCTGAGCGAAGTACCTGCACGCGCCCTGGCGGAAGAAGAAGCCCTGGCATTGCAGGGCTACCTCAATACGATGAACACCGCGAAGCGTTCACGTGTCGTACGCTGGTCCGGCGCCCTGGCCATGGCTGCCTGCCTGCTGTTGATGGTGTCCATGGGCGTAGGTTGGCAGCCATCGCGTTGGGTCGATGATTTCGGCGCCGATTACGTGACGGCGCCAGGAGAAATAAAAACCGTCACCCTGGCGGATCAATCTCAAGTCACCCTGGATGCCGACAGCGCGATTGCCGTGGATTTCAGCCATGGCGAGCGGCATATCCAGCTGCGTCGCGGCGCCGGTTTTTTCAGCGTGACCCACACCGGCGAGTCCTTTGTGGTGGGGGCGGGCAGCGGTGAAGCGCGGGTGCTCGGCACACAATTCGAAGTGCGCCTGCAACCAGCGGGCGCTCAAGTGACGGTGTTGTCGGGGCGGGTCGGCGTGACGCCGTCGGAGCAGGGCCAGCAGCAGGTTTTGACGGCAGGTCAGCAAGTGGTTTACGCCGATGGCATTGCCGATCCCCTGCACGCGGTCGACAGCGAATCGCGCCTGGCCTGGCGCGACGGCTGGCTCAACTACTACAAGGCACCGCTCGCCGATGTGGTGAAGGATTTGGGGCGTTACTACCCTGGCCGCATCCTGCTGCTCAACGAAGATATGGGCGCCAAGCGGGTCAGTGGCAGCTTCCCGAGCAAAGACCCGCAGGCCGTGCTGAACGCGTTGCAGGCAGTGCTGGGGTTTGAACAGCACAGCCTGCTGGGACGGGTGATCGTGGTGCGCTGATTATTTCAACGCCGCCATGATCGCCTCAGGGTTGTAATCGCGAATCAGCGTCCCATTCACATCCACAAACGGAATCCCGCCACCGCCCAACGCCTCATACGCCTTGCGCGCAGGGGCGTCCTTCTCGATGTCGAAGGCCTGGTACGGAATGCCTTTCTGATCCAGGAAGCGCCGGATCTGCTTGCAGTAGCCACACCACTCGGTGGCATAGAGCACCACCCGCGCCGAAGTGCGGACCTGCTCTGAAACCACCTGCGACGGGTTGAATAGCCGCTCGATCTTGCCCCAGTTCTGGATAACCACCACCACCAGCAACACCAACAGGACTTTCTTGAGAACCCCGCCGAGCATCAGTTACGGCGCTTGAGCTGGTCAGTCAGTTGGGTCGGCAGGCCCTTGATGATCAGGGTGCCAGCGGCTTCGTCGTACTCAATCTTGTCGCCCAGCAGGTGCGCTTCAAAACTGATCGACAGCCCTTCGGCGCGCCCGGTGAAGCGGCGGAACTGGTTAAGGGTGCGCTTATCGGCGGGGATTTCCGGCGAGAGGCCGTAGTCCTTGTTGCGGATATGGTCGTAGAACGCCTTTGGTCGATCTTCATCGATCAAGCCCGACAGTTCTTCCAGGCCCATCGGCTCGCCGAGCTTGGCCTGGCTGCTGGCGTAGTCCACCAGGGTTTTGGTTTTCTCGCGGGCGGACTCGTCCGGCAGGTCTTCGCTTTCCACGAAGTCGCTGAAGGCCTTGAGCAGGGTGCGGGTCTCGCCCGGACCGTCGACGCCTTCCTGGCAGCCGATAAAGTCGCGGAAGTACTCCGAGACTTTCTTGCCATTCTTGCCTTTGATAAACGAGATGTACTGCTTGGACTGCTTGTTGTTCTGCCACTCCGACACGTTGATCCGTGCGGCCAGGTGCAGTTGGCCCAAGTCCAGGTGGCGCGACGGAGTCACGTCCAGCTCGTCGGTTACCGCTACGCCTTCGCTGTGGTGCAGCAGGGCGATGGCCAGGTAATCGGTCATGCCTTGCTGGTAGTGGGCGAACAGTACGTGGCCGCCGGTGGAGAGGTTGGATTCCTCCATCAGCTTCTGCAGATGCTCAACGGCGGTGCGGCTGAAGGTGGTGAAATCCTGGCCACCCTCGAAATATTCCTTCAACCAGCCACTGAACGGGTGCGCGCCGGACTCGGCATGGAAGAAACCCCAGGCCTTGCCTTGTTTGGCGTTGTAGCTCTCGTTGAGGTCGGCAAGCATATTCTCGATGGCGGCGGATTCGGAGAGCTCCGAGTCGCGTGCGTGGAGAACTGCGGGCGTGCCGTCGGGTTTTTTGTCGATCAGGTGGACGATGCAATGACGGATCGGCATAGGCTTCTCGGCTGGTTGAAGGGGAGCGGTTGGCCTCCCCGAAAAGTCGCCCAGTGTACCGCACCCATTGGTCAAGACGCGCTTCGAAGGGCGTTTTGGGTGGGGTCCGACCGGGTATATTCCTTTTTTTGACGGTTTAGAGCGATAAAGCTGACCAAATGGGTAGGTAGAGGCGGATATTTCCCCGTCTCTGTGCTAGTTTTGCCCCGTCTTACGCCAAGTCTCGGCGTTAAGCGTGCATTCAGCATCTGTCAGGTCGAACCAATCCCCGTTTCAAGCATCTATAACCCCGTTCTCCGAGGTTATAAGCCTGGGGTGCCAGGCCTAGACGGTCGGGCTCGACGGCTGACACTGCACTCTGCAATCCATATGAATTTGATAGGGAAGGAACACCACAATGGCTATTACTAAAGACCAACTGATCGCTGACCTGGCTGAAGCAGTAGACGCACCGAAAACTACCGTGCGCGCTCTGCTGGACCAACTGAGCCAAGTTGTTGCTGATCAGCTGGAAAACGGCGGCGAAATCACTCTGCCAGGCGTTGGCAAACTGAAAGTGACCGAGCGTCCAGCCCGTACTGGCCGTAACCCTTCGACTGGCGCTGCCATCGAAATCGCTGCCAAGAAAGTTATCAAGCTGGTTGTGGCCAAAGGCCTGACCGACGCTGTTAACAAGTAAGACGCAGCAAAAAAAAACCGTGCTCCGGAGCAATCCGGGCACGGTTTTTTGTTGCCTGCGATTTATTAATCGCGAACCCAGCGTTGGCGCCAGATCTGCTGCTCGTTCTTGGTCTGGAAAGTCCATGCCACGAAACGGCTTTGCTTCTGACCCTGGGACATCTCCACCACCTGACTTTCCAGCACGCCGGCTTTTTTCAGGGCTGTCTCAATGACGGGCAAGTTCGACGCTTTTGATACCAGGGTGCTGAACCACAGCACCTTATGGGCAAAATTCGCGCTTTCAGCGATCAACTGCGTCACGAACCGCGCTTCACCGCCTTCACACCACAACTCGGCCGACTGGCCACCGAAGTTCAGCACCGGCAATTTGCGCTTGGGATCAGCCTTGCCCAGCGCGCGCCACTTGCGTTCGCTGCCCTTGGTGGCTTCGTCCATGGACGCATGGAAGGGCGGGTTGCACATGGTCAGGTCAAAGCGCTCGCCAGGTTCCAGCAGGCCCAACAGGATGTGCTTGGGGTTATTTTGCTGGCGCAGTTGAATGACCTTGCTCAGGTCGTTGGACTGCACGATGGCCTTGGCAGCGGCTACGGCGATAGGGTCGACTTCCGAGCCAAGGAAGTTCCAGCGGTACTCCATGTAGCCAATCAGCGGATAGACGCAGTTGGCGCCCATGCCGATGTCCAACACCTTGACGATGGAACCACGGGGAATCTTGCCGTCGTTGACGCTGGCCAGCAGGTCGGCGAGGAAGTGCACATAGTCCGCACGCCCCGGCACCGGCGGGCATAGGTAATCCTGCGGGATATCCCAATGCTGGATGCCATAGAACGACTTGAGCAACGCCCGGTTGAATACCCGCACGGCGTCAGGGCTGGCGAAGTCGATGCTTTCCTTACCGTAGGGGTTGAGGATCACGAATTTCGCCAGTTCCGGCGTGGTCTTGATCAGCGCCGGGAAGTCGTAACGGCCTGTGTGGCGGTTGCGCGGGTGCAGGGTGGCCTCTTTGCGCGGCGCGACGGGTTTGGCCGTGGCAGCGGTTTTAGGCTTCTTGCGCGGAGGTTTGGGCGTAGTGGGGGCGGTCATGTTGATTCTGGTGTTGGCTCAAAGTGGTGGGCATTGTCACACATCTTGAGCCTGACCCGGGCAAATGTGGGAGGGGGCTTGCCCCCGATGGCGGTGTGACAGTCAAAGATATTCAGGCTGATGCACTGCTATCGGGGGCAAGCCCCCTCCCACATTGACCGGGTTCGCAAATAAAAAAAGAGACCCGAAGGTCTCTTTTTTCACGCTGATTCCACCTTACAGGCTGGAAATCCGCGCATGTTGCTCCGCCAGCTTGCCCAGAGCCTGTTCGGCCTCGGCGAGCTTGGCGCGCTCTTTCTCGATCACTTCAGCTGGCGCCTTGTCGACGAATGCCGCGTTGGACAGCTTGCCGCCCACCCGCTGCACTTCGCCCTGCAGGCGCGCAATTTCTTTGTCGAGACGGGCCAGCTCTGCGCCCTTGTCGATCAAACCGGCCATTGGCACTAGCACTTCCATGTCGCCAACCAGCGCGGTAGCGGACAACGGTGCTTCGGCGCCGTCAGCCAAGACGGTGATCGACTCCAGCTTCGCCAGTTTCTTGAGCAGTGCATCGTTTTCGGTAAGGCGACGCTGGTCCTCGGCACTGGCGTTCTTCACGAACACCGCCAACGGCTTGCCCGGCCCGATGTTCATCTCGGCGCGGATGTTGCGCGTGCCGAGCATCAGGGTCTTGAGCCATTCGATATCGCTTTCAGCGGCTTCATCGATGCGTGCTTCATTGGCCACCGGCCAAGGCTGCAGCATGATGGTCTTGCCTTCGATACCGGCCAGCGGCGCGAGGCGCTGCCAGATTTCTTCGGTGATGAACGGCATGAACGGATGCGCCAGGCGCAACGCCACTTCCAGCACGCGTACCAGGGTACGACGGGTGCCGCGCTGGCGTTCGACCGGTGCGTTTTCGTCCCACAGCACGGGCTTGGACAGCTCCAGATACCAGTCGCAATACTGGTTCCAAATGAACTCGTACAAGGCTTGCGCGGCCAGGTCGAAACGGAACTGGTCGAGTTGGCGGGTCACTTCGGCTTCGGTGCGTTGCAGCTGCGAGATGATCCAGCGGTCGGCCAGGCTCAGCTCATAGGCTTCGCCGTTCTGGCCGCAGTCTTCACCTTTATCCAGCACGTAGCGCGCGGCGTTCCAGATCTTGTTGCAGAAGTTGCGATAGCCTTCGACGCGGCCCATGTCGAACTTGATGTCGCGACCGGTAGACGCCAGCGAGCAGAAGGTGAAACGCAGGGCGTCGGTGCCGTAGCTGGCGATGCCGTCAGCGAACTCGTCGCGTGTCTGCTTTTCGATCTTCTTTGCCAGTTTCGGCTGCATCAAGCCCGAAGTGCGCTTCTGCACCAGGGTTTCCAGGTCGATGCCGTCGATGATGTCCAGCGGGTCCAGGACGTTGCCCTTGGACTTGGACATTTTCTGGCCCTGGCCATCACGTACGAGGCCGTGCACATACACGGTCTTGAACGGAACCTGCGGCGTGCCGTCCTCGTTCTTCACCAAGTGCATGGTCAGCATGATCATCCGGGCAACCCAGAAGAAAATGATGTCGAAGCCGGTCACCAGCACGTCGGTGGAGTGGAATTTCTTGAGGAATTCGGTCTGCTGCGGCCAGCCCAGGGTGGAGAACGTCCACAGGCCAGAGCTGAACCAGGTATCCAGTACGTCGTTGTCCTGTTGCAGCGCCACGTCCGGGCCGAGGTTGTGCTTGGCACGCACTTCGGCTTCATCGCGGCCGACATAGACCTTGCCCGACTCGTCGTACCAGGCCGGAATGCGGTGGCCCCACCACAGTTGACGGCTGATGCACCAATCCTGGATGTCGCGCATCCACGAGAAGTACATGTTTTCGTACTGTTTAGGTACGAACTGGATACGGCCATCTTCTACGGCAGCAATCGCAGGCTCAGCCAGCGGCTTGGTGGACACGTACCACTGGTCGGTCAGCCACGGCTCGATCACGGTGCCGGAGCGGTCGCCCTTCGGCACTTTCAGGCCGTGGTCGTCAACGCTGACCAGCAGGCCGGCGGCATCGAAAGCGGCCACGATCTGCTTGCGTGCTTCGAAACGGTCGAGGCCGGCGTATTCGGCCGGGATCTTGCCGTCGATGCTTTCGTTCAGCGTGCCGTCCAGGTTGAACACCTGGCAGGCCGGCAGTACGGCGGCATTTTTATCGAAGATGTTCAGCAGCGGAAGGTTGTGGCGCTTGCCGACTTCGTAGTCGTTGAAGTCGTGGGCCGGGGTGATCTTCACGCAGCCGGTGCCGAATTCGGGATCGCAGTAGTCGTCCGCGATGATCGGGATGCGACGGCCAACCAATGGCAGGTCGACGAACTTGCCGATCAGTGCCTGGTAGCGTTCGTCGTTCGGGTTAACCGCGACGGCGGCATCGCCGAGCATGGTTTCCGGACGGGTGGTGGCGACGATCAGGTAGTCGTTGCCTTCAGCGGTCTTGGCGCCGTCGGCCAGCGGATACTTAAGGTTCCACAGGAAGCCTTTCTCGTCGTGGTTTTCCACTTCGAGGTCGGAAATCGCCGTGTGCAACTTGGTGTCCCAGTTGACCAAGCGCTTGCCGCGG
This sequence comes from Pseudomonas sp. RIT357, assembly GCF_000632245.1. Taxonomy (NCBI): domain Bacteria; kingdom Pseudomonadati; phylum Pseudomonadota; class Gammaproteobacteria; order Pseudomonadales; family Pseudomonadaceae; genus Pseudomonas; species Pseudomonas sp. RIT357. The sequence continues at coordinate 451,918 of NZ_JFYX01000012.1, forward strand.
TAGATCAGGCCGTCTTCATGCAAGCGCACGAAGGCTTCTTTCACGGATTCGGACAGGCCGTCGTCCATGGTGAAACGCTCGCGGCTCCAGTCGACGGACGAGCCCAGGCGACGGATCTGACGGCTGATGTTGCCGCCGGATTGGTCTTTCCATTCCCAGATCTTTTCCAGGAATTTCTCACGGCCCAGGTCGTGACGGCTCTGGCCGGTGGCTTCGAGTTGGCGCTCCACCAGCATCTGGGTGGCGATACCGGCGTGGTCGGTGCCCGGTTGCCACAGGGTGTTACGACCCTGCATGCGGCGGAAACGGATCAACGCATCCATGATCGCATTGTTGAAGCCATGGCCCATGTGCAGGCTGCCAGTGACGTTCGGTGGCGGAATCATGATGGTGTAGGACTCGCCCGCACCTTGCGGAGCGAAATAGTTCTCGGACTCCCAGGTGTTGTACCAGGAAGTTTCAATAGCGTGCGGCTGGTAGGTCTTATCCATGCGCGGCGGGACCCTAGTTGGCATATATTCAGGAAAGCCGGCAAGTATAACGGGGGATAGGGCGCAGGGCGAGGCGAAGACGGGCTAAAGACGTGCGCCGGTCAATGTGGGAGGGGGCTTGCCCCCCGATGGCAATGTGTCAACCATACATGGGCTGACTGATACACCGCGATCGGGGGCAAGCCCCCTCCCACAGGGGATCTATGCACGGTTTAAGACTGGTACTGGCTGAGCAACCGTTCCATTCGCGCATCCATTCGGCGCTTGATCTCGGTTTCGATATGCGGGGCAAAGTCGTCGATCACGTCTTGCATGATCAATTGCGCGGCGGCGCGCAGTTCGTTGTCTAGATGCAGCAGCAGGGCGTCGGGGGTTTTCTCGGCGGCGGCGGCAACGGGGGCTGGTTCTACGACGGGCAGTTCGACCGGTGCCGGCGCAGGTTTGCCGCCCACCATGTCAAACAGCAACGGAATCTGTACCTCGCCGTCGACCGGTTCGGTCAGCAGCGGCGGTTGCAAGCCATCATCACCCAGCAACTGACGGATCGACTCCAGGTCGTCCAGCAGGTGGTCATCTTTTTTTACAGGGTTGGAAGTGTCCATCGTGTGCTCAAAGTCGTTGTAGCCGGTGATCTTGCAAAGGATAGCCCTGTTCGCGGTAGAAACGGAAACTCTCCCGCGCGGCCTGACGAATAGCCGGATCTTCCACCACCACTTCCGCCACACGGGCAAAGGCCTTGGCGAACGGCGGTACTTTCAGGTCCAGGTTGACCAGCAGGTCATGGTGATCGCCGCAGTTGTCACCCAGCCCCAGCACTATCAGACCTTCAGGTTGTGATTCGGCAGGGCCGTGGGGCACGAAGCTTTCACCCTTGAAGCGCCACAGGCGGGCGTCGAGCTCGTCGCGTTGAGCGGCATCGCTGCAATGCAGGTAGATGCGATGGCCCATGCGCCAGGCTTTTTCGGTGAGTTTGCAGGCAAAGTCCAGGCGCGCGAGCGGGTCGGCGCTGGGCAATATATAGAAGTCGACTTGGGTCATTGCGGTTCCTGAGACCGGAGCGGCGTGATGGCCGCCCCGGCATCTTCAGTTTCAGGCCTTTGCGCGATCCAGCAGGTACTGGGTCAGCAGCGGAACCGGGCGGCCAGTGGCGCCCTTGTCCTTGCCGCCGCTGGTCCAGGCCGTGCCGGCGATGTCCAGGTGTGCCCAGTTGAAGTTCTTGGCGAAGCGCGACAGGAAGCAGGCAGCGGTGATGGTGCCGGCTTTCGGGCCGCCGATGTTGGCGATGTCGGCGAACGGGCTGTCCAGCTGTTCTTGGTATTCATCGAACAGCGGCAGTTGCCAGGCGCGATCGTCGGCAGCCTTGCCCGCGCTGAGCAGTTGCTCGATCAGCTCGTCGTTGTTACCCAGCAAGCCCGACGTGTGGGAGCCCAGGGCAACGATGCACGCACCGGTCAGGGTGGCGATGTCGATTACGGCTTGCGGCTTGAAGCGCTCGGCGTAGGTCAAGGCATCGCACAGCACCAGACGGCCTTCGGCGTCGGTGTTGAGGATTTCGACGGTCTGGCCGCTCATGGTGGTGACGATATCCCCTGGGCGGGCAGCGCCGCCGCTCGGCATATTCTCGGCGCAGGCCAGGATGCACACCAGGTTGATCGGCAGCTTGAGCTCCAGTACGGCACGCAGGGTGCCGAACACGCTGGCGGCGCCGCCCATGTCGTACTTCATCTCATCCATGCCCGCGCCCGGCTTGAGGCTGATGCCGCCGGTGTCGAAGGTGATCCCTTTGCCGACCAGGGCGTAAGGCTTCTCGGACTTCTTGCCGCCGTTGTATTGCATCACGATCAGGCGTGGTGGCTGGTCGCTGCCCTGGCCCACGGCGTAGAACGAGCCCATGCCCAGTTCCTTGATCTTTTTCTCGTCCAGCACTTCAACTTTCAGGCCCTTGAACTCTTTGCCCAGCGCCTTGGCTTGCTCGCCCAGGTAGGTCGGGTGGCAGATGTTCGGCGGCAGGTTACCCAAGTCGCGGGTAAACGACATGCCGTTGGCAATCGCGGTAGCGTGGGTTACGGCGCGCTGAACTTCAGCCTGCGCGGCCTTGATGGTCAGCAGGGTGATTTTCTTCAGGGCGCGGGGTTCGGCTTTCTGGCTCTTGAACTGGTCGAAGATATAGCCGCCGTCCACCAGGGTCTCTGCCAGCAGGCGCGTCTTGCCGTAGCTGTCGCGGCCTTTGACCACGATTTCGTCGAGAGCCAGTGTCGCATCGCCACCGCCCAGGCCCTTCAGGGTGCTGAGGATGCCGCTGATGATCTTGCGGAACGGGCGGTCGCCCAGCTCAGCGTCTTTGCCCACGCCGACCAGCAAAATGCGGTCGGCCTTGAGGTTAGGCAGGCTCTGCAACAGCAGGCTCTGACCGACTTTGCCGGCCAGGTCGCCGCGCTTGAGCACGGCGCTGATGGCGCCGCCGCTGAGTTCGTCGAGTTGCTTGGCGGCCACGCCGAGCTTGCGGCCTTCGCCGATGGCGACCACGAGGGTGGCGGTTTTCAACGTTTCGGGGCTAACGCTTTTTACAACCAATTCCATTTTCGGGTCCCTTATAAAGGTCTGAGAGCCTGGTATTTGTATCCAGGCTTTAAAGCGTGGCAGCTGTGTAAACCGCCAGCGACAAAGGCCGCAGTTTGAACCTCGCCGGCGGAGCCTGACAACCCTTCGTACGCGCTTTGTACCCGCGTATGAGGTTGCGCAGTGACAGGCGCGGTCAATCACAGGATAATGCGCCATCTTTTTAATCGGCCCTGCGTAAAGGGGCTGACTCGGTATGCTTGCTTGTTTGGCCGCCTTAGCCTGACAACCCTGGAGTGTCTGGTTTGATTGTCTTCCGTTATCTATCCCGCGAAGTCCTGTTGACCCTGAGTGCCGTGAGTGCGGTCCTGTTGGTCATCATCATGAGTGGTCGTTTCGTCAAATACCTGGCCCAAGCCGCTTCGGGCGCCCTGGATCCAGGCTCGTTGTTCCTGATCATGGGCTTTCGCCTGCCGGGGTTCCTGCAACTGATCCTGCCGCTGGGCCTGTTCCTCGGGATCCTGTTGGCCTACGGTCGTTTGTACCTCGAAAGCGAAATGACTGTGCTCTCGGCCACCGGCATGAGCCAGCAGCGTCTGCTCGGCATGACCATGATCCCGGCAGCCGGCATCGCGCTTATCGTCGCCTGGCTGAGCCTGAGCCTGGCCCCCCAGGGCGCCATGCAGTTCCAGCTGGTGCTGAACAAGCAGGACGCGATGACCGAGTTCGACACCCTTGAACCGGGCCGCTTCCAGGCACTCAATGACGGCACGCGGGTCACCTATACCGAAACCCTGACCGAAGACCGTGCCAACCTGGGCGGGGTGTTCATCTCCGAGAAGCGCCTGGGCCAGGACAAGAAAGACCGTGGCATCTCCGTGCTGGTGGCCGAGTCCGGTCGCCAGGACGTGCGTCCCGATGGCAGTCGCTACCTGATCCTGGAGAACGGCTATCGCTATGACGGCAGTCCCGGCCAGGCCGACTACCGCGCCATCAAGTACGACACTTACGGCGTGTTGCTCGCCCGTCCGGATGTCAGCGACGAGGTGACTGACCGCGACGCCATCCCCACGAAGGATTTGTTCGGCAGCAAGGAACTGCGCTCCATTGCCGAGCTGCAATGGCGTATTTCCCTGCCACTGCTGGTGTTTATCGTGACCTTGATGGCCGTGCCGTTGTCGCGCGTCAACCCACGTCAGGGCCGCTTCCTCAAGCTGTTGCCAGCGATCCTGCTGTACATGGCTTACCTCACCATTCTGATTTCCGCTCGCGGCTCCCTGGAGAAGGGCAAGCTTTCGCCGACCCTGGGGTTGTGGTGGGTGCACGGGATCTTCCTGGTGATCGGCCTGGGCCTGCTCTACTGGGAACCTATCCGTTTGAAAATGTTGAGCCGTCGCGGCCAGAAGGAGTTGGCTCGTGGCTAAGCTCGATCGCTACATTGGTAGCAGCGTCCTGATCGCCATTCTGGCGGTTCTGGGCATCATCCTGGGCCTTGCCTCGTTGTTCGCCTTCATCGATGAAGTGGGCAACGTGAGCGACACCTACACCGTGTGGGATGTACTGAGCTACGTGGCACTCACCGCGCCGCGTCGGCTCTACGACATGATGCCGATGGCTGCGCTGATCGGCTGCTTGATCGGCCTGGGCAGCCTGGCCAGCAACAGCGAACTGACCATCATGCGTGCCGCCGGGGTGTCCATCGGCCGTATCGTCTGGGCGGTGATGAAGCCCATGTTGCTGCTGATGCTGTGCAGCGTGCTGATCGGTGAATACGTCGCGCCGCCGGCAGAAACCACCGCCCAAGCCAACCGCGCCCTGGCGCAGGGTTCGGGCGATGCGCAAAGCGCCAAGCATGGCCTGTGGCATCGCCAGGGTGATGAGTTCATCCACATCAACGCCGTGCAACCGGGCGGCCTGTTGATCGGTGTGACGCGTTACACCTTTGATAAAGAACGTCACATGCTGTCGTCCAGCTTCGCCAAACGTGCGCAGTACAGCGGCGAAAAATGGCAACTGACGGACATCACTACCACTCACTTCCGCAATGTCGGCCAAGGCACCAAGGCCAGCACCGAAGTGATCAATGAGCCAAGCGAAGAGTGGGACATCGCTCTCAAGCCGGAATTGCTCAACACCGTGGTGATGATTCCGGAAAGCCTGCCTATCTCTGGGTTGTGGAGTTACATCCACTACCTCAAGGAGCAAGGGCTGAACAACGGTCGTTACTGGCTGGCGTTTTGGGTCAAGGTGTTGCAGCCAGTGGTAACCGCCGCGCTGGTGTTGATGGCGATCTCGTTCATCTTCGGCCCATTGCGTTCCGTGACCCTGGGTCAGCGTGTGTTTACTGGCGTGTTGGTGGGTTTCACCTTCCGCATCGCTCAGGACCTTCTCGGCCCGTCGAGCCTGGTATTCGGTTTCTCGCCGCTGTTTGCGGTGCTGGTGCCGACCGCCATCTGCGCCCTGGCCGGGTTCTGGCTGCTGCGCCGAGCTGGCTGATACCGCGCTTATGCACAAAAAATGCCCCGCTCGAATGAGTGGGGCATTTTTGTTCTGGTCAGCAAAGATGACGTCTGGCCGAAGCTTCAGGTACAATTCCCGGCTATTTTTCAGCGGGCAATCTGCCTGCAGCCTTTTTGAGTGTTGATCCGTGAGTGATTTGAGTCATATCCGCAATTTCTCCATCATCGCCCACATTGACCATGGTAAGTCGACGCTGGCCGATCGATTCATCCAGATGTGCGGCGGCCTTGCCGAGCGTGAAATGGAAGCCCAGGTACTGGATTCCATGGACCTCGAACGCGAGCGCGGGATCACCATCAAGGCCCACAGCGTTACTCTGTACTACACCGCCAAAGACGGTATCAAGTACCAGCTGAACTTCATTGACACCCCGGGCCACGTCGACTTCACCTATGAAGTCAGCCGTTCCCTGGCGGCCTGCGAAGGTGCGCTGCTGGTGGTGGACGCGGGTCAGGGCGTTGAAGCCCAGTCCGTGGCCAACTGCTACACCGCCATCGAGCAAGGCCTGGAAGTGATGCCGGTGCTGAACAAGATCGACCTGCCACAGGCCGATCCGGACCGCGTCAAAGAAGAAATCGAAAAAATCATCGGCATTGACGCCACCGACGCCGTCGAGTGCAGCGCCAAGACCGGCCTGGGCGTTGACGAAGTGCTCGAACGCCTGGTCAAGACCATTCCTGCCCCCACCGGCAACTACGAAGATCCGCTGCAAGCGTTGATCATCGATTCCTGGTTCGACAACTACCTGGGGGTTGTTTCCCTGGTACGTGTACGCCACGGCCGTGTGAAGAAGGGCGACAAGATCCTGGTCAAGTCCACCGGCAAGATCCACCTGGTGGACAGCGTCGGTGTATTCAACCCGAAACACACTGCAACCACTGATCTGAAAGCCGGTGAAGTAGGTTTCATCATCGCCGGTATCAAGGACATCCACGGTGCGCCGGTGGGTGACACCCTGACCTTGAGCTCCACCCCTGACGTCGACGTGCTGCCTGGCTTCAAACGCATCCAGCCGCAGGTTTACGCCGGTCTGTTCCCAGTCAGCTCCGATGACTTCGAAGACTTCCGCGAAGCGCTGCAGAAACTGACCCTCAACGACTCGTCGTTGCAGTACACCCCCGAAAGCTCCGACGCCCTGGGCTTCGGTTTCCGTTGCGGCTTCCTCGGCATGCTGCACATGGAGATCATTCAGGAGCGCCTTGAGCGCGAATACGACCTGGACCTGATCACCACCGCGCCAACGGTTATTTTTGAGCTGGCGCTGAAAACCGGTGAAACGATTTATGTAGATAACCCGTCCAAGCTCCCAGACCTGTCTTCTATCGAAGACATGCGTGAGCCGATCGTGCGCGCCAATATCCTGGTGCCGCAGGAACACCTGGGCAACGTCATTACCCTGTGTATCGAAAAACGTGGCGTGCAGCACGACATGCTGTTCCTCGGTACCCAGGTGCAAGTGACCTACGATTTGCCGATGAACGAAGTGGTCCTGGACTTCTTTGACCGTCTCAAATCCACCAGTCGCGGCTATGCTTCGCTGGATTACCATTTCGATCGTTATCAATCGGCTAATCTGGTGAAACTGGATGTGTTGATCAACGGCGACAAGGTTGATGCCCTTGCACTGATCGTGCACAAGGACAACGCGCACTACAAAGGTCGCCAGTTGACCGAGAAGATGAAAGAACTGATTCCGCGCCAGATGTTCGACGTCGCGATCCAGGCCGCTATTGGCGGGCAGATCATTGCACGGACCTCCGTCAAGGCTCTCAGAAAGAACGTACTGGCCAAATGCTACGGCGGTGACGTAAGCCGTAAGCGCAAGCTGCTTGAGAAGCAAAAGGCCGGTAAAAAACGCATGAAGCAAGTGGGCAACGTGGAAATTCCACAAGAAGCCTTCCTTGCGGTGCTCAGGTTGGATAGTTAGGTCCTATGTCGCTAAATTTCCCGCTGTTGCTGGTCATCGCCGTTGCCGTTTGTGGTCTCCTGGCGTTGCTCGATCTGGTGTTCTTCGCCCCGCGTCGGCGGGCGGCTATCGCGTCCTATCAGGGCAGCGTCAGCCAGCCCGATGTCGTGGTGATCGAGAAGCTGAACAAAGAGCCTTTGCTGGTTGAGTACGGCAAGTCGTTCTTCCCGGTGTTGTTCATCGTGCTGGTGCTGCGTTCGTTTCTGGTGGAGCCGTTTCAGATCCCTTCGGGTTCGATGAAACCTACCCTGGACGTGGGCGACTTCATCCTGGTGAACAAGTTTTCCTACGGGATTCGCCTGCCGGTGATCGACAAGAAGGTCATCGAAGTCGGTGATCCGCAGCGCGGTGATGTGATGGTGTTCCGCTATCCAAGCGACCCGAACGTCAATTACATCAAGCGTGTGGTGGGCCTGCCGGGCGACGTGATTCGCTACACCAGCGACAAGCGCCTGTTGATCAATGGCGAGTCGGTGGCCGAGAAACTGCTCGGTTCCGAACCGAACAGCTTGGGCAGCGCCGAGCTGTACCAGGAAAAACTCGGTGCGGTAGAGCACGAAATCCGCAAGGAAATGAGCCGCTACCGCGCCATGCCTGATGGAGAGTGGAAAGTGCCAGCCGGGCACTATTTCATGATGGGCGACAACCGTGACAACTCCAACGACAGCCGCTACTGGGATGACCCGAGCATTCCCAAGGAGCTGCTTGGCATGGTTCCCGACCAGAATATCGTCGGCAAGGCCTTCGCGGTCTGGATGAGCTGGCCGGAACCCAAGCTCAGCCACCTGCCGAACTTCTCGCGGGTCGGGCTGATCAAGTAATACAAGCGGCGCTGTGAACACAGCGCCGACTGCTTTTCTGGGGCTTGGACAATTCCGGCTCCAGGCTGTAACCATCAGGATTTGAATTTGAACACTGCGTCAATCGTCGATGGCCGCCGGTGCCACCCACTAGATATGCAGCAACTAGGTATGGATAAACCGTGACCGTTTCGCTAAGTCGTTTAGAGCGCCAGCTCGGCTACACCTTCAAGGATCAGGAATTGATGATCCTTGCCCTCACACACCGCAGCTTTGCAGGGCGTAATAACGAGCGCCTGGAATTCCTCGGTGACGCCATTCTCAATTTCGCCGCCGGTGAGGCGCTGTTCGAACGCTTCCCGCAAGCGCGCGAAGGCCAGCTTTCGCGATTGCGTGCACGTCTGGTAAAGGGTGAGACCCTGGCCGTACTGGCCCGTGGTTTCGGCCTGGGTGAGTACCTGCGCCTGGGGTCGGGCGAATTGAAAAGCGGTGGCTTCCGTCGCGAGTCGATCCTGGCCGATGCCCTCGAAGCCTTGATCGGCGCGATTTACCTCGATGCAGGTATGGAAACGGCCAAGGAGCGCGTGGTCGCCTGGCTGGCTTCGGAGATTGAAAGCCTTACGCTGGTCGACACCAACAAAGATCCCAAGACCCGCCTGCAGGAATACCTGCAGTCCCGTGGTTGCGAACTGCCACGCTACGAAGTGGTGGATATCCAGGGTGAGCCCCATTGCCGCGTGTTCTTCGTGGAATGTGAAATCACCTTACTGAATGAAAAAAGCCGAGGTCAGGGTGTGAGCCGTCGTATTGCCGAACAGGTAGCGGCCGCTGCAGCACTGATTGCCCTGGGCGTGGAGAATGGCCATGACTGATTCAACCGCAACACGCTGTGGCTATGTTGCCATCGTTGGCCGCCCGAACGTGGGCAAGTCCACGCTGCTGAACCACATCCTCGGTCAGAAGCTCGCGATCACCTCGCGCAAGCCTCAGACCACTCGCCACAACATGCTGGGCATCAAGACCGAAGGCGCCGTGCAAGCGGTCTACGTCGACACCCCGGGTATGCACAAAGGTGGCGAGAAAGCCCTGAACCGCTACATGAACAAGACCGCATCGGCGGCGTTGAAAGACGTCGACGTGGTGATCTTCGTGGTCGACCGCACCAAGTGGACTGACGAAGACCAGATGGTCCTTGAGCGTGTGCAGTACGTCACCGGCCCATTGATCGTCGCGCTGAACAAGACCGACCGCATCGAAGACAAAGCCGAACTGATGCCGCACCTGACCTGGTTGCAGGAGCAACTGCCGAACGCCCAGATCATGCCGATCTCGGCCCAGCACGGTCATAACCTCGAAGCCCTGGAGCGCGTGATCGCTGGCTACCTGCCGGAGAACGAGCACTTCTTCCCGGAAGACCAGATCACCGACCGCAGCAGCCGCTTTCTCGCCGCTGAACTTGTCCGCGAGAAAATCATGCGCCAGATGGGTGCTGAGCTGCCGTACCAGATCACCGTCGAAATCGAAGAGTTCAAGCAACAGGGCAAGACCCTGCATATCCATGCGCTGATCCTCGTCGAGCGTGACGGCCAGAAGAAAATCATCATTGGCGACAAGGGCGAGCGCATCAAGCGCATCGGCACCGAGGCGCGCAAGGACATGGAATTGCTCTTCGATTCCAAGATCATGCTCAACCTGTGGGTGAAGGTGAAAGGCGGCTGGTCCGATGACGAGCGCGCTCTGCGTTCCCTCGGTTACGGCGACCTGTAAGAACACCGCAGGGCAAAAAATGTGGGAGGGGGCTTGCTCCCGATGGCGGTGAGTCAGTTAATAAATAAGTGACTGACACACTGCCATCGGGGGCAAGCCCCCTCCCACATTAGGTTTGTGTAGTTTTCAAAAAATGCATTCCAGCAGTGAGCACCCATGTCCCAACCCCCCAGCCAACTCGCCTACGTCCTGCACAGCCGCGCCTACCGCGAGACCAGCGCGCTAGTGGATTTCCTCACGCCCCAAGGCCGCCTGCGCGCGGTGTTGCGTAGCGCGCGGGGCAAGGCGGGGACATTGGCGCGGCCCTTCGTGGCGTTGGACGTGGAGTTTCGCGGCAAGGGCGAGCTGAAAAACGTCGGCCGCCTGGAAAGCGTCGGCACTTCCGCCTGGCTCAATGGCGATGCGTTGTTCAGTGGGCTCTACCTCAATGAGCTGCTGATCCGTCTGTTGCCCGCCGAAGACCCGCACCCGGCTGTCTTTGATCACTATGCTGCCACTTTGCTGGCCCTGGCCGAAGGTCGCCCTCTGGAGCCGCTGCTGCGTGCCTTCGAATGGCGTCTGCTCGATGACCTGGGCTACGGCTTCGAGCTGAGCAACGACCTGCACGGCGACCCCGTCGCCGCCGACGGCATGTACCGCCTGCAAGTCGACGCGGGTCTTGAGCGCGTCTACCTGCTGCAACCCGGCCTGTTCCAGGGCACCGAACTGCTGGCCATGAGCGATGCCGACTGGAGCGCACCCGGTGCGTTATCCGCCGCCAAGCGCTTGATGCGTCAGGCCTTGGCCGTGCACCTGGGCGGACGGCCGTTGGTCAGCCGCGAGTTGTTTCGAAAGCCCTGATCTCCCCGTGTATGCTGTGCACCGTTTCTTTCCCTTTTCAGGAGCGCTTCCGTGACCACCAGCAATCGCATTCTTCTTGGCGTCAACATCGACCACGTCGCCACCCTGCGCCAGGCCCGGGGCACCCGTTACCCTGACCCGGTCAAGGCCGCGCTGGACGCCGAAGAAGCAGGCGCCGACGGCATCACCGTGCACCTGCGAGAAGACCGCCGCCACATCCAGGAACGCGATGTGTTGCTGCTCAAGGACGTGCTGCAAACCCGCATGAATTTCGAAATGGGCGTCACCGAAGAAATGATGCTCTTCGCCGAGCGCATTCGCCCAGCGCACATCTGCCTGGTACCGGAAACCCGCCAGGAGCTGACCACCGAAGGCGGCCTTGACGTGGCCGGCCAGGAAGCGCGGATCAAGGCCGCGGTGGAGCGCCTGTCGAAAATCGGCAGCGAAGTGTCGCTGTTCATCGACGCCGACGAGCGCCAGATCGAAGCGTCGCGTCGTGTCGGCGCGCCGGCCATCGAACTGCACACCGGCCGTTACGCCGATGCCACCACGCCGACCGAAGTGGCGGATGAACTGCAGCGCATCATTGAAGGTGTGAACTGCGGCCTCAATGAAGGCCTGATCGTCAACGCCGGCCATGGCCTGCATTACCACAACGTCGAAGCCGTGGCTGCGATCAAAGGCATCAACGAGCTGAACATCGGCCACGCGTTGGTAGCCCACGCGCTGTTCGTCGGTTTCAAAGGCGCTGTGGCCGAGATGAAAGCCCTGATCCTGGCGGCCTCCAAGCCCTAAAAAACAATGAAGAACCAATGTGGGAGGGGGCTTGCTCCCGATAGCGGTGTATCAGCCATAAATGTGGTGGCTGACACACTGCTATCGGGAGCAAGCCCCCTCCCACATGAGAAGCCTTACTGTTTAGCCGATGCAGGTGTATCGTATCTGCCCTTTGCAGGCCTTGGGCCTGCGGCAGATACGTGAGGTTGTTGTGTCCCGATCCTTTTCCCGTCGACAAATCCTGGGTGGTCTTGCAGGCCTGGCCGTAGTGGGCGTCGGTGCCGGTGGCGCCTACCGTTACTGGCTGGGGAAAGTCGCCGAATCCGAAGCGGGTCACGACTACGAGCTGATCGCTGCACCGTTGGACGTGGAGCTGGTGCCGGGGCACAAGACCCAAGCCTGGGCGTTCGGCCCCTCGGCACCCGGCACCGAGTTGCGTGTGCGTCAGGGCGAATGGTTGCGGGTGCGCTTTATCAACCACCTGCCGGTCGCGACCACCATCCACTGGCACGGCATCCGCCTGCCGCTGGAAATGGACGGCGTGCCCTATGTCTCGCAACTGCCGGTGCTGCCGGGCGAATACTTCGACTACAAATTCCGCGTGCCCGACGCCGGCAGCTACTGGTATCACCCGCATGTGAACAGCAGCGAAGAACTCGGCCGAGGCCTGGTCGGCCCGCTGATCATCGAAGAGCGTGAACCCACCGGTTTCAAACACGAACGGACCCTCAGCCTGAAGAGCTGGCATGTGGACGAAGAGGGTGCGTTCGTTGCCTTCAGCGTTCCCCGTGAAGCGGCGCGTGGCGGTACGGCCGGGCGGCTGTCGACGATCAATGGCGTATCCCAGGCGGTGATCGACTTACCCGCTGGGCAGATCACCCGCGTGCGGCTGCTCAACCTCGATAACACCCTGACCTATCGCATCAACATCCCCGACGTCGAAGCGCAGATCTATGCGCTGGACGGCAATCCCATCGAACCGCGTCCATTGGGCAAGGAGTACTGGTTGGGGCCGGGTATGCGCATCTGCCTGGCGATCAAGGCACCGCCGGCAGGCGAAGAGCTCTCTATTCGCAACGGCCCGGTGCGCCTGGGCACTTTCCGCTCAGTCGCCAACACCGATGCACCGACCGAATGGCCCCCGGCGCTGCCCGCCAATCCGATTGCCGAACCGGACCTGGCCAATGCCGAGAAACTCAACTTCAATTTCGAGTGGGTCGGCTCGGTCTCGGTCAACGTCGACAATGGCAAGCCGCCGAGCCTGTGGCAGATCAACGGCCAGGCCTGGGACATCACCGACAAGACCTGCGCCGACCGACCGATTGCCAAGCTGGAAAAGGGCAAGAGCTACATTTTCGAATTGAAGAACATGACCCAGTACCAGCATCCGATCCACCTGCACGGCATGAGCTTCAAGGTGATCGCCTCGAATCGCCACAAGGTGACCCCCTACTTTACCGACACCTATTTGTTGGGCAAGAACGAGCGCGCCCGCGTGGCCTTGGTGGCGGATAACCCTGGAGTGTGGATGTTCCACTGCCACGTCATCGACCACATGGAAACCGGCCTGATGGCCGCCATCGAGGTGGCGTGATGCGCCAGATTCGCCCCTCGGCAATCATCGACCGCAGCCGCGACCAAGACTTCATGCGTGAAGCCCTGGCACTTGCCGCCCAAGGCGCCGCACTGGGCGAAGTGCCCGTGGGTGCGGTGTTGGTACAGGACGGTGAAATCATTGGTCGAGGTTTCAACCGCCCCATCAGCGGCAACGATCCCAGCGCCCATGCCGAGATGGTCGCCATACGCGACGCCGCCCAGGCCATCAGTAACTACCGGCTGGTGGGCAGCACGCTGTATGTGACGTTGGAGCCTTGCAGCATGTGCGCGGGGTTGATCGTGCATTCGCGAGTCGCGCGGGTGGTCTATGGCGCGTTGGAGCCGAAGGCGGGGATTGTGCAAAGCCAGGGGCAGTTTTTTACCCAGGGCTTTCTGAATCATCGGGTGGTGTTTGAAGGCGGTGTGCTGGCCGAGGAGTGCGGCACGGTGTTGAGCGAGTTCTTCAAGGCCCGCCGGGCGAAGCCTCAGATCTAACCAACACCGAGTATCAAATGCGGGAGGGGCGGTGCGACGATTCGACTTGCCCCTCCCACATTTTTGATCTTCATTTTTTCAGGGAGATTAGCGGTTACTTCTTGGCGATGATGACCGCCCGCATCGGTGCCGGCAGCCCTTCAATCGTCTTGCTGTGATCCTCGGGATCGAGGAAGTCACTCAGGGACTGATACTTCATCCATTCCGTCCCGCGCTGTTCCTCCACCGTGGTCACGCTCACATCCACGCAACGCACATCGCTGAAACCTGCGCGGCGCAGCCACAGCATCAACGCCGGCACCGACGGCAGGAACCACACGTTACGCATCTGCGCATAACGGTCTTCCGGCACCAGCACCTGTTGCTGGTCGCCTTCCACCACCAGGGTCTCCAGGACCAATTCGCCGCCCTTGACCAAGGTGTCCTTCAGCGCCAGCAAATGCTCGATGGGCGAGCGACGGTGGTAGAACACGCCCATGGAAAACACCGTGTCGAAGCCTTCGAGGTTGGCCGGCAAGTCTTCAAACGGAAATGGCAGGTGCCAGGCTTTCGGTTCGGACAGATACCGCTGCACCGCCTGGAACTGACAGAAGAACAGCCAGTTCGGGTCGACACCTATCACGCTGTCGGCGCCGGCGCCGAGCATGCGCCACATGTAGTAACCGTTGCCGCAGCCGACATCGAGGATGCGCTTGCCTTTCAAGTCCAGGTGCGGTGCGACGCGCGACCACTTCCAGTCCGAGCGCCACTCGGTGTCGACGTGCACGCCGAACAGGTGGAACGGCCCCTTGCGCCATGGGCTCAGGCCCATCAATGCGGTGCGCATCTGTGCGCGGGTTTCGTCGTCGCAGTCGGTGTCCAGCACCAGGTCATTCAGTAAGTCGACGTCGCTGGGCATGATCTTCGGCAGTGCATCCAATGCACTCTGCCAGCGCTCCAGGTCGCCATGTCCTTTTTCCATTTTGCTGTCGAGCTGCGCTTGCAGGCCTTGGGCCCATACGGCCAGAGGAGTGCCGACCAGATGGCGGGCGAGGGGAGACAAATCAATCATGGCAAGGCAATCAACGAGGCAAAGTTAAGACACTGGAACCACGGCACGACTTTCGAGAACCCGGCTGCCAGCAGGCGTTCGCGGTGTTCTTCGAGGCTGTCGGGCTTCATGACGTTTTCGATGGCGCTGCGCTTCTGGGCAATTTCCAGTTCGCTGTAGCCGTTGGCGCGTTTGAACGCGATATGCAGGTCGGTGAGCAGCGCGTGTTCTTCAAGGTCATTGAAGCGCAGCTTTTCCGAAAGGATCAGCGCACCGCCCGGTAACAGCGCCTGACGAATACGCGACAGCAAGCTCAGGCGCTCGTCGGGCGCGATGAATTGCAGGGTGAAATTCAACGCCACCACCGAGGCCGGCTGGAATTGCAGCGCGAGGATATCGCCCTCGATCACCTCGACCGGCAGCAACTCCTGGAACATCGAGTCCTGGCCGTTGAGGTATTCGCGGCAGCGCTCGACCATGGCGGCGGAGTTATCCACCGCGATCACTCGGCAGCCGTCGGTACGCACGTGTCGGCGCAGGGCTTGGGTGACAGCGCCAAGGGATGAACCCAGGTCGTAGAGCACGCTGTTGGGTTGGGCAAACTGCGCCGCGAGAACACCGAGGTTTTCGACGATAGTCGGGTAGCCTGGCACCGAGCGCTTGATCATGTCCGGGAATACCCGCACCACGTCCTCGTTAAAGGCGAAGTCCGGCACCTGGGGCAGGGGCTGGGCGAAAAGGCGATCGGGTTCTTTGCTCACGGTTGTTCCGGCGACGAGGGGGGAAAGGCCGGCATTTTAGCCAAGTTGGCCCTCGTGTGCGCGGGTTGTCTGATGGAAAGCAGAGGCGGTGATGCCCCACTGGCCAAGCCAATACGTGGTGATCAGCAAATACGGCGCGGCGTCGAACGCCACCACGAACCGATTGATGCCGATCAGGGCGTCTGAAAACACAAACGACACCGCGCCCGCCGCAGCCAGTAAGGCCGAGCGTTTTGGCACGTCACTGCCCAGCCGCGCGAGCGCGCGCCAGAGCATTGCGCTGATCACCAAGGCGTAAACCACGACGGGAATCAACAAGTCGCCAAGGCCATGGGAAATCAGGATGCTCAGCAGGACGACGCCTACACCAAGCGCCAATACCAACGGTAATACCGCCAAACGACGGCAATCGCTGAAATAGGCCTTGAGGTATGCCAGGTGCGCAATCAGAAACGCGCCGAGGCCGAAGATAAACAAGTCGCCAGGCCAAGCGAGCAACACGTCGCCCACCAGTGAGAAAATCAGCCCGAGGCTGATCCAGCGTCGATAGTCGGTGGGCGGTGCGTCATGCAGCCAGCCCAACAACGCCAGTACCGGCAGCGGTTTGACCAGCAGGCAGAGCAACATCGCGTGAGTGCTCAAACCGTAGATAAAAGTGGCGGCGCCCATCAACGCGAGTATCAGCCATGGCATATCAGTTCACCGTAAGGGTGCAGTCGAAGGTCTCCACGGGTTCGGCTTCCGGCTCCCACGGCTGCTGGGACGTCAGGCGTAAACGACCCTGGCCGGCGGCAAACGCCTGGAAGCGCCAGGTGGATTGACCACCGCCCCCGATCACGCCGGACTCAGTGCTGCTGTAGACCTCAGGGCTCAGCGCACGCAGCACGCCGCCGGCGGAATCCTGGATGGCCCAGCGGTAGCCGGTGGTGGGGTTGCTCGGCAGGGTGAGGATCAGGTTTTGCCCGGTTTTAAGCTGGAGCGGGCAGGCGCTCTGGTTTTCCACGGTGACGTTTTGCTTCGGCGCACTGGCGCACGCGGTCAGCAGGCAAAGGCTCAGGGGGAGAAGCAGGCGGGCAGCAGTCATGGAGACTCCGTTTATACACGACGAAGGGCGAGCATAACCGAAGATGAGACAAGGTGTGACGGCGGCACCGTCTGTGCCGCCTAAGTTTCAAATAAGGGTCGTAGTCAGCCATACGTCATATTTGATGCTTAGCTTGAGTTCATTTCCGTTCCGGAGCTTGACGGTGAAGTCTAGCTTTGCCGTATGGTGTTGGTTGTCTGTCGAGATATCTAAAACCAGCGTTCCTTTTTGGGTTGTGGCCTCACCCAGATAGTGGTAGAAGCCGATGCGGTACATTTCAAAGTAGCGCACTCTCACCACGGGTGGTGAGGGGGTGCCTTCAAAATGGTACGTGCCGGGCTTAATATCACGATGGAGTACCAGCTCGATTCTTCGCTCGCTTTGGCGGCTTTGTCGCTCAGCAATGGCGGTTATGCCAAGCCATTTGTCATCGGCTGTATATTCCAGCTGTTGGGTTTGGAAATTCCCACGTTTGGACACGGATCCTTTGAACTCACCCGTAATGTTTTCGATCTCGGCTGGTGCTTCGCGAGTTGCTGTCATTGGTTTCTCCTTGATTGGACCTGCGCATGATTGGACGCGCAGTCGCTTCAATGTAGAGGGCGCCGGAACAACTGGGACCTGTGAGAAATGACAGTTTTTTAGACGGGTTGGCGATAACTCAGGAAGGGATTGATTACCGCAAATCTGAAATGAAAATGACCAGGCTTGAACCTGGTCATTATGAGTACACGGTTGCTCTCTATCGCTTAGAAAAGCACTTTAGCCACATCCGCAAACCGCTTGGCAAAGTGCACCGTCATGCCCTCTTTAAGATACTCCGGCAACTCTTCAAAACTGCCGCGATTGGGTTCCGGCAATATCAGCTCGTGAATCTTCTGACGTCGCGCTGCGATCACCTTCTCGCGCACGCCGCCGATCGGCAGTACATGCCCGGTCAGCGTCAGTTCGCCGGTCATGGCCACGCCTTTTTTCGGCGCTTGGTTACGGGCCAGGGACAACAACGCACTGGCCATGGTCACGCCAGCGCTCGGGCCGTCCTTCGGCGTGGCACCTTCCGGCACGTGCAAGTGCACGAAGGCTTCGTCGAAGAACTTCGGATCGCCGCCAAACGACTTCAGGTTGGAGCTGATGTAGCTGTAGGCAATTTCGGCAGACTCTTTCATCACCTCGCCTAATTGCCCGGTGAGCTTGAAGCCGCGGTTCAGTGTGTGGATGCGCGTCGCCTCGATTGGCAGGGTCGCGCCGCCCATGCTGGTCCAGGCCAGTCCGGTGATCACACCGGTACCGGACAGCACTTGCTCATTGCGGAACACCGGCATGCCCAGGGAGCTTTCCAGGTCCTTGTTGCCGATTTTGATCACCGAGTTCGGCGCATCCAGCAACTTGACCACGGCTTTGCGTACCAGTTTGCCCAGTTGTTTCTCCAACTGGCGCACCCCTGCCTCACGGGCATAACCGTCGATCAATGCGCGCAGGGCGCCGTCGCTGATGGTCAGGGTGTTTTTCGATACGCCGGCTTTTTCCAGCTGTTTTGGCCACAGGTGGCGCTTGGCGATGGCGACTTTTTCTTCGGTGATATAGCCCGACAGTCGAATCACTTCCATCCGGTCCAACAGCGGGCCGGGAATTGAGTCAAGGGTGTTGGCGGTGCACACGAACAGCACTTTGGACAGGTCCAGGCGCAGGTCGAGATAGTGGTCGAGGAATTCGACGTTCTGTTCCGGGTCGAGGGTTTCGAGCAGGGCCGAGGCCGGGTCGCCCTGGAAGCTTTGGCCCATCTTGTCGATCTCGTCGAGCATGATCACCGGGTTCATCACTTCAACATCTTTGAGCGCCTGCACCAGCTTGCCCGGCATGGCGCCGATGTAGGTACGGCGATGGCCCTTGATCTCGGCCTCGTCGCGCATGCCGCCGACGCTGAACCGGTAGAACGGCCGGCCCAGAGACTCGGCGATGGATTTACCCACGCTGGTCTTGCCCACGCCCGGCGGGCCGACGAGCAGCACGATGGAGCCGGCGACTTCGCCTTTGTAAGCGCCTACCGCCAGGAATTCGAGGATGCGGCTCTTGATGTCGTCCAGGCCGGCATGGTGCTTATCCAGCACCTTGCGCGCGTGTTTCAGGTCGAGCTTGTCCTCGCCGTACACGCCCCACGGCACCGAGGTTGCCCAATCCAGATAGTTGCGGGTGACCGCATATTCCGGCGAGCCGGTTTCCAGGATTGACAGTTTGTTCAGTTCTTCATCGATGCGTTTTTTCGCCTGGGCTGGCAGCACTTTGTCTTCCAGGCGTTGCTCGAATTGCTCCACGTCCGCGCTGCGATCGTCCTTGGTCAGGCCCAGCTCCTGCTGGATCACCTTGAGCTGTTCTTTAAGGAAGAACTCGCGCTGGTGTTCGCCGATCTTGCGGTTCACCTCGGCGGAGAGCTCCTTTTGCAGGCGCGCGACTTCGACTTCCTTGCGCAGCATCGGCAGGACTTTTTCCATGCGTTTGAGCATGGGGACGCAGTCCAGCACTTCCTGCAGCTCGTTACCGGTGGCCGAGGTCAGCGCGGCGGCGAAATCGGTGAGGGGCGACGGGTCGTTGGGGCTGAAGCGGTTGAGGTAGTTCTTCAGCTCTTCGCTGTACAGCGGGTTAAGCGGCAGCAGCTCTTTGATCGCATTGATCAGCGCCATGCCGTAGGCCTTGACCTCGTCGGTCGGCTCGGTGGGCTGGTGTGGGTATTCGACTTCCACCAGATACGGTGGACGATGGTGCTTGAGCCAGGTCTTGATGCGCACGCGGGTCAGGCCCTGGGCCACGAATTGCAGCTTGCCGTTCTCGCGGCTGGCGTGATGCACCTTCACCAGGGTGCCGTACAGCGGCAGGGCGGAGGTGTCGAAGTGGCGTGGATCTTCCGGCGGCGTGTCCATGAAGAACAGAGCGAGTGAGTGGTGGTCGGATTTGCTCACCAGCTCAAGGGTCTCAGCCCACGGTTCTTCGTTGACAATCACCGGCAGCACTTGCGCCGGGAAGAAAGGCCGGTTGTGGATCGGGATGATATAGACCTTGTCCGGCAGGTTTTGCCCTGGAAGAGCCAGGCCGGTATTGGACGAGGAGGTTTTAGCGTTTTCGGGGTCTGCGTAGTCGTTGAGGTCGTAATCAGGGAATTCTTGCTGGTCGCTCATGGGGCACCTGCATAAGGAAGTATGGAGGTTAGATGGGGCGAGGCAGCAGTGGTTTCAATGGGGGGCGTGAGATAGCAACATATTGCATGAAATTCCTGCGGCGACTTGGTCAATGTGGGAGAGGGCAAGTCAATCGTCGCACCGCCCTGCCAACATTGGCTCCGTGTTGCGTCAGCTGATTTTGTGGAGGTAGGCGGGGAGTGGCTGTTCTGGCAGCACCGATAGCACTTTCAAACGCTGCAACATCCGCTGCCGTGCACGTTGCAAATGCTCGCGCAGATTCAACGCCGCCGCGTCAAACGCGCCATGCAGCAGCAAATCCAGAATCAAGCGATGTTCGGCGAGCATGGCTGGATCCGCGCCGATCCCCAGCAATCGGTAAAAAATCCGGCTGATGATCATCGGGCTTTGGCCCTGGCGAATCAGCGCGGCAATCTTGCGGTTCTGCATCCCGGCCAGGCAGCGCTGGTGCAAGTCTTCTTCGATCTGCTCGATGGCTTCCAGGCTGCACTCGGCGCTGTTCTGGGCATCCAGTACCCGCTGCAGCATGGCTTCAAGGACCTCGCGGTCCAGGTTCGGTGCGCTCTGGCGCAGCGCCTCGGGCTCCAGGCAGGCACGTAGTTCGTAATCCTCGGTGACTTCCCGCGCGGTCAACGGCCCGGCCAACCATTGGGAGTAGGGCTCTTTTTCCACCAGGCCACGGTCACGCAGGCGCATCAGCGCTTCACGCACCACCGCTCGGCTGACGCCGTAGTGGTCGGCGGCGGCTTGTTCATCCAAGCGGTAATGGCCGAAGGCAATGCAGGTGGACAGTGCCGCGCCGATCTCCTCGACGATCCGCTCGCCCAGCGGCCGGGTGTCCACCAGCTCAGCCTCGCCGTTGAGACCCAGGTGCGCATGGCTCAGGGGCAGGCGCAGCGGCTCCATGACCAGGCCTTCGGGGTTGATCAGATAACCCCGGCCGTTGAAGCGGCAGATCAAGCCTTCAGCATGCAGCAGGTCCAGCGCCTTGCGCACCGGCACGCGGCTGGTGCCGAACAGTTCGGCCAAGGGCGCTTCCAGTAAAACCAAGCCATGACGGGCGGTGCCATTGACGATCGCGTCGCGCAACACCTGGTGAATCATCGCGTAACGGGAGGCCGAGGCGGACACTGCTTTCATC
Organism: Pseudomonas sp. RIT357; assembly: GCF_000632245.1. Lineage (NCBI taxonomy): Bacteria > Pseudomonadati > Pseudomonadota > Gammaproteobacteria > Pseudomonadales > Pseudomonadaceae > Pseudomonas > Pseudomonas sp. RIT357. The sequence continues at coordinate 472,936 of NZ_JFYX01000012.1, forward strand.
ACTTTCTCTGGGGCTTGTAGGACGGTGGCCGGGGATTCTCTCATAAGTTGCGCCTGTCACTCTGTGCTACGTCGGTGGCACTTTTTTGGGGCCTGAAAGGTGTGACTGTTACTTTTCTGCACCAAAATGTACTTATTAATAAAAGATACATTATTTCATTGGAGGTGGATCCCAGGTGTGATGCAAGACATTTTTCCATCGATCAAAACCATCTATCCCGCTGCTATGGGCGAAAAACCGTAACCGCGTAAACAGCGCTACGTAGAGACTGGCACGAAAGCTGCCTTTGTAAAATGTACATTTTATGAATATGTACGTTTTATGAGGTTCTCCTGATGTCAGACGCCACATCAATGGCCGAGGATTTCGCCAGCGGTCGCAGCGACCCGGTGAAAGCCCTCGAACAGGCACTCGATCAAGCGAGCCGCTCGGCCAGCGTTTTCATTTCCCTGCCCGCCGAGCGCGCCCGCCGTGAAGCCGAAGCGTCCGCGGCCCGTTGGCGAGCTGGCCAGCCCTTGAGTGGGTTCGATGGTGTGCCCGTGGCCTGGAAAGACCTGTTCGATGTGGCTGGCAGCGTCACCACAGCCGGCGCTGCTTACCGGCGCAACGCGCCTGCGGCCTTGCTCGACGCACCGAGCGTGGGCCTGCTTTGCCGCGCCGGGATGGTCAGCATCGGCAAAACCAACCTCAGCGAACTCGCTTATTCAGGGTTGGGCCTCAACCCGCATTTCGGCACGCCGCACAACCCCCATGGCACGGACCAGCCGCGCATTTCCGGCGGCTCGTCCTCGGGTTCGGGCGTGGCCGTGGCCGCCGGCATTGTGCCGATTGCCATGGGCACCGACACCGCTGGCTCCATTCGCATCCCGGCGGCGCTCAATGGTGTGGTGGGTTACCGCAGCAGCAGCCGACGTTACAGCCGTGACGGCGTATTTCCCCTGGCTCGTTCCCTCGACAGCCTCGGCCCGCTGACCCGCAGCGTGCGTGATGCGCTGGCCATCGATGACCTGCTCCATGGCCGCACACAGACCCACAGCGCCCGCAGCCTCAAAGGCCAGCGCTTTGTACTGGCGCAGCAGGACGTCGAGCCCGCTGTGCGCAACAATCTGCTGAGCGCCGTGGCGCAACTCAAGGCCCAAGGCGCGCTGATCGAAGAACGTGAATGCCCGACCTTCCAGGCCACTCTGGATCTGATCAAACACCACGGCTGGCTCGGTGCCTTCGAAGCGTTCGCTCTGCACCAAACCCTGCTTGACAGCGCCGATGCCGAGCAACTCGACCCCCGCGTGCGCCGCCGCCTCGAAGCCGCCCGCGCGCTGCCGGCCAGCCAACTTATCCACCTGACCGATGCGCGCCGTCGTCTGCAACAGCAACTGCTCGACGACCTTGACGGCGCGATCCTGATCACCCCCACCGTCGCCCACGTCGCGCCCGCTTTGGCGCCCCTGGAAAACGACGACGACCTCTTCGTGAACACCAACCTCGCCACCCTGCGCCTGACCATGCCCGGCAGTTTGCTGGACATGCCAGGCGTGACCTTGCCCAGCGGCCGCGATGCCCAGGGCCTGCCCACCGGGCTGCTGCTCAGCGCCCCGACAGGAGAAGACGCACGCCTGCTGCGCGCAGCGTTGTCCGTCGAAACCGTACTTAACGTTTAAGGAGACACACCATGGCTAAAGACATCCTCTGTGCATTTGGCGTTGACGTGGACGCCGTCGCCGGCTGGCTCGGTTCCTACGGCGGCGAAGACTCGCCCGACGATATTTCCCGTGGCCTGTTCGCCGGTGAAATCGGCGCGCCGCGCCTGCTCAAATTGTTTGAACGTTACGGCCTGCGCACCACCTGGTTTATCCCTGGCCACTCGATGGAAACCTTCCCTGAGCAGATGAAGGCCGTGGCCGACGCCGGTCACGAAATCGGCGTGCATGGCTACAGCCACGAAAACCCGATTGCGATGACCGCCGAGCAGGAAGAAATCGTCCTCGATAAATCCATCGAGTTGATCACCCAGGTGACTGGCAAACGTCCCACCGGCTACGTCGCGCCTTGGTGGGAATTCAGCAAGGTCACCAACGAACTGCTGCTGAAAAAGGGCATCAAGTACGACCACAGTCTGATGCACAACGACTTCCATCCGTACTACGTCCGCAAGGGCGACACCTGGACCAAGATCGACTACAGCCAGCACCCCGACACCTGGATGAAACCCTTGGTGCGCGGCGAAGAAACCGACTTGGTGGAGATCCCGGCCAACTGGTACCTGGACGACCTGCCGCCGATGATGTTCATCAAGAAAGCCCCCAACAGCCACGGTTTCGTCAACCCGCGTCACCTCGAAGAAATGTGGCGCGACCAGTTCGACTGGGTCTACCGCGAACACGAACACGCGGTGTTCACCATGACCATCCACCCCGACGTGTCCGGCCGTCCGCAAGTGCTGTTGATGCTTGAGCGCCTGATCGAACACATCCAGAGCCATGCCGGCGTGCGCTTCGTCACCTTCGATGAAATCGCCGATGACTTTATCCGCCGCCAACCCCGTACCTGACCCTTAGAAAAACAGCCCCCCACCTCCGAGGCGCGACTCATGTCCATCTACAACAAGCTTGACCTGACTGGCTGGAAACCCCGGCAACTCACCTCCAAGGAAGTGCGGTTTGCGACCTGGATTGCGTTTTTCGCCTGGGTGTTTGCGGTGTATGACTTCATCCTGTTCGGCACCTTGCTGCCGGAGATCGGCCGGCACTTTGGCTGGGGTGAAGTGGAGCAAGCTGAAATCGCGACGTGGGTGGCGGTGGGCACGGCAGTAGTCGCCTTTGCCATCGGCCCTGTGGTCGATAAGTTGGGCCGTCGCAAGGGCATTATCTTCACCGTGGCCGGTTCCGCGCTGTGCTCGGCGCTGACCGCGATTGGTGGGGCGTGGGGTAAGTCACCGCTGATTCTGATCCGTTCGTTGGGCGGCCTGGGCTATGCCGAGGAAACCGTCAACGCCACGTACCTGAGTGAGCTGTACGGCGCCTCGGAAGACCCGCGACTGACCAAACGTCGCGGTTTCATCTACAGCCTGGTGCAGGGCGGCTGGCCGGTCGGTGCATTGATCGCCGCTGGCTTGACTGCACTGTTGCTGCCGATCATCGGCTGGCAGGGCTGCTTTATCTTCGCCGCGATCCCGGCGGTGGTGATTGCGATCATGGCGCGCAAGCTCAAGGAGAGCCCGCAGTTCCAGATCCATGAGCGCATCAGCCAACTGCGCAAAAACGGCGCGGTGACAGAAGCACAGAACGTGGCGGCAACCTACGGCGTGGATTACGACGAACACAGCAAGGCCGGCCTGAAAGCTGCGTTCCGTGGCCCGGCCCGCCGCGCCACCCTGGTGATCGGCGCTGCGTTGTTGCTCAACTGGGCGGCGATCCAGGTGTTCAGCGTGTTGGGCACTTCCGTGATCGTCAGCGTGCACCACATCTCGTTCGAGAACTCGCTGATCATCCTGGTGCTGTCGAACCTGGTGGGTTACTGCGGTTACCTCAGCCACGGCTGGATGGGTGACAAGATCGGCCGTCGCAACGTGATCGGCCTGGGCTGGATGCTGGGCGGCCTGTCGTTCGCCGGTATGCTGTTTGGCCCAAGCAACATGGCCATGGTGGTCGGGCTTTACAGCCTGGGCCTGTTCTTCCTGATCGGGCCGTACTCGGCGGCTTTGTTCTTCATCAGCGAAAGTTTCCCCACCAGCATCCGCGCCACCGGTGGCGCGATCATCCACGCCATGGGGCCGATTGGCGCAGTAGTCGCCGGTTTCGGTGCAACCCAGGTGTTGTCCGCCGGCAGCGACTGGCAGACCGCCGCGCTGTGGTTCGGCGCCTTGCCGTGCTTTTTGTCCGGTGTCCTGATGTTTGCCGCGCGCCATGTGCGTCCGGAAACCGTTCAGTAAGGAGTGATTGATGAGTCGTAAAGTTGCCTTGATTACCGGTGCCGCCAGTGGCATCGGCCAAGCCCTCGCCGTGGCGTATGCGCGCAACGGCGTGGCGGTGGTGGGCGGGTACTACCCGGCCGATCCCCATGATCCACAGACCACCGTTTCCCTGGTGGAAGAGGCCGGTGGCGAATGCCTGATGTTGCCGCTGGATGTCGGTGATACCGCCTCGGTCGACGAGCTGGCCGCACAGGCCGTGCAGCACTTCGGCCGATTGGATTACGCGGTCGCCAACGCCGGCTTGCTGCGTCGCGCGCCACTGCTGGAAATGACCGATGCACTCTGGGACGAGATGCTCAACGTCGACCTGACGGGGGTGATGCGCACCTTCCGTGCGGCGACGCGGCACATGAAGGAAGGCGGCGCGCTGGTGGCGATTTCCTCGATTGCCGGCGGCGTGTATGGCTGGCAGGAGCACTCGCACTATGCCGCCGCCAAGGCCGGTGTGCCGGGCTTGTGCCGGTCGCTGGCGGTGGAATTGGCCGGTTTGGGAATTCGCTGCAATGCGGTGATCCCAGGCTTGATCGAGACGCCGCAGTCCCTGGATGCGAAGAACTCGCTGGGCCCGGAAGGTTTGGCGAAAGCCGCGCGGGCGATTCCGCTGGGGCGGGTAGGGCGCGCGGATGAAGTGGCGTCGCTGGTGCAGTTCTTGACCAGTGATGCGTCGAGTTATTTAACCGGGCAAAGCATCGTCATCGACGGCGGCCTGACCGTGCGCTGGCCTGACTGACTGATGTACTTGATCCAAATGTGGGAGGGGCGGTGCGACGATTCGACTTGCCCCCGATGGCGGTGGTTCAGTTAGCCCATCTGTGACTGACCCACTGCCATCGGGGGCAAGCCCCCTCCCACATTGGAAGTGGAATTTTTCAGGAGTTTTTGCATGAACCAACTGACCAACCGCCGCGCCGTGATCACCGGCGCCGGCAGCGGCATCGGTGCCGCCATCGCCCGCGCCTACGCCGTTGAAGGCGCGCGTCTGCTATTGGCCGACCGCCACGCCGCCAGCCTCGCCGAAACCGCAATCACCTGCCGCAACCTCGGCGCCGAAGTGGTCGAGTGCGTGGCCGATGTGGGCACCGTCGAGGGCGCTCAAGCCAGTGTTGACCGCTGCGTCGAGCACTTCGGCGGCATCGATATTCTGGTCAACAACGCTGGCATGCTTACCCAGGCGCGGTGCGTCGACCTGTCCATCGAGATGTGGAACGACATGCTGCGCGTCGACCTCACCAGCGTGTTCGTCGCCAGCCAGCGCGCTTTGCCCCACATGGTCGCGCAGCGCTGGGGGCGGATCATTAATGTGGCCTCGCAACTGGGCATCAAGGGCGGCGCCGAACTGACTCACTACGCGGCGGCCAAAGCGGGTGTGATTGGGTTTACCAAGTCCCTGGCGCTGGAAGTGGCCAAGGACAACGTGCTGGTCAACGCCATCGCCCCTGGCCCGATCGAAACCCCTTTGGTCGGTGGCATCAGCGACGACTGGAAACGCGCCAAGGCCGCCGAACTGCCCTTGGGCCGCTTTGGCCTGGCGGACGAAGTCGCGCCTACCGCCGTGCTGCTCGCCAGCGAGCCGGGCGGCAATCTGTTCGTCGGCCAGACCCTGGGCCCGAACTCCGGCGATGTCATGCCATGAGTGAGGTGTAGCCATGTGCGGACTCTGCGGATTGCTCGGCGAAGACCTGCACTGGAGTGATCCCCTGGGCGACGAATTGCCCCGGCGCCGCGAGCGCCTGCGCCGTATCGCTGCGATCAACCAGGTGTTGGCGGTGTTCCGGCTCAAGGTCGAAGATTTCCAGGGCGCCTCCTATCTGCTGTTGGGCGCCACCGGTAAACAGGAACTGGCGAGCGGCCTGGATCAACTCTGGCAGGCGGCCGAAACCATGCTCGGCCGCCCGCTGGATCCTCTCGATCCACGGCTGTTGGATCACTTGGAGTCAACCCCATGAGCATCGCGCTGAATGTCATTACCGGCTTCCTCGGCAGCGGCAAGACCACCTTGCTCAAACGCCTGCTGCAAGGCGAAAGCCTCGGCGATACTGCGTTGCTGATCAACGAATTCGGCGACGTCGGCATTGATCATCTGTTGGTGGAAGAAGTCGCGCCAGACACCGTGCTGCTGCCCAGCGGCTGCATTTGCTGCTCGATCCGTGGCGAACTCAAGGACGCGTTGCTCGGCCTGTTGCAGCGCCGCGAGCGTGGGGAAATACCCGCGTTCAAACGCGTGATCCTGGAAACCACCGGCCTGGCCGACCCGGCACCGATCCTCGCCACCCTGAACAACGATGTGCAATTGCGTGGACGTTTTCATATCGGTCTGGTGATCACGCTGGTCGATGCCAGCCACGCCGCCCTGCAAGAGCGCCTGCACCCGGAATGGCTGGCCCAGGTGGCGGCTGCGGACCGTTTGCTGCTGAGCAAGACGGACTTGGCGGGCGAGTGCGAGCCCCTGCGCGCGCATCTGCGGGCACTCAATACCGGCACGCCGATCCTCAATACCCATGACATTCACAGCGGCGATCAATTGCTGCTGGGCGAAGGCTTGCGCAGCGCCGAGCCGGCGATGGAAGTCAGCCGTTGGCAACTGCATCAAACCACCACCGCCACCCACGGTGCAGCGCAAGTGTGCAGCCTGACCTTCGACCAGCCGCTGGACTGGGTCGGCTTCGGGGTGTGGTTGTCGATGCTGTTAAGATGCCACGGCGAACGAATCCTTCGCGTCAAAGGACTGCTCAACGTGAACGCCAGCAACGCCCCCATCGTCATTCATGGCGTGCAGCACTGCCTGCATGCCCCGGTCCATCTGCCTGCGTGGCCGGGCACAGACCGGCAATCGCGCCTGGTGTTTATCCTGCGTGGTCTTGACCCTGCGCTGTTGCGGCGTTCTTTTGATGTGTTCTCGCGGCGGTTCGCCGGATGATCACTTTACGCGTCCTCGGCACCTCCGTGACCTTGCTTGAAACCCTGCGCGTACGTGCCGAACAGGAGCTGGGTATTCGCCTGGTGTACCAGGTGCACGACGTTGAACAGGCCCAACGCATTGCGGTGATGCAGCCCGACAGCTACGACCTGTACGACCAGTGGTTTCATAACGTCGACTTCGTGTGGCCGGCCCGGGCGATCCAGCCCATCGACACACGGCGCATCGCGCTGTGGCATGAGATCAACGACCTGCCCAAACGGGGGCGTTTGTCGCCCAGCGACCGCCTGGGTAGCGGCAGCGTGCCCAGTGAGCGTTTATTTGTGCAGCACGACGGCAGCCTCGGCAGCACCGTCACCGACCGCATCAGCATGCTGCCCCTGACCCACAACGCCGACAGTTTCGCCTACCGCCCCGAGCGCCTGCCCGAAGGTTTTTGCCACGGCAACGAAAGCTGGGGCTGGCTGCTGGACCCGGCCTGGCGCGCGCGCACAGCGCTGCAAAGTGACGCCGCCATCGGCGCCCTGGACGCCGCACTGGCGGTGCAGGGCGCGGGGCTGGCCCGCTTTAACGACATCGGCAATATGAGCATCGAAGAGATCGACGTGCTTGCTGACATTCTGGTGCGCAAACAGAAAGAAGGGCATTTCGCTGCGTTCTGGTCTGACGATGAAGAGGCTGCGCAACTGATGCTCAGCCCTAGCATCGATATCCAGAGCCTGTGGTCGCCGACCCTGATGCGCCTGCACCGCGCCGGAGTGAAATACCGCCTGGCCGTACCCCGCGAAGGCTATCGCGCCTGGTTTGGCGGTTTGTCACTGTCGCGCCATGCCCAAGGCCCGGTGCTGGATGCGGCCTATGCCTACCTCAATTGGTGGTTGTCCGGCTGGCCCGGCGCGGTCATGGCCCGGCAGGGTTACTACATCGGCAACCCGGCGCGCAGCCGCGATCACCTGAGCAGCGCCGAGTGGGATTACTGGTACGCCGGCAAGCCTGCGCGGGAGGAATTGTTGGGGAGTGACGGGCTACCGCTGATTGATATTGGCGAAGTGCGTGATGGTGGTTCGTATGAGCAACGGATGGGGCATATTGCGGTGTGGAACTCGGTGATGGATGAGCACAACTACCTGGTGCGCAGGTGGGGGGATTTCATGCGGGCGCGTGGTGTTTGATTGAGTGCGTGGGTTGGGGGGCATATCCGTTGCTGCGGTAACTGCCGCCTATGGTTCCGCTCTTACAACGGGTCACTTTTGGAAAAGGCCGGAATGCTGGCCCAGCGTGGTTGACGGGGCGATTCCAGATCAAAAGCAACAGCGCGGCGGCCTTAGAGCCGACCGGGTTCTTAAGCCGAACTCCGTCCAATTGTGGGAGGGGGCTTGCTCCCGATGGCAGTGGGTCAGTCACAACTGCATCAACTGACACACCCTCATCGGGAGCAAGCCCCCTCCCACATTTTGATCTCCACATATCAGATAAGTCCCAGCCTGCTTTAGATCTGCTTTAGATCTGCTTTAGATCTGCTTTAGATCTGCTTTAGATCTGCTTTAGATCTGCTTTAGATCTGCTTTTGCTTTTGCTTTTGCCTTTGCTCTTACATCCTTTTCGCTGACGAAGTCAGCGGTCTTTTGATCTGCGCTTTTGATCGTGATCTTAGGCGCCCCGTCAAACACGCTGGCCGCACGCAGGCTTGAATCCGTGGGTAACCCGGCAGGACGCCGGGTTAGCCGCACTGGGCCATGGATGGCCCATTGCGGCGGCCCACGGATTCAAGCCGGAGTGCGGGCACACCGAGCCTAAGCGAGGTGCCGAGTGTTGGGGCAAGAGCTCTTTTTTTTTTTTGGGGTTTTTCCAAGCGCCCCGGCGAAGGGGCGGA